>NZ_AGBF01000059.1 GCF_000225525.1 Streptomyces zinciresistens K42 | reverse complement strand
GCCCCGCGCGGCAGCGGGGCGGGGGGCGCGCACTCGGGGCGCCACGTCGGCGGACGGCGGCCCGGCGCGCGGCGCGCGTGAACGGTGGATGGCCCGCAGGCCAGGCGGGCGTGGCCGGGATCTGACCCTGCCGGGTGCGCAGCGCAACGCTCATGGGACGTTCCCTGTCCGGAAAGATCCACGTTGACGCGGCCACGTCCAGTCCGGCGACAACACGGGTATGCGTGTCGTCATCGTGACCGAATCCTTTCCCCCCGACGTGAACGGCGTGGCCCACTGCGCGCTCCAGACCGCCCGACACCTCGTCGACCGCGGTCACACGCCCCTCGTCGTCGCGCCGGCCCCCGCGCCCGGCAACAGGCTCGGCGCCGCCCTCGCGCCGTGCCCCGTCGTCCACGTCCCCTCCCTCCCGCTCCCGGGCTACCCCCAGGTCCGCGTCGCCCTCCCCAGCAGGCGCCTCACCACGGCGATCGCCGAGCACCGCCCCGACGTCGTGCACCTGGCCAGCCCCTTCGTCCTCGGCGTCCGCGGCATGGCCGCCGCCGCCCGCCTCGGCGTCCCGGCCGTCGCCGTCTACCAGACCGATCTGGCCGGATACGCCCGTACCTACATGGGCGCGGGCGAGGCGGCGGCCTGGCGGCGCATACGCGCCGTGCACTCCGCCGCCGACGTGACCCTCGTCCCGTCCAGCGCCTCCCTGCGCGATCTGCGCACCCACGACGTGCCCCGGCTCAAGCTCTGGGCACGCGGCGTGGACACCGCCCGCTTCCGCCCGGAGCTGCGCGACGAGGCGCTGCGCCGCGATCTCGCCCCGAACGGCGAGGTCGTCGTCGGCTACGTCGGGCGGCTCGCCCCCGAGAAGCGCGTCGACCTGCTCTCCGGCGTCTGCGGGCTGCCCGGCGTCAAGGTCGTCGTCGTGGGCGACGGCCCGAGCCGGCCCGCTCTCACCGACGCGCTGCCCGGCGCGGTCTTCCTCGGCCGCCGCGGCGGGGACGACCTCGCCCGGATCTTCGCCTCGTTCGACGTGTTCGCCCACACCGGCCCCTTCGAGACCTTCTGCCAGACCGTGCAGGAGGCCATGGCCGCCGGGGTGCCGGTCGTCGCACCGGCCGCCGGCGGCCCCCTCGACCTGGTCGGGCACCAGCGCACCGGCCTGCTCGTGCCGCCGTGCGACGCCGACGCCCTGCGGGACGCCGTCGCCTCCCTCGCCACCGGTCCGGGACTGCGGGCCGCCTACGGGGCCGCGGGGCGTGCCGCCGTCGAGGGCCGCACCTGGGCCGTCATCGGGGACCAGTTGATCGGCCACTACGCCGACGTGGTCGCCGCGCGCAAGGCGGTGATGGCGGCATGACCGGGCTGCGCATCGTCCGCCTCGCCAACTTCGTCGCGCCCGCCTCCGGCGGCCTGCGCACCGCCCTGCGCGAGCTGGGCACGGGCTACCGGCTGGCGGGCCACGACCCCGTCCTCGTCGTGCCCGGCGACACCCGCAGCGACCGCGAGACCGAGCAGGGCCGCGTGATCACGCTGCCCGGCCCGACGGTGCCCGGCACGGGCGGCTACCGCGTGCTCCTCGACAGGCGCCGGGTCGCGGCCCTGCTGGAGGAACTCGCCCCCGACCGCCTGGAGGTCTCGGACCGTACGACCCTGCGCTGGACCGGCACCTGGGCCCGCCGCGCGCGCGTGCCGTCCGTGATGGTCTCCCACGAGACCGCGGACGGCGTGCTGCGCACCTGGGGACTCTCCGAGAACCTGTCCCGGCACGCCGCCGACGCCCTCAACGCCCGTACGGCCCACACGTACTCGCGGGTCGTGTGCACCACCGAGTTCGCCGAACGCGAGTTCGTGCGGATCGGCGCCCGCAACGTCGTACGCGCTCCGCTCGGCGTCGATCTGATGAACCGGCGTCCCACCCTGCGCGACACCGCGCTGCGCGGCACGCACGCGCGTGCCGACGAGACACTGCTCGTGATGTGCTCCCGCCTCTCCGTCGAGAAGCGGCCCGGCACGGCGCTGGACGCGCTGGAGTCCCTGCGCCGCCGCGGGGTGCGCGCCGTGCTCGTCGTGGCCGGGAACGGGCCGCTGCGCGCGAGGCTGGAGAAACGCGCGCAGGAGCGGGACCTGCCGGTGACCTTCCTCGGCCATGTCTCCGACCGCAGCCTGCTCGGCGCGCTCCAGGCCAGCGCCGACCTCTGCCTGGCCCCGGGCCCCGCCGAGACGTTCGGGCTCGCCGCGCTGGAGGCCATGGCCTGCGGGACGCCCGTCGTGGCCAGCGCCTCCTCCGCGCTGCCCGAGGTCATCGGATCCGCCGGGGTGACCGCGGCGGACGGCGGCGACGCGTTCGCGGACGCCGTGCAGTCGCTGCTGGAGCGCCCGGAACGTGAGCGCCGGGACGCGGCACGCGCGCGGGCGGAGTGCTTCGGCTGGGGCGCGGCCGTCGACGCCTTCCTCGCCGCGCACGACGCGACCGTCCCGGCGAGGCCCCTCGCGCGGACGGAGGACGTGGCATGAGACCGCTGCGCTTCGTCGCCCTCGGGGACTCCCTGACCGAGGGCGTGGGCGATCCCGTCGGCGACGGGTGGCGCGGCTGGGCCGCGCTGCTCGCGGGCGGACTGGGCGAACCGGCCGCGCAGTTCACCAACCTCGCGGTCAGCGGGGCGCAGACGCGCGACGTGCTGGAGTCGCAGCTGCCCGCCGCGCTGGAGCTGCGCCCGGACCTCGCCTCCGTGCTGGTCGGCGTCAACGACACCCTGCGGCGCACCTTCGACATCCGCCTTGTCGCCGACCGCCTCGATCACGTGTACGCCGCGTTCGCCCGCCAGGGCACCGCCGTGCTCACCGCCTGCCTGCCCGACCCCGGAGCGATGCTGGGCCTGCCCGCCGTGCTGGGCACCCCGCTGGCCCGGCGGCAGCGCGCGGTCAACACCGTGGTGCACGCGCTGTCCGAGCGGCACGGTGCCCTGCATCTGCACGCCGCCGAGGCCGACTGGGTCTCCGACCGGGCGATGTGGAGCGCGGACCGGCTGCACCCCGGGGAACGGGGGCACCGGCAATTGGCGGCGCGGTTCCACGAGATCCTGGCGGCGTCCGGAACGGCGAGCGGAAGCGCGCCCGCCGCCGAGCCCGAGTTCCCGCCGCCCGCCAGGTCGGCGAGCCTGTTCTGGCTCGCCACGGCGGGCAGCGCCTGGCTCGTCCGGCGGTGCCACGACCTGCTGCCCCAACTGCTGCGGCTGGCCGCCGTCGAGATGGGGCACCGCGCGCGGGGCACCTCGGGACGGCTCGACCTGTCTGCCGCGCAGTCGGTGTCGGCGGCACTGAGCGCGGTGGGAGCACGGGAAGCGGTGCCGGGGCTTGAGGGCGGGTGGGCGGCCGGCCCTGGAACGGCCGCTCGAACGGCCCCGGGACGGCTGCGGACGGGGTCGCCCCTCTCCGACCGCCCCGCCGGGGGGCCGGAGTTGACGGACGTGGCCGGGGTGCCGGTGTCCCTCGCGCTCCCGGGGCCGCGCCCGGTGCCTGGGGTGCGGCCCGCGCCGGAGGCCGCGTAGCGCGCGGGCGGGCCTGCGGGCGGGGGCTCGCCTGTCGCGGGTGCGGGTGCGGGTGCGGGTGCGTGCGGGGTGCGGTTTCCGGTGGGATGTCGCCCGGCCCGGGTGGGGTGGCGCGTGCGTGGGGTGCGGCCCCGACGACCCCGAGCCCAGGGCCGAGCTGGAGGGGTGCACGCGCGCGTGGGGTGCGGGGGTGCCGGAGAGTGCGGCCGCAGCGGAGGCAGGGGGTGCACGCGCGCGTGGGGTGCGGCTCGCTGTCGGCGGGCGTGGCCCCGGCGGCGACTCACGCGCGTGCCGCGCACTTCAGCGGCGGCGCGCGGCGACGAACCGGACCGGTGTGCCCGGGACCGCCTGCGCGGCGGCCGGGAGGTCGGCCGCGCGCACGACGGCGATCCCCGGGTACCCGCCCGTCGTCGGGTGGTCGGCGAGGAACACCACCGGCCGGCCGTCGGGCGGGACCTGGACCGCGCCCAGGACCATGCCCTCGCTGGGGAGTTCACGGGTGACCGCCCGCTCCAGCGCGGGGCCCTCGGTACGCAGCCCGATGCGGTTGCCCGAGGCGGAGACGCGGTACGCGCGCGAGGTGAAGGTGCGTACGGCCGCACGCGTGAACCAGTCCTCGCGCGGGCCCGGCGTCACCCGCAGCACGAGTTCGCGCGGAGGCGCCGGCTGCGGGGCCACGTCAACGCGCCCGTGCGGTGCCGCGGGCAGGCCCAGCGGAAGCACCGTGCCGTCGATCAGAGGCGCCGGCCCCAGACCCGACAAGAGGTCCGTCGAACGGCTCCCGAGCACCGGCTCCACCGCGATCCCGCCGGACACGGCCAGACAGCCGCGCACCCCCGCGTCGGCCGGGCCGACGTCCAGGAGCGCGCCCGCAGGCACGCGCACAGCCGTGCCCCAGGCGGCCGGGCGCCCGTCGACCGTGACCCGGCAGGGCGCCCCGCCCACCGCCACGGTGACGGCGCGCCGGGGCCGCACGGTGCAGCCGTTGAGCGTGGTGTCCAGGACGGCCGCCTCGGGCGCGTTGCCGACCAGGCGGTTGACGAGCGCGGCCGCCGGGGCGTCCAGCGCGCCGGAGCGGGGCACCCCGAGACGGGCGTGCCCCGGACGGCCGAGGTCCTGCACCGTGGCCAGCGCTCCGACCCGGACCACGGACAGCGCGCGGGGGCGAGGTCCTGCCGTAGCGCGGGCCGGGGGCGCGGTGTGGTCCGGGCTTCCGGGGACGGCGGCTGGTCGCGGCTTCAGGCTGCGCGGCCGGCCGCCGGGGCGTGACCCGGTGCGCGGCACGGTGCCGGGCCCCGGCCGGGACGCGACGGCGTGGTCCGTCCCCGCCGGGGGCGATCCGCGGTCGTCCGTCCCCGCCCGGGGCCGTCCCCGCCCGGGGCCGTCCCCGCCCGGGGCCGTCCCCGCCGGGGGCGATCCGCGCCGTTTGGATCGATGTCAGACCTAGGACCTAGTCTGTGCACCGTGACTTCGCCTGCCTCGACGGACCGTGTTCCGCCCCAGCTCAGCGCGGGGCCGCGCCCTGCTCCGGGCCCGGCCGCCGACGAGGGCCTGGCGCGGCGGCTGCGCGCGCTCGCCTGCACGGCGCCCCTGCACGACCTCGACGCCCGCAAGGCCAACCTCGCGGGCGAGTACTCGGTGTACGGCATGGCCGAGGTGGCCCTCGCCGCTATCGACCTCGTCACGCTCAACATGGACTTCGACACCGGCGCCGACCACGATCAGATCGTCGCCCGGCTCATCCCCCGTATCGCCGCCCAGGCGCCGAGCCGCCCGGTGTCCGAGCACGAGCGGGTCGCCCGCTGGGTGCTGGAGAACCTGATCAACGTCGGGAGCGTCGACCGCGGCTTCCGCGCGGTGTACGGCACCTTCACGCCGGACGGCAGCTACGTCCGGCGGGACTACGACTTCAAGCTGATCGAGGAAGTCCCCGGACCCGGCGGCACGGTGTACCTGCGGACCACCGACGAGGCGGTCAACGTCCTGGTCGGCGCCCTGGACACCGACGTCACCAGCGCGCAGATCGCCGCCGAGGTCAAGCTGGAGGTGCTGATCAACCGCGGCCGCCTCGCCGACGCCCAGCTCGCCGCCGAGCAGGCCCGCTACCGCACCGTGCAGTACTCGGAGACCCTGCGCAGAGCGCTGGACGCGACCCGCCGCAACGTCCGCGCGGTCGACTGGCTGAGCGCGGTCCCCGACATGATCGCGGAGGCACTCGACCACGTGGCCGACCGCTACCGCCACGAGAACGCGATCCTGACCAACATCCGCAAGGCCCGCGACGAGACCGAGGAGGCGGAGCACAAGCGCCGCGCCGCCGAGCTCGTCGACATCGTCAAGGACTGCATCCGCCGGCACACCCAGCTCCAGTCGCGCCTGCTGGAGGCCGGCCCGCTGTTCCGCGCCGAGCAGGACCGGCAGGCGTTCGCCACACCCATGACCACCTCCGGCACGGACCTGTACGGCCATCTCGTCGCGCCCCTGCTGCCGTTGCCGCTGGAGCAGGCGGTCCGGGTCACGGACGCCTTCTTCGCGCGCGGGACGGGGCTGCGCACACCGGTGTCGGTGCGGGTGGCCGACCTCGTCGACATCCTGCTGACGCCGCCCGTGGAGCGCGAGCACCTGGGCGCCGAGATGCCCGAGCCCGACCTCATCGCCACCCCGGACGACAGCCGGTTCAGCGAGGAGCAGCTGGGCGCCGCCATGGAGCTTCTGGACCTGCCCGCCGACGCGCCCCGCCGCCTGTCCGGCCTGCTGGCCGACGCGCGCCGCCGCGACCCCGAACTGCCCTACCTGGTCGCCCTGCTGGCCGTGCACGCGGCCAGCCCGCCCGTGGGCACGGCCTACCGCCAGGGCGAGGAGAAGCTGCTGTTCGCCGTGGACGACGGCACCGAACTCGACGATCCCGAGTTCGGCGGCGCCGACCTGATCGTCGGCACCGCCCTGCTCGACGCGGCCGGTATGGCCGCCGGCAGAACGGAAGCAGCATGAGCCACGCCGAGCTCCGCGAGGACCGGCACCACCCCCACGAGGAGCGGACACCGTGACCGAGCACGTCGAGTGGAGCGAACCGGAGGCCGCCGCCCCGTCGGCGGCCGGGCCCGTCACTCCCGCCGACGCCGCCGACGCCGCGCGGCTCGTCGCCTTCGGACTCCAGCCCAAGCTGCAGCCCGCCCGCGACCAGGAGTACGCCGATCTGCTGCGCCGCCACCGCGAGGAGCCGGCGTTCGCGCGCCTCGCGGACGCCGTCGCGGCCGGGCTCGGACTGGTCGTGCTGGAGGTGTCCCCGCGCGCGGGGATGGCGGTCACCGCCGCCGAGGACTCCGTCTTCGCCGTGCGCATGGGCGACTACGCGCGCCGCACGTCGGCCGACGGCGGCGACCGCTTCCTGCACGGACTGGCCCATCTCGCCGTCGCCGCCCTGGCCTTCCCCCGCCCCGAGGACCTCGCCGACGACGGCTACATCGGCCGGGTCAGCGTCAACGGCGTCGACGCCTTCGTCCGCCAGGCATGCCGTCGGCTGGAGGAGCGCGCCGAGGAGCAGGGCGAGAACACCGACCCCGCCACGGACGCCCCCGGACTGGAGGCGGCGTGGCGGATCTGGGTGAGACGCAGCGCGACCGGCGCCACCAAGGACGCGCGCCGGCTCGCCGGCTCCACCACCGGCATCATCGGCAAGGCCGTCGCCTACCTCACCGACTCCGGCTTCCTCCAGCGCACCGGCGACGAAGGCGGCGGCACCTACCGCACCACCGCCCGCTACCAGCTCCAGGTGCGTGACCTGGCGGGCAGCGCCGCCCTGGCCGAACTGCTGGAACTGGGCGTCGTCCCGGTCACCGACGGCACCGCGACGCTACTGCCCGCCGACGAGACCGACGACCTGGACCTGGCGGCCGACGCCGGGCTGCCGTTCCACTCCGCCTGACCCCCGAACTTCCCCGATCTGCCGAAGACTTACGAGAGTCCGCCATGTACGAGCTGTCCCGGGTCCGCCTCTACTCCATCGGACCGGCCGGTGCGCGCTACGCCGACACCGTGCTTGACCTGCGCGGTGTCGGCGCGCCCGTGCCCGACCCCGCGCCGACCCAGGCGGAGTTCTTCGCGGAGGAGCCGGTCGGCCCGCCCCGCAGGCCCGCCCCCGCGGGGGTGCTCTTCCTGGAGAACGGCGGCGGCAAGTCCGTTCTCCTGAAACTGATCTTCTCCGTGATGCTGCCCGGCCACCGCAACACCCTGGGCGGCGCCAGTTCCGGTGTGCTGCGCAAGTTCCTGCTCGCCGACGACTGCGGTCACGTCGCCCTCGAATGGCAGCACACCCTCACCGGCGAGTGCGTGGTCGTCGGCAAGGCCAGCGAATGGCGCGGGCGCCAGGTCTCCAACGACCCGCGCAAGTTCGCCGAAGCCTGGTACTCCTTCCGGCCCGGTCCCGGGCTGAGCCTGGACAACCTCCCCGTGGCCGAGTCCACCGCCGTGCGCCCTCCGGCCGAGGGCCAGTCGGGGGCGCAGGGCCGCCGGCGCACCATGAAGGGCTTCCGGGACGCCCTGACCGAGTCCGGCAAGGCGTACCCGTATCTGGAGGTCCACTGGGAGGACATCCACGACCGCTGGATCGAGCATCTGGGCGACCTCGGCCTCGACCCCGAACTCTTCCGCTACCAGCGCGAGATGAACGCCGACGAGGGCGAGGCGGCCGGGCTCTTCGCCGTCAAGAAGGACTCCGACTTCACCGATCTGCTCCTGCGGGCCGTGACCGACACCCGCGACACCGACGGCCTCGCCGACCTGGTCGGCGGCTTCGGGAACAAGCTGGGCAGGCGTGCCGAGCTGATCGCCGAGCGCGACTTCACCGCCGGATCGGCCGACCTCCTCGGACGCATCGTCGAGGCCGCAGGGACGCGCTCACGCGCGCGTGACATCCACGCCGGAGCCGAGCGGCGCACGCGGACCCTGGCCAGGCGGCTGTCCGCGCGCGGCGTCCAGGAGCGGGTGCGCGCGGCCGACCTCGCCCAGCGGGTCACCGCCGCCGCCTACGCCGTGACCCACTCCGAGGACGCGCGCGGGCGCAGCGCCCTGGTCGCCGCGGAACTCGCCTACCGCAACGCCTCGCTGGCGCTCGCCGCGGCCGAGAAGTCCGCCGCCGCGCAGAAGCGCGAACTCGCCGACGCCCGCACCCTGCACTCCGCCTGGCAGGCCGCCGAGGCCGTCCTGCGCCACCGTGCCGCCGCCGACCGCGTGGCCCGTGTGGCCGCCGCCATCCAGGAGGCGGAGCGGGACGCGGCCCCGGCCCTGGCCGCCCGCGCCGAGGCCGCCGTCGACCTCGTACGCGCCCTGCACACGGCCGCGGCGAGCGCCGAGACCCTGGCCAACGAGGAGGAGGAGCGGTCCGCCGCCCTCCAGGAGACCGGCGAGTCCGCCCACCGGGACGCCACTGCCGCCGCGACCGAGGCGCAGCGCGCCCGCAGCGAGGCCGGACATCTGCGGCAGCGGCTGTCCGAGGTCGAGCAGGAGACCGCCGAGGCCGTCCGGGCCGGCTGGCTCGACGACACCGCCCCCGACGCCGACCCGGCCCGCGCCGCCCTCGCGGCGAGCGACGCCGAGAAGTCGGCCGTGGCCACCTGGGACACCGCCCGCGAAGCCTCCCGGCGTGCCGCCGAACACTCCCGCGAGGCGGGCTCGGCCGAGTCCCGCGCGGAGCTGACGGCGGCCCGCGCGGCGGACGCGGCCACCGCCGCGGAACGCGCGTACGACGCCGAGCGCCGGCTCGCCGAAGGGCTCGCCACCGAGGAGCGGCTCGCCGAACTGCTCGGCCTCTCCGGCGAGACGGGCACGCGACGCGGAGCGGTCCCCGCGCCGCGCACCGGCGACGGCGGCTTCGCGGGCGCGGCCACCCGCGGCGCCCCGGAGCCCAGCGCGGCACAGGAGGGCGCTCTCACCGCGGAGGACCTGGACCGCTTCGCCGGTGAACTGCGCGAACTGCTCGACGACGCGGTCTCGGCCGCCGAGCGCCAGCTCTTCGAACTGCGCACCGCGGCCGCGGACGACAGCCGGATCCTGGGCGCACTCGGCGACGGCGGACTGCTGCCGCCCGGTCCGGACGTGCTGGCCACCGTGGAGTTCCTCGGCGAGCAGGGCATCCCCGCCCTGCCCGGCTGGCGCTACCTGGCCCAGGCCGTCGACCCCGTCGACCACGCGCGCGTGCTGGCGGCCCGCCCCGAACTGGTCGACGGCGTGATCATCACCGACCCCGGCACCCACGCGCGCGCCCGCGAGGCACTGGGCGACGCCGCCCTGCTGCCCCGCTCCGCCGTCGCCGTCGGCACGGCCGCCGCCCTGCTCGCGCCGACACCCGCCACCGCCGACGACAGCGGCGCCGTCTTCCTCGTCCCCCCGAACCCGGCCATGCACGACGAGCACGCGGCCGACGAGGAGCGCCAGGCGCTGCGCGCGCGGGCCGCCGAGCGCGACGAGGACATCCGCGGCCTCGCGGTACGGCTCGGCAAGGACCGCGAACTGACCGCCCGGCTCGCCTCGTGGCGCACGGGCTGCCCGGCCGGACGCCTGGTCGAGCTGGCCGACGCCGCCCGGGAGGCACGCTCCTTCGCCGAGGAGTCCGAGACCGAACTCGCCGAGACCCGGACCGTGCGGGCCGAGGCCGACGAGGCCGCCACCGAGGCCGCCCGCGTCCGCGACGAGCGTCAGGAGGCGGCGCAGAAGGCGCGCCGCGCCGCCGACGCCCTCGCGGGGCTCGCCTTCCGGCTGCGCGAGCGGGCCGGCTGGCAGGTCAGGCTGCGTGAACTCGCCGACGAGGCCACCGAGTCCGAGGCCCGCGCCCAGACCTGCCTGGAGCGGGCACGGGCCGCCGACGAGGACCGCCGTGCCGCGCAGCGCGCCGCCGACGACGCACGCCGGACCGCCCGCGCCCTGCGCGCCGAGCGCTCGGAGATCGCGGGCGCCCCCGACGACGTACCGGAAGCCGGCGCGGACAGCCCGCAGGCGTCACTGCCCGCGCTGCGCGAGGCGTACCGGACGGCCTCGCGGGTGTACGAGAAGGTCGGCGTCGGCGCCGATCTGCGCGCCGAGCAGGCCCGAGCGGAGAGCGACGAGAGCGGCGCCCTGACCGAGCTGGACCGGCTGAGCAACAAGGTCCGTACACGGGCCGAACAGCTCCTGCAGTCTCCCGAGGGCTCCGACGGGCCCTCCCGCCAGGCAGCGGCCTCCCGCGCCGAGGAACTGGTCCAGCTCCTGGAGACCCGGATGTCCAGCGCGAGCGAGCAGCTGGGCCGGCTGCGCGGCGAGACCGAACGCCACGCACCCGGGGACGGCGACGCGCACACCGAGCTGTCCGAGGAGATCCAGCCCCGCGACGCCGAGCACGCCCAGGCCCTGCTGCGCACCGCGACCGCCGAACTCACCTCGCGCACCGACGCGCTGGCCGAGGCCAGGGAGGCGCACGCCGGGCTTCTGGCGTCCCACCGCGCCGCCGAGGACGCCGCCGCCGGCTTCGACGAGATCGCCGCGATGCTGCGCGACCTGCTGCGCGAGCACACCGCGGACGAGGAGCAGGAGGCACCCGAGCCCTACCCCGGCAGCCCGGAGGAGGCACGGCAGGCCGCCGCCGAGGCCCGCAGGTCACTGCGCGGCTGCGCGGCCGACCTCTCGGCCGCCGAGGGCGCCGTCCGCGAGGCGAGCGACATCCTCGTACGTCACGCCAACTCCACCCGCTACGAGCAGGTCCGCACCCCCGCGCGCCAGCAGATCCGCGAACTGCCCGCCTCGGCCCTGCCCGAGCACGCGCAGAAGTGGGCGGACGCCTTCGCGCCCCGGCTGCGGGTGCTCACCGACGAGTTGGCCCAGCTGGAGCGGAACCGGGACTCGATCGTCGACCGCCTGCGCGGACTCGTGGAGTCGGCGCTCACGACCCTGCGCTCCGCACAGCGCCTGTCGCGGCTGCCCGAGGGGCTCGGCGAATGGTCGGGACAGGAGTTCCTGCGCATCCGCTTCGAGGAACCCGACCAGGCCACGCTCACCGAGCGGCTGGGCGAGGTCATCGACGAGGCGACCCGCGCCGCGCTGAAGAAGAACTCGGACCTCAGGCGCGACGGCATGTCGCTGCTGCTGCGGGGTGTCGCCGCGGCGCTGCAGCCCAAGGGCATCGCCGTGGAGATCCTCAAGCCGGACGCCGTGCTGCGCGCCGAGCGCGTCCCCGTCGGGCAGATGGGCGACGTGTTCTCCGGCGGTCAGCTGCTCACCGCCGCGATCGCGTTGTACTGCACCATGGCCGCGCTGCGCTCGAACGACCGGGGCCGGGACAAGCACCGCCACGCCGGCACCCTCTTCCTGGACAATCCGATCGGGCGCGCCAACGCGACATACCTGCTGGAACTGCAACGCGCCGTGTCCGACGCGCTGGGCGTCCAACTCCTCTACACCACCGGCCTGTTCGACACGACGGCCCTCGCGGAGTTCCCGCTGGTCATCCGGCTGCGCAACGACGCCGACCTCCGGGCCGGCCTCAAGTACATCAGCGTGGAGGAGCATCTGCGCCCGGGGCTGCCGCAGCAACCCCAGGGGGACGGTGCCGTCCACAGCGAGATCACGGCGACTCGCATGTTCAAGCGCCCGGCACCGGCCACGTCCTAGCGTGAGACCGCAGACCGCACGCCCGCCGCGGCGGGAGACCGCAGGCCGCCGGAGGCCGGAAGGCCGGGGAGCGCCCGGGGGATGCCGCGAACGCGGCTCCCCGGGCCACTTCGGCCCCCACTGAGGCGTCCGTACGGCCCCCGGCCGGTCAGGAGTGCGACAGCTGACCCGCCCCGCCCCTGCGGCGTATACGCTCCTGCGTCCGCTCCGCGGCCCGCGCCTGTCGCCGTATCCTGCGCCGCTCGCGACGCAGCGACCTGGCGGTGCTGCTCGGGGCCGACACCACGCCGTTGCGCTGGTTCCACACCTGGCGCGTCACCCAGACGTCGAGCGCGGCCCAGGTCGCCACCACCGTGCTCACTATGCTGCTGATGACCATCGGGAACGCGAGCCAGGATTCCGCCATGGTGCACAGGAAGGCCACCATCGCCTGGATCAGCGTCACCGAGACGATCAGGACAGCCCGCACCGCGGCCGTGCGCACCGGGTCCGGCAGCCGACGCCGTGGCGTCGGCTCCTCGATCCACAACGGCCGGTAGCCAGGCGCTTCCTGCGCCGCGACCGTCTCCTCGGTTCTCTCCTCATGCGTCGGAATGTCGCGATCCGGAGCCCCGGGACCGCGCCGCGCTGCCTCTCGCGCCGCATCGCCGCCCACAGGCGCCACGCGCCGCTCCGCCGTGTCCATCACCCTGTCACTCCCCACCGTCCGCAGACTGCTCGCTGGCATCGGAAGTCTCAGCTCCCCAGCGGCTGCCCGTCTTGCGCCCCTTTACGCCGCCGGGAGACGGGATGCGGCTCCTGTTGCCCAATCCGCCCCGTTTCCCGTAGAGAAGGACGATCGGCACGCCTGGAAGATTCCCGAAGACAGAAAATTTTCGGCCAACTGGCCAGGGATACCGACCGGATCCGGCCGTCGGGGTGCTTCGGGTTTGCGGGAGGCAATCTCCCGCAATGCCCGGACAACTCGCCATGTCTCGCCACCAGTGCGGAAGTTCAGATTCCGGATGTCTCTTCGAGTTCCGTGTATGTCGGTAGTAGGCTCGCGCCCACTGTTGACGCACAGGTGTGCCCCCTGGTCCGTGGGGGGTTTGAGCTGGGGGAGGCCATGCACTTTCGCGGGAAGTCGATCCGCCGGAAGATGATGGCGCTGCTTCTCGTGCCGTTGGTGTCCCTGACCGCGATCTGGGGTTTCGCCACGGTACTCACGGGGCGCGCTGTGGCCCAGCTCTTCACGGTGTCCTCCCTCGTCGAGAAGATCGGCTACCCCACCGAGGACGCCATCCGCGTCCTCCAGCAGGAACGCCGCCAGGCGCTCGTCTATCTCGCCGACCGCCGGGCCTCGGACGCCCTGAGCGCGCTGCGCGCCACGCGCAGCGCCACCGACACCGCGATCGCCGAGATCCGCAGGAACGCGAAGGACGCCGACGTCCGCGACGGACTGGACCAACGCGCAGGCGAACGACTCACGGCCGTCCTGGACGCCTTCGCCGGCATCGGCCCCCTGCGCAGCAGCGTCGAGGACGGCACGATGACCCGGGCCGAGGCTCTCAAGCAGTACAACCTCCTCGTCGATCCCTCCTACTCCCTCCTCGGCGCCCTCGACGGCGTCGACAACGTGGCGATGCAGAAGCAGGCCCGCGCGCTGCTCAACGTCACCAGAGCCAGGGACCTCCTCTCCCGCGAGGACGCGCTGCTCGGCTCCGCGCTCGTGGTCGGCACGCTCACCCGCGACGAGATACGTGACGTCTCCGACCTCGTCGCCCAGCGCACCGTGATGTACGACGTCAGCCTCACGGACCTGCCCGCCGCCGACCGGGGCCGCTACGAACGCTTCTGGAAGGGTGCTTCCAGCGGCCCGCTCCGGGTAACCGAACAGGCCGTCATCTTCTCCCGGCCGGGGCAGCCCAGCACCGTCGACGCCGCCGACTGGGACAAGGCCGCGGGAGGGGTCCTCGACGAACTGCGCAAACTCGACGACGACGCGGGCACCCGCTACCAGGACCGGGCCAACCCCGTCGCGATGAGCGTCATCACGAAGGCCGTCGTCGCCGGCGTCCTCGGCCTGTTCGCCGTACTGCTCTCGCTCTTCCTGTCCGTGCGCATCGGCCGCGGCCTCATCCGCGACCTGCGGCAGCTGCGCCTGGAGGCCCACGAGGCGTCCGGGGTACGGCTGCCCAGCGTGATGCGCCGCCTCTCGGCCGGTGAACAGGTCGACGTGGAGACGGAGGTCCCGCGCCTGGAGTACGACAAGAACGAGATCGGCGAGGTCGGCCAGGCCCTCAACTCCCTCCAGCGCGCCGCCGTGGAGGCCGCCGTCAAACAGGCCGAACTGCGCGCCGGCGTCTCCGAGGTCTTCGTCAACCTCGCCCGCCGCAGCCAGGTCCTCCTGCACAAGCAGCTCACCCTCCTCGACACCATGGAACGCCGCACCGAGGACACCGAGGAACTCGCCGACCTGTTCCGCCTGGACCACCTGACGACCCGGATGCGCCGCCACGCCGAGGGCCTGGTGATCCTCTCCGGCGCCGCCCCGTCCCGCCAGTGGCGCAAGCCCGTCCAGCTCATGGACGTCGTGCGCGCGGCGGTCGCCGAGGTGGAGGACTACGAGCGCATCGAGGTACGCCGGCTGCCCCGTGTGGCGGTCACCGGACCCGCGGTCGCCGACATCACCCACCTGGTCGCCGAACTCCTGGAGAACGCCACGGTGTTCTCCCCACCGCACACCGCCGTCCAGGTCCTCGGCGAGCGGGTCGCCAACGGGTTCACCCTGGAGATCCACGACCGCGGCCTCGGGATGGCCGCCGACGTCCTGCTCGACGCCAACCTCAGGCTCGCCGAGACACCCGAGTTCGAACTGTCCGACACCGACCGGCTCGGCCTGTTCGTGGTCAGCCGGCTCGCCCAGCGGCAGAACGTCCGGGTCTCGCTCCAGCCGTCGCCCTACGGCGGGACCACCGCCGTCGTGTTCATCCCCGACGCGCTGCTCACCGACGACGTCCCGGACACCAACGGCATCGGCTTCCGTCTCGACCGCCCCACGCCCACCAAGGAGGCCGAGCTGGAGGAGTCCCGGCGCGCCGCGCTCTCCCAGGTGCCGGCGCGCCTTCCGGGACTGCCCGCCTCCCTCCTCGACGGACCGGTCGAGCTGGAGGCCCCCGTCGACCTCCACACCCTCGGCGACTTCCCGGACCCCCTCGACGACGACAGTGAGCACGGCGGGCTCTTCCGCGCCCGCCGCACCCGCTCCCCGGGCCAGGGCCAGACCCCCGGCCCGCTCGCCGAACCCTCCCCGCTCACCGGCATCCGTACCGGACACGACCGGGCCGGCGCGGACGACGACGTGAGCGCCCCGGTCCCGCTGCCCCGCCGCCGCACCCCGAAGCTGGTCAGCTCCCACGGCCGCCCGGTCGGCGAGCAGCGCCCGCGGCGGGACGACGAGGACGCCGAGCCCGCACCGGGTCCCGCCCGCCCCCAGCCCCCGCAGCCCGGCGTTCTGGCGCCGCTGCCGTCCCGACGGCGCGGCACCGGACCCCGCGGCGGGGCGACCGGTGCGGCGGAGCCGGCCGACGACCACGCCGATGCCCCGCGCCCGCCCGGACCCGACCGCGACGGCCTCCCGGAACCGCCCGCCCTGGCGAGGCGTGCCCGTCGTCCCGAGATCACGGCCGGCCCGGACACCGAGGCGCAGGACCCGGCCACCGACGCCGGTGCACTGCCCCGCCGGGTGCGCCAGGCCAGCCTGGCCCCGCAGCTCCGACAGAACTCCGCGCGCCGCGCGCCGGATCCGGCGCAGCCCGTCGAACGGGACGCTGAAGAGGTACGCAGCCGGATGGCCTCGCTCCAGCGGGGCTGGCAGCGCGGCCGCCAGGAGAACGCCGCCGACGACGACAGCGGCGGCACAGCACCACAACGAACGACTAAGGGGGACGGTCGATGACCGCACCGAAGGCGACCGGCCACAGCACGACCACCCAGTCCGGCGAACTCAACTGGCTCCTCGACGACCTGGTGGACCGCGTCGCCAGCATCCGCAAGGCCGTCGTCCTCTCCGGCGACGGCCTGCCCACGGGCGTGTCCAAGGACCTGACCCGCGAGGACAGCGAGCACCTGGCGGCCGTCGCGTCCGGATTCCACAGCCTCGCCAAGGGAGTGGGCCGGCACTTCGACGCGGGCAGCGTCCGCCAGACCGTCGTCGAGCTGGACGACGCCTTCCTGTTCGTGACGGCCGCCGGGGACGGCAGCTGCCTCGCGGTGCTCTCGGACGCCGACTCCGACGTCGGCCAGGTCGCCTACGAGATGACGCTCCTCGTCAAGCGGGTCGGCGTACATCTGGGGACCGCTCCGCGCACCGACCCGTCCCCGGGCGGGTAGTGGGATGACATGAGCGCTGACGGTCAGGGAAGAAGCCACTGGTTCGACGACGAGGCCGGTCCGGTCGTCCGTCCGTACGCCATGACACGCGGCCGCACCACCAGCGCGGCCCAGCACCGCCTCGACCTGATCGCGGTGGTCGTCACGGAGCCGCACGCGGACGACGCCGAGGCGGACTCCTCGCTGTCCCCGGAACACGTGGACATCGTCGGACTGTGCCGGGAGGCCCCGCAGTCCGTCGCCGAACTCTCCTCCGAGCTCAACCTGCCCATCGGCGTCGTGCGCGTCCTCGTCGGGGATCTCGTCGACGCGGAATTCGTCCATGTGAACCGGCCCGTACCGCCGGCCGAGCTGGTCGACGAGAGTATTCTGCGCGACGTGATCAACGGCCTGCGGGCGCTGTGAGCGGCGCGGAAGCGGGGTAGTGACGTGACAGGCTGGCAGTTCTGGGTCGACCGTGGCGGCACCTTCACGGACATCGTCGCGCGCCGCCCGGACGGCCGTCTGCTGACCCGCAAACTCCTCTCGGAGAACCCGGCGCGCTACCCGGACGCCGCCGTCGCCGGGGTCCGGGAGCTGATGGACGGCTCCGGACAGCCCATCGAGGCCGTCCGCATGGGGACCACCGTCGCCACCAACGCCCTCCTGGAACGCAAGGGCGAGCGGACCCTGCTGATCGTCACCCGCGGTTTCCGCGACGCGCTGCGCATCGCCTACCAGAACCGCCCCCGCATCTTCGCCCGCCGGATCGAGCTCCCCGCGCTCCTGTACGAACGGGTCGTCGAGGTCGACGAGCGCATCGCGGCCGACGGCACCGTCCTGCGCGCCCCCGACCTGGACTCCCTCGAAGGCCCCCTCCGGGAGGCGTACGACGACGGAATCCGCGCCGTCGCCGTGGTCTGCATGCACAGCCATCTGCACCCCGCCCACGAACAGGCCGTCGGCCGGCTCGCCGACCACGTCGGGTTCCCGCAGATCTCGCTGTCCAGCGAGGTCAGCCCCCTGATGAAACTCGTCCCGCGCGGAGACACCGCGGTGGTCGACGCCTACCTCTCGCCGGTGCTGCGCCGCTACGTCCAGCACGTCGCCGGGCAACTCCGAGACGTGCGGCTGATGTTCATGCAGTCCAACGGAGGTCTCGCCGAAGCCGGGCAGTTCCGCGGGAAGGACGCCATCCTCTCCGGCCCCGCCGGCGGCATCGTCGGCATGGCCCGGATGTCGCAGCTCGCCGGCTTCGACCGCGTCATCGGCTTCGACATGGGCGGAACCTCCACGGACGTCTCGCACTTCGCCGGCGGCTACGAACGCGTCTTCACGACGCAGATCTCCGGCGTCAGGCTGCGCGCCCCCATGCTCGACATCCACACCGTCGCCGCGGGCGGCGGCTCGGTCCTGCACTTCGACGGGTCCCGCTACCGCGTAGGGCCGGACTCGGCGGGCGCGGACCCGGGACCGGCCTGCTACCGAGGCGGCGGACCCCTCGCCGTCACCGACGCCAACGTCATGCTGGGCCGCATCCCCGCCGCCCACTTCCCCAGGGTGTTCGGCCCGGACGGCGACCAGCCGCTCGACGACGCCCTGGTCCGTGAGCGCTTCGCCGCCCTCGCGCGGGACATCCGGGAGCGGACCGGCGACGACCGCACGCCCGAGCAGGTCGCCGAGGGCTACCTCCGGATCGCCGTCGCCCACATCGCCAACGCCGTGAAGCGGATCTCCGTGCAGAAGGGCCACGACGTCACCCGCTACGCCCTGACGACCTTCGGCGGCGCGGGCGGCCAGCACGCGTGCATGGTCGCGGACTCCCTCGGTATCCGCACCGTCCTCGTCCCGCCCATGGCCGGCCTGCTCTCGGCGCTCGGCATCGGCCTCGCCGACACCACCGCCATGCGCGAACAGTCCGCAGAGGTCCCGCTCGACGCCGCCGCGATGCCCGGCGTCCGCGAGACGGCCGACGACCTCGAGGCGGCCGCCCGCGCCGAACTCCTCGACGAGGACGTCCCCGAGGACCGGATCGAGGTCACCCGCCGCGCCCAACTGCGCTACGACGGCACCGACACCACCCTCACCGTCGAACTGACCGAACCCGACACGATGCGCCGGGCCTTCGAGGAACGTCATCGCGCCACGTACTCCTTCACGCTCGACCGCCCGATCGTCGTCGAAGCCCTCTCCGTCGAAGCCACCGGCATCACCGAACCCCCCGATCTCTCCGCACTCGCCCCCTGCGAGGCCGCCCCGGAAGGCGGCTCGGCCCCGCGAACCGTCCGCCTCCACACCGGCGGCAGCTGGCACGACGCCCCCCTCCACCGCCGCGAGCACCTGCCTCCCGGCGACACCGTCACCGGCCCGGCGATCATCGCCGAGGCCGGCGCGACGACCGTCGTCGACGCGGGCTGGCAGGCCGCCGCGACCGACGCGGGGCATCTGGTCATGGAACGCGTGGCGGTCACGGAGAGTTCCGATCTCGGTACGGACGTCGATCCGGTGCTGCTGGAGGTCTTCAACAGCCTCTTCATGTCCATCGCCGAGCAGATGGGCGCCCGCCTCGAATCCACGGCCCAGTCCGTCAACATCAAGGAGCGCCTGGACTTCTCGTGCGCGCTCTTCGACCCGGACGGAAACCTGGTCGCCAACGCCCCCCACATCCCCGTCCACCTGGGATCGATGGGCACCAGCGTCAAGGAGGTCATCCGGCGCCGCGGCTCCCGGATGCGCCCCGGCGACACCTACGCCGTCAACGACCCGTACCACGGCGGCACCCACCTGCCCGACGTCACCGTGATCACCCCGGTCTTCGACACCACGGGCACGTCGGACCGGCCGGACACGGAGGGTGACCCCCGAATCCTCTTCCACGTCGCCTCCCGCGGCCACCACGCCGAGATCGGCGGCATCGCCCCCGGCTCCATGCCCGCCCACAGCCGCACCATCGAGGAGGAGGGAATCCTCTTCGACAACTGGCTCCTCGCCGAGGACGGCCGCTTCCTGGAGGAGGAGACCCTGCGGCTGCTCACCGGGGCACCCCACCCCTCCCGCAACCCGAGGACCAACCTGGCCGACCTGCGGGCCCAGATCGCCGCGAACCAGAAGGGCGTCGAGGAAGTGGCCCGCATGATCGGTGACTTCGGCCTCGACGTCGTCCAGGCGTACATGAAGCACGTCCAGGACAACGCCGAGGAGGCCGTCCGCCGGGTCATCGCCTCCCTGGACGACGGGGAGTACGCCTACGAGACCGACTCCGGTGCCGTCATCCGGGTACGCGTACGCGTGGACCGCGCCAGCCGCTCCGCGACCGTCGACTTCACCGGCACGTCACCGCAGCTGGCCACGAACTTCAACGCGCCCTTCTCGGTGGTCAACGCGGCCGTCCTGTACGTCTTCCGCACCCTGGTCGCCGACGACATCCCGCTCAACGACGGCTGCCTGCGCCCCCTCCACATCGTCGTACCGCCCGGCTGCCTCCTCGCGCCCGAACCGCCCGCCGCGGTCGTCGCGGGCAACGTGGAGACCTCTCAGGCCGTCACCGGCGCCCTCTACGCCGCGCTCGGCGTCCAGGCCGAGGGCTCCGGCACCATGAACAACGTCACCTTCGGCAACGAACGCCACCAGTACTACGAGACCGTGGCCTCCGGCTCGGGCGCGGGCGACGGGTTCCCCGGCGCTCCCGTCGTCCAGACCCACATGACCAACTCGCGCCTCACCGACCCCGAGGTGCTGGAATGGCGCCTGCCCGTGCGGCTCGACGCCTTCGCGGTGCGCGCCGGGAGCGGCGGCGCCGGCGCGTGGCGCGGCGGCGACGGCGCCGTACGCAGGATCCGGTTCCTGGAGCCGATGACCGTGTCGACCCTGTCCCAGCACCGCCGCGTGCCGCCGTACGGCATGGCGGGAGGCGAGCCCGGGGCACTGGGCGCCAACCGCGTGGAACACGCCGACGGAACCGTCACCGCACTGCGCGGCAGCGACTCGGCGGACGTCCGCCCCGGCGACGTACTCGTCGTCGAAACCCCCGGCGGCGGAGGCTACGGCCCACCGCCGCGCGACCCCCATCAAGCAGGAGAAGAGATCGATGATCTTCGGGCGTTCTGAGCGCGGCAAGCCTCCGGTCGAGCCCGTCACGCTCAAGATCCTCGTGGCCGGCGGCTTCGGCGTGGGCAAGACCACCCTGGTCGGCGCGGTCAGCGAGATCAGGCCGCTGCGCACCGAGGAACTGCTCACCGAGGCCGGCCGCCCCCTCGACGACACCACAGGCGTCGAGGGCAAGCGCACCACCACCGTTGCCATGGACTTCGGCCGCATCACGCTGCGCGAGGACCTGGTGCTGTACCTGTTCGGCACGCCCGGACAGGAGCGGTTCTGGTTCATGTGGGACGAGCTCTCCGAGGGCGCGCTCGGGGCGGTCGTCCTGGCCGACACCCGGCGCCTGGAGGACTGCTTCGCCGCCGTCGACTACTTCGAGCGCCGCTCCATCCCGTTCGTCGTCGGCGTCAACTGCTTCGAGGGGGCCGCCCGCTACCCCGTGCGGGACGTCCGCCAGGCCCTCGACCTCGACGAGGGCGTGCCGCTGCTGCTCTGTGACGCCCGCGACCGCGAGTCGGTCAAGGAGATCCTGATCGGCGTCGTCCAGCACGCGATGTCCTTCAAGGCGGACCACCGCGAGCCCGTCACCACCTGACACCGCGGTCCGCGCACGGAAACGGCCCGTACCCTCGCCGACCGGGGTACGGGCCGCCCTTGACGGGCACGCGCGCGTGGCTCACACGGTCCTCACGCGCGCGTGCACCCGGCCTGGGGGCGGGACGTCCCCTCAGCCGTCGCCGTCCTCCTCCCAGCCGAAGCTCTTCTCGACCGCCTTGCGCCAGTTGTGGTATTCGCGGTCGCGCTCCTCGGACGACATCGAGGGCGTCCACTCGGCGTCCTTCGCCCAGTGCGACTTGAGCTCGTCCAGGTCGTTCCACACGCCCGTGGCGAGCCCCGCCGCGTACGCGGCGCCCAGGCAGGTCGTCTCGGAGATCTTCGGCCGGATCACCGGTACGTCCAGCACGTCGGCCTGGTGCTGCATGAGGAGGTTGTTCTTCGTCATGCCGCCGTCGACCTTGAGGCTGGTGATGTGGACGCCGGAGTCCTGGAGCATGGCGTCCACGACCTCACGCGTCTGCCAGCTCGTCGCCTCCAGCACGGCACGGGCCAGGTGCGCCTTCGTGACGTACCGCGTGAGACCGGTGACGACACCGCGCGCGTCCGAGCGCCAGTACGGCGCGAACAGACCGGAGAACGCGGGCACGATGTACGCGCCGCCGTTGTCCTCCACACTCGCCGCGAGGGGCTCGATGTCGTCGGCGGTGGCGATGATGCCGAGCTGGTCGCGGAACCACTGCACCAGGGCGCCGGTGATGGCGATGGCGCCCTCCAGGCAGTACACCGGCGCCTCGCTGCCGATCTTGTAGCCCATCGTCGTCAGCAGGCCGTTCTTCGACGGCACCGGCCTGTTGCCCGTGTTGAGCAGCAGGAAGCTGCCCGTGCCGTAGGTGTTCTTGGCCGTGCCCACGTCGTAGCAGGCCTGCCCGAACACCGCGGCCTGCTGGTCGCCGAGCGCCGAGGCGACCGGGACCCCGGCCAGTTGCCCGACAGCTGTTCCGTACACCTCGGCGGACGACCGGATCTCCGGCAGGATCGCCTCGGGCACGTTCATGGCGGACAGGATCGAGGGGTCCCACTGGAGGGTCTCCAGGTTCATCAGCATGGTGCGTCCGGCGTTCGTCACGTCGGTGACGTGCCGGCCGCCGTCCGTGCCGCCGGTGAGGTTGTAGATCAGCCAGGAGTCGATCGTGCCGAAGGCTATCTCGCCGCGCTCCGCGCGCTCCCGCAGACCGGGCACGTTGTCCAGCAGCCAGGCCGCCTTGGGGCCGGAGAAGTAGCTGGCCAGCGGCAGACCCGTCTGTTCACGGAAACGGTCCTGCCCGTCCGCGCCGCCCAGCTCCCTGCACAGCGCGGCCGTGCGCGTGTCCTGCCACACGATGGCGTTGTGCACCGGTTTGCCGGTGGCGCGGTCCCACAGCACCGTCGTCTCGCGCTGGTTGGTGATGCCGAGCGCGCTGAGCTGGTCGGCCCTGAGGCCCGCCTTGGCGATCGCGCCCGCGACCACCGCCTGCACCTTGGACCAGATCTCGGTCGCGTCGTGCTCCACCCACCCGGGCTTGGGGAAGATCTGGCGGTGCTCGCGCTGGTCCACGGCGACGATGGCGCCGGACTGGTCGAACACGATGCAGCGGCTGGACGTGGTGCCCTGATCGATAGCGGCGACGAACTTGTCCGTCATGACGTCCCCTTCGTCGGTTCCTTCAGAAGGCTGCGTTGAAGATGAGCCCGGACAGCGCGGCGCCGATGAGCGGTCCCACCACCGGGATCCACGCGTAGCCCCAGTCCGAGGTGCCCTTGTTGGGGATCGGGAGCAAGGCGTGGACGATGCGCGGGCCCAGGTCGCGGGCCGGGTTGATCGCGTACCCGGTGGGGCCGCCGAGCGACAGCCCGATGCCCACCACCAGGAACGAGACGATCAGGATCGCGGTGCCGGACACGCCGAGCCCCTTGGTCAGGCCGAACGCGAGGATCGGAAGCACCAGCGCCATGGTCGCGATGATCTCGGTGATGAGGTTCGCGACGGGATTGCGGATCGCGGGCGAGGTGGAGAAGACCCCCAGCGTCGGCTGGGCGATGTCCTCGTCGGCATTGGCCCGGAACTGCGCGTAGTAGACCAGCCAGCACAGCACCGCGCCCAGGATCGCGCCGACCATCTGGCCGGCGATGTAGACGGGGACCTTGTCCCACACCCCGGTGTCGATGGCGATGCCGAGCGTCACCGCCGGGTTGAGCTGCCCGCCCGACAGCGGTGCGGCCGTGTACGCGCCCGCCATCACGCCGAAGCCCCAGCCGAACGCGATGACGATCCAGCCCGCGTCCTTGGCCTTGGAGTAGTTCAGAACGACCGCCGCGACCACCCCTGCTCCGAAGAGGATCAGGATCGCGGTACCGATGATCTCACCGAGGAATATGTCTCCGTTGCTCATGTCGGCTCCTAGGCCCTGACCGGGACGAGCGGCCCCGGTGCTTCCGTGCGAGGTGCGGTTTCCCTTGGCGACTCCGGTCGGAGACAGGGCTGACCCGCGCCCCGCCCGGCGTCCCTGACGAGCGTGCCGTCCGAGCCGACTCGCCTGAGGGGAAAGGGCCTTGGTGCAGGCGGAATCCGCGACGCAGTGCGTGGAAACGCCGAAATGTACGGCGATGTCGACCGACACCGGGAAGTGTTCACCGACGTTCCGGGACCGTCAAGGTCGCGGACGCCGACGGTTGGCGGGTGGGCTGACGGGTCACGAACCGCCACCGACCGGGCTCACGGCACACCCGCCCGGCGGCGGGACGGACGACTCGGCCCCATCGGGCGGGCGGGGGAAGCCAGTTCCCGCCGGACCCGGCAGGGGCCGGAGACCAGTACGCACAGATGCGGAACGGCGGTCGCTCGGTCTCCGCCGACCATGTAGCTGAAGCGTCTCACCCTCCGCCGGGCTCCGCCACCGCCCGCCCCGCGCGGGCGCCTGCCGCCCCGATCCGGCGCCCGTCCAGCCCGGCACGCACACGGCTGCGGCCAGGGACGACGTGACCCGCAGTGCACCGACGAGGGCCCGCCCGCCCCGAGGTGCCGCCCCACCGGCCCGATCCCCGTCCGCAGGACGCGCACGCTCCTGCGCCGCTCCACGAGCGCACGCCCCCGCCCGCTCGCGGCCCGGCTCAGCGCAAGGCGACCACCGCCGACCCGTGTCCGAACAGCCCCTGGTTCGCGGCGATGCCCACGCGCGCCCCGGCGACCTGCCGATCACCCGCGTCGCCCCGCAACTGCCAGGTCAGTTCGCAGACTTGGGCGAGCGCCTGGGCCGGAACCGCTTCACCGAAGGAGGCCAGGCCCCCGCTGGTGTTCACGGGTATGCGCCCGCCGAGAGACGTCGAGCCCTCCCTCAGCAGCTTCGCCGCCTCTCCTTCGGCGCACAGCCCGAGGTCCTCGTACCACTGCAACTCCAGTGCGGTCGACAGGTCGTAGACCTCCGCGAGCGAGAGGTCCCCGGGGCCGACGCCCGCCTCCTCGTAGGCGGCCCGCGCGATCGACTCCCGGAACGGTACGGCCGGCGCCGGCCCCGCGGCCGTGGAGTCCGTCGCGATGTCGGGCAGATCCAGCACGGTGCTCGGGTAGCGCGGGCTCACCGTCGACACGGCCCGGATCCGCACCGGGTCGGCCGCACCGTGCCGGCGCGCGAACTCCATGCCCGCCAGCACCAGGGCGGCGCCGCCGTCCGACGTGGCGCAGATGTCGAGCAGCCGCAGCGGATCGGCGACCACCGCCGACGCGGCCACCTCCTCGGCGGTGACCGCCTTGCGGTAGCGCGCTCGCGGATTGAGCGCCCCCAGGGCGGCGTTCTTCACCTTGACGTGCGCGAAGTCGTCGAGCGTGTCCCCGTGGACGGCCATCCGCCGGCGCGCGTACAGCCCGAAGTAGGCCGGGTTGGTCGCGCCGAGCACCCGGAAGCGCAGCCAGTCCGGGTCGTCCGGCCGATCGCCGCCTGCGGGCCTGAAGAAGCCCTTGGGCGCCGCGTCGGCGCCCACCACCAGGACGACGTCGGCCAGACCCGAAAGGATCTGCGCCCGCGCGGTGTCGACGGCCTGGGCCCCCGAGGCGCACGCCGCGTACACGCTGGTGACCCGCGCGCCCTGCCAGCCGAGCGCCCTGGCGAACGTCGCCCCGGCCACATACCCGGGGTAGCCGCCCCGCACGGTGTCCGCGCCGACGATCGAGCCGACGTCGCGCCACCCCAGTCCCGCGTCGGCGAGTGCGGCACGGGCCGCCGCCACCCCGTACGTGACGAAACCGCGCCCCCACTTGCCCCACGGGTGCATGCCCACACCGAGCACAGCCACATCCCGCGTCATGCCTTCACCCCCGTCGGCCGCCACTGCCAGGTCGTCCAGGTCGTCTCCGCGTCCTCGTGAAGCACGCCCGGGACGACCTCCACCTCCATCCCCACCGCCAGATCGGCGACGGTCACACCGGGAACCGCCTGCCCCAGCACCACCAGTCCCTCCGCCTCCAGTTCCACAGCGATCAACGCGTACGGCCGCCACGGAAGTTCCGGGTTGGTCACATAGGGTGACGGAGGCCGATAGCGGCTGTCCGTGTACGACCAGACGCGACCGCGCCGCGACAGCGCCACCTCCGCCAGCTCACCACCGGGGCACCGCGGATTGCGGCAATGCCCGTCCTCCCGCGGGAAGAAGACCGCCGTACAGGCCGAACAGCGCGTCCCCAGCAGGCGGAAGCCGTTCCCGTCGCCGCTGAACCACCCGGCGACCACCGGCGTGCGTGCACGTGGCATGGTCCCTCCCCGCAGAGATCTGACGGAACGTCAGAAGTCTGCCACGCGCGCGCGGGGAGCGGCAGGGCACGGAGGACCGGACCCCGTCCGAACCGGCCGCGCGTCCCGGCAGCGCGCCGGACGGCAGCCCCCGGACTACGCCCCTGAGCTGATCGGATACAGTCCGCGGCGTGTCCGAAACTCAAGTCTCCGTCCCCAACTCCGCAGCGAACAGCCATTGTTCGAGCTGCGGCGCGCCCTTCGGAGAGGGCGTCTCCGGCTGGCCGCGCACCTGCCCCGCGTGCGGCGCCGTCGCCTACCGCAACCCCACGCCGGTGGCCGTAGCGCTCCAGCCCGTGTACGACGGGAAAGGCACCGCCCTCGTCGTCATCACCCGCACCAACGCCCCCGCGCGCGGAGGCGTCGCCCTGCCCGGCGGCTTCATCGACGACCGGGAGGACTGGCGGCAGGCCGTGGTCCGCGAACTCCGGGAGGAGACCGGCATCGAAGCGGCCGCCCGCGACGTCCGCCTCGCCGACGCCATGAGCTCGGCCGACGGCCATCTGCTGCTGTTCGGCCTCCTCCCGGAACGGCCCGCCGACCGCCTGCCGGCCTCCGCCGCCACCGAGGAGACCGACGGCTGGCACCTTCTGCACAGGCCCGAGGAGCTGGCCTTCCCGCTGCACACGCTGGCGGTGGCCGCCTTCTTCGAGGGCCGCTACATCTGAGCCGAGCGCCCCCCGAGCCCCCGGACGCGCACGGGGCGGGCCGCCGCCACCGTGCCGTCCTCGTGCTCCCGCTCGACGATCACCTTCCCGTCCTCCCAGCGCGTGACGTAACGCTCGATCTCCGGCTCGTCCCAGCCGTCCCCCGCGTCCGCCACCACCAGCCCGCCCCCGGTACGCCCTGGGGCGGGCGCCCACACCTCCAGCTCCAGCCCTCCGTCGTCACCGCGTACCGGGACGACGCCACCCGCGCGCGCCAGCACCGGAATCCGCGCCGGCGGAGCGTCCACGAACACCTGCGCCGCCCCTTCGTGAACCCGCTCCGTCACCGTGTCGTACCAGCGCCCGCGCGGCAGCTGCACCGCCCGCCTGCCGGTGCCCGGCGTCAGCACCGGCGCGACCAGCAGGGCGTCGCCCAGCAGGAACGCGTCCTCGCAGTCGCGCAAGGCCCGGTCCTCGGGAGCCGACCACCACAGCGGACGCACGTAAGGCGCTCCGGTACGGCGCGCGAGGTGCGCCAGCGTCATGAAGTACGGCAGCAGCCTGCGTCGTTCGACCAGCGCCACGCGCGCGTGCTCCAGCACCTCGGGACCGAACTCCCAGGGCTCCCTGCGCCCCGCCCGCGGGCTCGTGTGCGTACGGAACAGCGGCAGATACGCCGCCATCTGGAACCACCGCAGGTACAGCTCCGGTGACGGAGTCCCCTCGGACCCGCCGACGTCGGGGCCCGAGTGGGGCACGCCGCACAGGCCGAGCCCCATGACCAGGGACAGGGACGCCCGCAGTCCCGGCCAGCCCGTGGCGATGTCGCCGGACCAGGTCCCCCCGTAGCGCTGCATCCCCGCCCACCCCGAGCGGGAGAGCAGGAAGGGCCGCTCCTCGGGAGCCCGCGCGAGCGCCGCTTCGTAGCCCGCTCTCGCCATGCACAGCGCGTAGACGTTGTGCGCCTCCCGGTGGTCGCCGCCCCGCCCCTCCAGGGCGTGCCGGGCCGAGCGCGGCAAGGTCGACTCCCCGAACGCCGCGAACGAGGTCGGTTCGTTCATGTCGTGCCAGAAACCCGCGAAGCCCTGCGCCGCCCCCTCCTCGTACAGACCGCCCCACCACTCGCGCACACGCGCGTGCGTGAAGTCGGGGAAGACCGCCTCCCCAGGACGAGCCACCCCCCGCACGAGCCGCCCCGAGGCATCCCGTACGAACGCCTCCACCGCCGTGCCGCCGTCGTAGACCGCGCCGCCCGGAGCGGCCCCGACCGCCGGTTCGACGACCGACACCAGACGGACACCGTCCCGCCGCAGGTCCTCGGCGAGCTGCGGCAGCCTGGGAAAAGCCTCCTGGTCCACGGTGAACACCCGGTGCCCGTCGTAGTGGTCGGACCCCAGGTGGACGGCGTCCAGCGGCAGATGCCTGTGCCCATGGCCCGAGACGACGTGCCGCACCTCCTGCTCCCCGCCGAAGCCCCGCACCGCGTGATGGTGACCCAGCGCCCACGACGGCGGCAGCGCGGCCGCACCGGTGAGGGACGCCCAGACGAGCAGCACGCGCGCGGGGGTGCCCGTCATCACCCAGCAGCGCAGCGGACCCCCCTCCATCCGCAGATCGCTCGTCCCGGCCCGGTCGTGCCCGGACCCCGCCCCCTCCCGGCCTTCTCGCAGCGTCACCGTGCCGTCCCACGGGGAGTCGTGGAACACCAGATGCGTGGCCGCGTCCGACACCACCAACTGCACCGGCATGGTGATGTACAGCGGATCCTCGCCCGGACCGAACGCACGGCCGGGGTCGGTGTTCCACAGCCGGTACGTGCCGTCCCGCAGCCGAGGCCCCGACGCCCGGCCCCCCAGACCGAAGAACCGCGCGTCCGCCGCCACCTCCGAGCGCTGCATCCACCGTGCCGCGCCCCCGCCCACCGGCTCCCACCAGCGCGGCGGCAGATCCCGGCGCAGCGTCACCCCTCCGGGCGTCCGCACCTCCACGGCCCCGTGCCGTGAGACGACCACCGTCACCCGCTCGGCCACCACCCGCCAGCCGCCGTCCTTGTCCGGCTCCAGCACGGCCCGGGGATCGGGCTCCGGGCACCGGCCGACAAGCGCGTACGACGGCTCGGCGGAGGCCCCGTCCCAGCCCCAGAAGACGGCGCCGTGCACGGTGACGGTGACCCGCAGTTCGGAACGGCTGAACCGGAGCACCCCGCCACCCGGACCGGGCCGCACCTCCTGCAGCACTCCGGGCACCCGGGCCCGCTCGGCACCACGCGGCGGCAGCCCCAGCGCGTCGACACGGCGCCTGCGCCACGCCGCCCTCACGGTACGCAACCCCTGAGCCGTCCCCACCGAACCGACCGCCTTTATCGAACGCACCAGGTCACGACCGTCCATGCTGCTCAGCCTGCCATTGGGCGCCCCACGCGCGTGCGTCGTTCAACTGCCGTTCACCCGTGCCGAGACCACATCTTCACGACGGGGACTATGTGCGGCGCACCCTGGTGCAGAAGTCGATCACATGGCATCGTCCGTGTCATCCGCGTCACGCGCACACCCCGCCCGTGCGCGGACCGACGCACACGACGCGCAGAGTCCGGGAGCCGCCCCATGACGACCGAGAACCCCCAGCCGCTCTGGCAGCCGGATCCGGAACGCATCGCCCGGTCCCAGATCACCAGGTTCCAGTCCTGGGCCGCGGAGCACCACGGTGCCCCCTCCGAAGGCGGCTACCCCGCCCTGCACCGCTGGTCGGTCGACGAACTGGACACCTTCTGGAAAGCCGTCGCCGAATGGTTCGACGTCCGGTTCTCCACGCCCTACGCGCGCGTGCTGGGCACCCGCTCGATGCCCGGAGCCCAGTGGTTCCCCGGAGCGACCCTCAACTACGCCGAACACGCGCTGCGCGCCGCCGGGACCCGCTCCGACGAACCCGCCCTCCTGTACGTCGACGAGCGCCACGACCCCCGCCCCGTCACCTGGTCGGAGCTGCGCCGCCAGGTCGGCTCCCTCGCCGCCGAACTGCGTGCCCTCGGCGTACGCCCCGGCGACCGCGTCAGCGGATACCTCCCGAACATCCCGCAGGCCGTCGTCGCCCTCCTCGCCACCGCCGCCGTCGGCGGGGTCTGGACCTCCTGCGCCCCCGACTTCGGCGCCCGCAGCGTCCTCGACCGCTTCCAGCAGATCGAACCGGTCGTCCTGTTCACGGTCGACGGCTACCGCTACGGCGGCAAGGAGCACGACCGCCGCGACACCGTCGCCGAACTGCGCCGCGAACTGCCCACCCTGCGCGCCGTCGTCCACATCCCCCTCCTCGGCACGCCCGCCCCCGACGGCGCCCTCGACTGGTCGGCCCTCACCGCCTCGGACCAGGAACCCGTCTTCGAGCAGGTGCCCTTCGACCACCCCCTCTGGGTGCTCTACTCCTCCGGCACCACCGGCCTGCCCAAGGCCATCGTCCAGTCCCAGGGCGGCATCCTCGTCGAGCACCTCAAGCAACTCGGCCTGCACTGCGACCTCGGCCCCGGGGACCGGTTCTTCTGGTACACCTCGACCGGCTGGATGATGTGGAACTTCCTCGTCTCCGGCCTGCTCACCGGCACCACGATCGTCCTGTACGACGGCAGCCCCGGCCACCCCGACACCGGCGCCCAGTGGCGGATCGCCGAACGCACCGCCGCCACCCTCTACGGCACCTCCGCCGCCTACGTGATGGCCTGCCGCAAAGCCGAGCTGCACCCGGCACGCGACTTCGACCTCTCCACGGTGCGGTGCGTGGCCACCACCGGGTCACCGCTGCCGCCCGACGGTTTCCGCTGGCTGCACGACGAGTTCGCCGAAGCCGGGGCCGACCTGTGGATCGCCTCCGTAAGCGGCGGCACGGACGTGTGCTCCTGCTTCGCCGGCGCCGTACCCACCCTGCCCGTCCACACCGGCGAGCTCCAGGCCCCCGGCCTCGGCACCGACCTCCAGTCGTGGGACCCCGGCGGCAGGCCCCTGACCGACGAGGTCGGCGAACTCGTGGTCCGCAACCCCATGCCGTCCATGCCCGTCCGCTTCTGGAACGACCCCGACGGCAGCCGCTACCACGACAGCTACTTCGACACCTATCCCGGCGTGTGGCGCCACGGTGACTGGATCACCGTCACCTCCCGCGGCTCCGTCGTCATCCACGGCCGCTCCGACTCCACACTGAACCGCCAGGGCGTCCGCATGGGGTCGGCGGACATCTACGAAGCGGTCGAGCGCCTGCCCGAGATCAAGGAATCCCTCGTCATCGGCGTCGAACAACCCGACGGCGGCTACTGGATGCCCCTCTTCGTCCACCTCAGCCCGGGAGCGCGACTCGACGAGGCCCTGCTGAGCCGCATCAAACAGACCATCCGCGAACAGCTCTCACCCCGGCACGTCCCCGACGAGGTGATCGAGGTCCCGGGCATCCCCCACACCCTCACCGGCAAGCGGATCGAGGTCCCCGTCAAACGCCTCCTCCAGGGCACCCCCCTGGGCAAGGCCGTCAACCCCGGCTCGGTCGACAACCTCGACCTCCTCCACTTCTACGAGGAGCTCGGCCGCAAACGCGCCTGACCCCGCACCGGCCCCGGACCCCGTGCACCACGCCGGCCTCCGGGGACCGGCGCCCTTCCCCGAAGCCGTTGTCAGTGCCGAAGGTTACTGTGAGTGAGCATTGATCGACCGCACACAGGGGGACCCATGGCGCACACCGACCACCACACCATGCGACGCGTCCTGCGCCGCGAGATCGCCGGCACCATCGGACTGCTCACCGACGATCACGACTTCCGGGCCATGCGCCGCTACCGCAGCTTCACCTTCGACGACCACACGTCCTATCTCCGCGAGGTCGAGGCACTGCTCAGGACACGGGCGTCCGAAGGCACCCACACGACCGTCGCCCTCTTCGACCCGCAGGAGTACGCCGAGTTCTGCACCGAGGCGGACCTGGACCCCGACTCCGCGTCGAGCCGCTCCCGCTTCACCGCGGAACTCGCCGCCACCGGACCGGCCGTCCCCTACGACGGCCGGCCCCTCGCGGACCTCGTCCCCGCCCTCGTCGACGAAGCCGTCCGAAAAGCCACCTGGGAGTACGCCTCCACCCTTCTGGCCCGGCTCGGCGGCTGCGCCGTCTGCGGTGAGGACATCGGCCGCGCCGCCTTCGCCCGCGCCTCACGGCTCGTCGTCCGCGTCCTCGACACCGCCCAGCCAGGCAGCCACCACCTGGTGTGCAGCGTGACGGGAACACCGGAAGCCGTCGTCGCCGTCCTGCACGCGGACCAGGACGACGAGGGCGCCACCCACCTCGACGAGGCGGAACTGCTGGAATTCACCACGGTCCTCGCCCTCGGCCTCGCCACCCGCAGCCCCGGCGGACTCGTCATGCGCACCAGCGTCACCGGCAGTACCGACCGCGTCTGCGGATGGCGCCTGCGGGGCGTGGGAGCGGGCCTGGAACCGCTCACCGCGGGCGAGGTCTTCGACGCCTACTGCACCGACAGCGAGTCCGGCGACCTGATCGCCCCTGAATCCGGCGTCGACTACTGCGTACCCCCCGACCTCGGAGGCGACGAGGCACCGCCACCGGCACACCGGCACTGAACACCGGGAGGGGCGCCCCACCCGAAGGTGAAGCGCCCCTCCCGACAACCGGTGACCGGCGTCCGCACCGTCGCGACTACTCGCCGGACAGCACCGCCTGGGCCGCGCTGCGCGCCTCGTCGGCACCGTCCGCAGCACGCGCCGCAGCCGCCGCGCGCTCGCACTGAGCCAGCGTGTACTTCGCGAGGGTCGCCCGCACATACGGGATCGAAGCCGACCCCATGGACAGGGAGGTCACACCCAGACCGGTCAGCACACACGCCAGCAGCGGGTCGGACGCCGCCTCGCCGCAGACACCACAGCTCTTCCCCTCGGCCTTGGCCGCCTCCGCGGAGAGCGCGACCAGATCGAGCAGCGCCGGCTGCCAAGGGTCCTGAAGCCGGGACACGGCACCCACCTGCCGGTCGGCGGCGAAGGTGTACTGCGCGAGATCGTTCGTCCCCAACGACAGGAACTCGACCTCCTGGAGGATCGACCGCGCCCGCAGCGCCGCCGACGGAATCTCCACCATCGCGCCGAACTTCGCCCGCAGCCCCGCTTCACGGCACGCGTCCGCGAACGCCCTGGCGTCCGCACGGTCCGCCACCATCGGGGCCATGACCTCAAGGTAGACGGGAAGCCCCTCCGACGCCTTCGCCAGCGCCGTCAGCTGGGTGCGCAGTACGTCGGGGTGGTCGAGCAGTGTCCGCAGGCCCCGCACACCCAGCGCGGGGTTGGGCTCGTCGGCGGGGGTCAGGAAGTCCAGCGGCTTGTCCGCGCCCGCGTCCAGTACCCGCACGACCACGCGGCCCTCGGGAAAGGCTTCCAGCACCTGCCGATATGCCTCGACCTGCTTCTCCTCCGACGGCGCGTTCTTGCTGTCGTCGAGGAAGAGGAACTCGGTACGGAAGAGACCGACTCCCTCGGCACCGGCCTCCAGAGCGGCCGGTACGTCGGACGGGCCGCCGACATTGGCGAGCAGCGGCACCTTGTGGCCGTCGGCGGTCGCGCCCGGCCCCGTCGACGCCGCCAGGGCGGCCTTGCGCGCGGCGGCTGCGGCCTCCAGTTCCGCCTTCTTCTCGTCGCTCGGCTGCACGAACACGTCTCCGGTGCTGCCGTCGACGGCGACGACCGTGCCCTCCGCCAGCTCACCGGCGCCCGGCAGCGCGACCACGGCCGGGACACCGAGCGCCCGCGCCAGAATCGCGCTGTGACTCGTCGGCCCGCCCTCCTCGGTGACGAACCCGAGCACCAGAGCGGGGTCGAGCAGCGCCGTGTCCGCCGGAGCGAGGTCCCGGGCCACGAGCACATAGGGCTCGTCACTGTCCGGGACACCCGGCATCGGCACACCGAGCAGCCGGGCGACGATGCGGTTGCGCACGTCGTCCAGGTCGGCCACGCGGCCGGCGAGGTACTCCCCGGCACCGGCCAGCAGCTCGCGATAGGAGGCGAAGGCGTCGTAGACGGCCCGCTCGGCCGTGCTGCCGACGGCGATCCGGCGGTCCACGTCCGCCATCAGCTCGGGGTCCTGGGCCATCATGGCCTGTGCCTCAAGCACCGCCTGGGCCTCGCCGCCCGCCAGGTTGCCGCGCGCCGTAAGGTCGGCCGCGACGGCGTCCACCGCTTTGCGGGCACGCCCCTGTTCGCGCTCCGCGTCCTCGGCCGGAATCTGCTTGGCGGGCGGTTCCAGGACCGCCGTTCCCATGTGCCGCACCTCGCCGATCGCCACACCGTGGCTCACACCGACGCCTCGAAGCGTTGTCTCCATCTCACCCGTCTCCGGTAGTGCGGCGAGACCGCCGCCGCGGTGGTTGTCGTCCCTGCCTACGTGCCGTCGTCACGACGGCGCCGAGTCACTTCCAGACGAAGAGACCGTCGCCGGCCTTCACGTCACCGGTCTCACGCAGCTCGGAGAGAGATTCGGCGGTGGCCTCCAGCGCCACCACCGGGCAGACGGGGGACTTGCCGGCGGCCTCGACCGCCGCGGGGTTCCACCGCACGACGGCCTGGCCCCGCGTGACGGTGTCGCCCTTGTTGACCAGCAATTCGAAGCCTTCACCGTTCAGCTGCACGGTGTCGATGCCGAGGTGCGTGAGAACGCCGTGGCCCTGCCGGTCGACGACGACGAAGGCGTGCGGATGCAGGGAGACGATGACTCCGTCCACGGGTGAGACCGCCTCGGACGGTTCACGGACGGGGTCGACCGCGGTGCCCGGTCCCACCATGGCCCCGGAGAAGACGGGATCCGGTACGGAAGCGAGGCCGACGGCGCGTCCGGCAAGGGGGGACGTCACGGTGGTCATGGGAAACCTCCCAGGGGTGGAGAACGGCAAGGGCCGTCGCCACCGGTGCGGGACGGCACGCTGTTCAGCAGGGTATGTCACATGAAGTACCGGTTCCGCGCCGGCACCCCAGAGTGGTCTAGACCATACCGCAAAGGGATTTGCGTCCACTCCCCGGCCGCATGTACAGTCGTAGACCTGCTTGGGGCGGAGCGACGCCATAACGCGTTCTCGCCGGGCAGCACCAAACTGGTCAGATCCTTTCGCGGGTCACTTTTTGCATGCCTGCAGAACAGTGGTCAGAGCGGCGGAAAAACACTGATAGAGTTTGGAACACCGAAGGGAAGCCCAGAGGAAAGCCCGAGAGGGTGAGTACGAA
>NZ_AGBF01000060.1 GCF_000225525.1 Streptomyces zinciresistens K42 | reverse complement strand
GCCGGCTCCGGCCTGCGCGGCGGACGGCTGCGGCGGGGACGCCGGTCCGGCGGCGCCGTCCAGCAGCCGGACACCGGCGCACAGGGCCAGCACACTGACGGCGGCTATGAGCACGTCGCCGACGCTCCGTCGACCGCGCATGCGAACCTCCCGGACTCTCCCTCGGCGGCCCTCGTCCCCCTCCGGGCCGCGAGGGGCGTCGGACCCGGAGGGGGAGAGGACGTGCGGTACCGGCGGACGGGCAGCGGAGGGTGCCCGTCAGATCCCGTCGCCTCTCGCCCGGCGATGCAGGAGCCAGGTACCGCCCGCGGCGGCGACGGCCAGAGCCGTCACCCCTGCCGCGGTCTGCACGGGGTCGCGGTCCGGAGCACCGCCGACCCCCGTCTTCACGCTTCCCCGCGGATGCACCTGCCCGCGCGCCGCCGTCAGCGTCACGACCAGGTCGCCCGTCACCTTCCGGCCGCCCTCCGCGCAGGTCGCGACGATCTCGTACGTCCCCGGCTGCGCGCTCGGCGGCACCCGGAAGCCGCCGGCAGCCTGCTCGTCGTGGGTGCTCGCGGCGAGCGCGAACGAGCCGCCGCCCACCGCGCCGGCGTCACCGGCCGCCGCCCCCTTCGGGCAGAACTCCGTACGCACCGAGACCTCGTCGCCCGGCACGGCCGAGGCCGGGAACACCTCCAGATCAGCGGTCTCACCGCCGTACGCGGGAGGGACGACGAGCCCCACGGCGCCCGCGGCCAGCGCGGCCCCGGTCAGCAGACGGGCGGTACGGCGCATCGATGCTCCTCCGAGCGGGATCACGACCCGCGGCACCCCCATGTGCCGCCGCCTCGGCCGCGTCCTGCCCTTCCGAGGTAAGGGGCAGCGGCGCCCGCGCGCCTGCCGAGAAGCCGCCGCACCCGCGGTGAACGGGTGCCCCCGGCCACCCAACCGGCGCCCCGAGCACGGCGTTTCAGCAGGTCAACGGGGTGGGTTCGACGGAGGCGGAAGGGAAAGGGCCCGGCGGCGCGGCACGGGTGTGAACGGGTGACGCGGTCAGTCGCGCGGGCGGGTCGGGCACCGCCCGGAACGGGTGACGCGGTCAGTCGCGCGGGCGCGACGTGCTCCAGTTCCACGCGGTCCTCATCGGGCAGGCCCAGGATGGGGCTGACCTGACCGACGTATCCGGCGAGCTGGACGAACAGCGTGGGGTCGACGCCGCCGGTGTTGCTCTGAGTGAAGTTCTGCTGCTCGCCGATGATGACGCCCTTGGCATTCGGCAGACAGGTGTTGTACGTGGTGCCAGGGCGGGGCTGGTTGACGTGGGGACCTGTGCAGGACCTGTCCCCGATTGGTGGACACCTCTGAGCCCGGCCCCGGTAGGGGCCGGGTAGGAGGCATCTTTTATGGTGCTGAAGGTGTACTCGCCCGAGTTCAAGGCGGACGCCGTCGCGCTGTACCTGTCGGGCCCGGGCCACACCTTCGAGGGCGTGGGCAAGGACCTGGGAATCAGTCGCGAGACGCTGCGTAACGGGGTACGGACCGACCGGGCCCGCCACGGCGGGGGCAGCACGACAAGTACGGAGAGGAACGCGGTGGATTCCCCGCCGACGGCCGAAGAGCCTCAGGCCGCGAACGAGGCCCTGCGCCGTGAGCTGGCGACGGTGCGCAAGGAGAACCAGAAACTGGCCACCGAGCGTGACATCCTGCGCAAGGCCACGAAGTTTTTCGCACAAGAGACGACCTGGTGACCAGCCGCTTCCAGTTCGTCGAGGACCACCACCACGGCGCCTGGGGCGTGAAGCGGTTGTGTCACGTGCTGGAGGTCGCCCGCTCCAGCTTCTACAGGTGGCGGACCGGCCGCGCGGCCCGCGCCGCGCGCGAGCGGGCCGACGCCGCACTCGCGATGCGGATCCGGGCCGTGCACGCCGACTGGGACGGCACCTACGGCCGCCCCCGCGTCACCGCCGAGCTGCGCGACGACGGCGAGCCGGTGAACCACAAGCGCGTCGGACGGGTCATGCGCAAGTACGGCATCGCCGGACTGCGGCTGCGCAGGCGGCAGGTCACGACCGTGCCCGAACCGACCGCCACCCCGGTGCCGGACCTGTTCCGGCGCGACTTCACCGCGAGCGCCCCGAACACGAAGTACGTCGGAGACATCACCTGCCTGCCCGTGGGCGACGGCGAGTTCCTGTACCTCGCGACGGTGATCGACTGCATCTCGCGCCGCCTGGTGGGCTGGTCGGTCGCCGACCACATGCGCACCGAGTTGGTCACCGACGCACTCCGGGCAGCCGAAGCGACCCGCGGCAGCCTGGCCGGAGCCGTCTTCCACAGCGACCGCAGGACGCCGTCCGCCCGTCCCAGGTGCGCGGTGACGAACGCGCGGACGCTGTCCCGGAGTTGGTCAGCGAGCCAGGTCGAGCGGGACAGGAACCACAGCACCCGGTCCGGTGTCACGTGCCCGATGTGCTCGGCGATCCACCAGCCGTTCTTCCGCTCCACCGGCGCGATCAGCGCCTTCAGATACGCCATCATCAGCCGCCGCCGGTCGGCCCGCCCGAACACCCCTGCCAGACAGGCGAAGAAGTCCTCGAACCAGCCCGACCACACCTGCACCACACGCTCCGTCTCCACGGACCGAACAACGCATCACACGCTCAACGGACACTCACGGCTGTAGTACCGGCAGGTTCATCACCTGCGCGGGCGCCGCATGGGGCGTGCAGACAGCAGTGAACGATTTCCGGAACTGGAACAACAATCGCCGATTCCGAAACGACTGGAACGATTCCCGACGCACTCGGGGCGGCGTTCGGTCTGCAGGAAGTACACAGGCAAGCGGAGCTGTTGGTGGCCCCACTCCCGCTGGTGGGAGGGCGACGTGCACCCTCCCACCGGCGTTCCGGAGAAATCCAGTAACCTTTCCAAGGAGGTGCCGTGCGGAAATTTCAACTCACCTTGTTCTTCGTGGTCTTCGTCCCCTTCATGACGGCGAGCGCGATCGACCGAATCCCCGAGGGCGGATGGTCCCGGGTGTGGGGGGTCGCTGAGATCGCCCTGGCTGCAGCCATCTCGGTCGGCGCGTTCACGGAAGTCCGGAAGGAATGGAAGAAGAGAAGATCCAGCGAGTGACCTCCGACATGTTCCTCCGGGGAGCGGAAAGCGCCGCCGGCAGTCGAACGGCACGAGTCGCGGCCGCTCAGTCGAATACCTAGCCATTCGAAGCGCGTGGTTGTGGCCTCCTTTGAGGCCACAACCGATCCTGCCGGCTTATTGTGCGGTGGCCTCGACGGTGTCCTCCGACTTGCGGGCCAGCAAGTGGGCGTCGAGGAAGCCCCGCTCAGAGGCCGGGTCGTGGAGCAGCCGGGCGAACGTGACGAGCCCGGCCCGGCCCAGCAGCTCGGCGAACCGGTCCGCCGGCCAGCTGTAGGCGGGCGTCACCTTGTGGTCGAAGCGGACCGGCTCGGGCCCGTCGGTCGCGAAGAACGAGACCAGGAGCAGGCCCCCTGGTGCCAGGCCACGCGCCTGCTCGGCGAGCAGCGCGGGTAGTTCCCCAGGAGGGGTGTGAATCATCGAGTAGTGGGCCAGCACGCCGCCGAGCGCGCCGTCCTCGACCGGCAGGGCCTCCATGCGCGCCTCGTCGAACTGCAGCGCCGGATGGGCCCGCCGGGCGTGGTCGACCATGGCTGGGGAGAGGTCGAGCCCGAAGGCGTCCAGCCCCAGGTCATGCAGCATGGCCGTCAGATGTCCGGGCCCGCAGCCGACGTCGGCTGCCCGCGGGTTCCCGGTCCCGCGCACCAGCTCGGCAAAGGTGCCGATCATGTTCCGTGAGAACGTGTGCGTCTCCAGCCGGTTAGCGAACATCGACGCATACAGCTCGACGACCCCGTCGTAGGCCGCCCTGGTCTCGTCCTGGTACTCCACCACGGGAAGGAAGTTAACACCCGCCGTTCGCAGCTGTTCTCCCACCTTGTGCTGAATCCCGCGCCCGTCGACGCAGACGCTCTCGCTACCGGCCGCTGCTGTCCTGACCAACCAGCTACCAGCCCCGCCGGGCACGGAATAAGCCAGCAGGATCACAACCACGCGCAACCGGCGTGTGCAAGGCGGAAACCTCCCGCCCGCACAGGCGTCGGCAGTCGGACCCTCGGGCAGCCGGCAGGACTCCGACGGCTGGCTCATCCGCATTTCCGAGGCACCCTCGTCCGGTTCCCTTGGGCGAGCAAGGGAACCCGCGCGTTGGGCGTCTTCAGACAGGCCGTGCTCGTGCTGCGCTGGTTCCTCGACCAGCGCGGCGGGCAGGGGAGAAGACGCAGGAGCAGGCACGGACTCACCACGTGTTCATGGGACTTCGACACTCACATGATCACCGAGACCGTGCCTGCACTACGTTCACCCCGGCCCGAACCGGGACGTCCCCCTGAATCCTGCCCAGCCCAGCCCAGCCCAGCCCAGCCCGGCCTTCCGGACGGATGGCGATCATGCAACGGCCCCTGACACGAAACCCCAGGTCACAACCACAAACTGAGGTCCCTACCGAACCCGGAACGGCTCACCGCTCCGCCAGCACCTAGGCGACCGCCCGCCGGGCGACCGGCTTTCCGCGGGCCGGGGAGGACCCGGGCTGGGGGCGAGAGGGGAGAATCGTTTCCGTGACCCCGTCTCCCCGGCTCCCGTTCTTCGTCTACGGCACGCTGCGTCCCGGCGAGCACCACCACGACGCCTTCCTGCGGGGCCGCACCCTCGCCGAGGAACCGGCGCGGGTGAACGGGGCGGTCCTGTACGACGGTCCGGGCTACCCCTACGCCGTGCGGGACGGGCGCGACGGCGCGACCGTCCACGGCCATCTCGTCACGGCCCGCCCCGAGGAGTACCCCGCCCTGCTGGCCGCCCTGGACCACCTGGAGGAGTACACCCCCGGCGACCCGCGCAACCTCTACGAGCGGATCGCCGTCGAGGTCGTCCGCGCGTCCGACGAGACCGCCGTGCGCGCCTGGATCTACGTCGCCGCCCCCTCGGTGGCCGCCCGGCTCGGATCACGCGGGACGCGCATCGACTCCGGCGACTGGTCGGCCGGGCCGGACGCGGCCCCGCGCTGACGCGGCCCCCGGCCGGCGCCGCCCGCCGAGGGCTTCACCGCCTCCACCCGCACCGCGCACGTCTTGAACTCCGGCATCCGCGAGACCGGGTCCAGGGCGGGGTTCGTCAGGGTGTTGGCCCGGCCCTCGCCCGGCCAGTGGAAGGGCATGAACACCGTGTCGGGGCGGATGGCGTCGGTGACGCGGGCCGGGGCCACCGCCCGGCCGCGCCGGGAGACCACCGCGAGCGGATCGCCGTCCCGCACACCGAGCCGGGCCGCGAGCCGGGGGTGCAGTTCGACGAACGGGCCCGGCGCGGCGGCGTTCAGCTCCGCCACCCGGCGGGTCTGCGCGCCGGACTGGTACTGCGCCACCACGCGGCCGGTGGTCAGCAGCACCGGGTACTCCCCGTCGGGTTCCTCGGCCGACGCCCGGTGCGAGACGGGCACGAACCGGGCCCGGCCGTCCGGCGTGGCGAACCGGTCGAGGAAGAGGCGCGGCGTGCCGGGGTGCGGTGTGCCGCGGGTGTCCTCGTCGCGTACCGGTGTGCCGCGCGTGTCCTCGTCGCGGGACGGCGTGCTGTCGGCGTCCTCGTCCCGCGCCGGGGGCGTGCCGGCCTGCGATGTGCGGCCTGCGTCCTCGTCCCGCGCCCGTTCGTGGCCGCCCGGGGCCGCCCCCGGCGAGACGTTCGCGGAGTCGTCCGGAGCCCCGGGGCCCTCCCACGCCCCGGAGTCCCCCCGCCCCCCCGAGTCCCCCCGCCCCCCGGAGTCCCCCCGTCCCCCGGGGCCGTCGCCGGGAGCCGCCGGGCAGGGCCAGAACACCCCGTTCTCCTCGGCGAGTCTGCGGTACGAGATCCCCGAGTAGTCCGCCGGGCCGCCCGCGCTCGCCCGCCGCAGCTCCTCGAAGACCTCCTCGGGATCGGTCGGGAAGCCCTTCTCCAGGCCCGACTCCCCGCCGAGCCGCGCCGCGAGCCCGTGCAGGACCTCCAGATCGCTGCGCACCCCGGCCGGCGGGGTGATCGCGCGGCGGCGCAGCAGCACCCTGCCCTCCAGGCTGGTCGTGGTGCCGGTCTCCTCCGCCCACTGCGTCACCGGCAGGACGACGTCGGCGAGTTCGGCCGTCTCCGACAGCACCACGTCGCACACCGCCAGGAAGTCCAGCGATCTGATCCGCTCCTCGACGTGCGCGGCGCGCGGTGCCGACACCACCGGGTTGGAGCCCATCAGCAGCAGTGACCTGATGTCCCCGCCGAGCGCGTCGAGCAGTTCGTAGGCGCTGCGCCCGGGGCCGGGCAGGCTGTCCGGGTCCACACCCCACACCTCGGCGACGTGCCGCCGCGCCGCGGGGTCGTCCAGCTTGCGATAGCCCGGCAACTGGTCGGCCTTCTGGCCGTGTTCGCGCCCGCCCTGCCCGTTGCCCTGCCCGGTGAGGCAGCCGTACCCGGACAGCGGCCGGCCCGCCCGCCCCGTCGCCAGGCACAGGTTGATCCACGCGCCCACCGTGTCCGTGCCCTTGGCCTGCTGCTCGGGCCCGCGCGCGGTCAGCACCATGGCGTGCTCGGGCTCGCAGAACAGCCGTACGGCCTCGCGCAGTTGGGGGACGGACACTCCCGTGATCCGTTCCACGTACTCCGGCCAGTGCGCCATCGCCGCGGCACGCGCGTCCTCCCAGCCGGCCGTGCGCTCCCGGACGTACTCCTCGTCGACCCGTCCCTCGGCGACGACCAGGTGCAGCAGGCCGAGGGCGAGCGCGAGGTCGGTGCCGGGGCGCGGGGCCAGATGCAGGTCGGCCTGCTCGGCGGTCCTCGTGCGGCGCGGGTCGACGACGATCAGCGTGCCGCCGTTCTCGCGCAGCTCGCTGAAGAAGCGGAGGGCGGGCGGCATCGTCTCGGCGAGGTTGGAGCCGACGAGGATCACACAGCCCGTGCGCGGGATGTCCGCCAGCGGGAACGGCAGCCCGCGGTCCAGACCGAACGCCCTCGTCCCCGCTGCGGCGGCCGACGACATGCAGAAGCGGCCGTTGTAGTCGATCTGCGAGGTGCCGAGCACGATCCGCGCGAACTTGCCGAGGCCGTACGCCTTCTCGTTGGTCAGCCCGCCTCCGCCGAAGACCCCGCAGGCGTCCGGGCCGTGCGCGGCCCGGGTGCGGCGCAGTCCCTCGGCGACGCGGTCGAGCGCCTCGTCCCAGCCGGCCGGGACGAGTGTGCCGGCCGACCGCACGAGGGGTGAGGTCAGGCGCGCGCCGGGCGCCAGCACCGCGGGAGCGGTACGGCCCTTGCCGCACAGCGCCCCCCGGTTGACGGGGAAGTCCGGGCGCTCGACCACCGCGACACCGCCGTCCGGCGTGGGCGCGAGGTTCATGCCGCACTGCAGGGCGCAGTAGGGGCAGTGGGTGGGCGTCACGGAGTTCTGCATGGCGTCCAGCGTGCGGCGGGCGTGTTACGCGCACGGCGGAGGTCTGTTACGCGGGCGGGACGGGGGGCTCCCCGCCCGGGGACCCTCACGGTGAGGCCGTACGGCCGGCTGCCGGGGGCGGTGGTCGCAGGGGCGCGGGTGGGCCGGGGTGGCCGCGCGGTTCCCCGTGCCCCCGGGGGTGGTGCCGGTGGGTGTTCGACCGCCGTTCGGTGGGGGCTTGTCGCGCGGTTCCCCGCGCCCCTCAGGGTGGGGCCGCGAGGGACGCGGGGGAGGGGCCGCGTGGGTGCCCGTGTCTCCGGGGGCCGGGGTCAGGGGCGGGTCCGGAGGGCTTCGGCCACGCCCTGTTCGCGCGGGCCGAGGAAGCGGGGGTCGGGCTCGAACGAGGCGTCCAGGGCCGCCTTGCCGGCCGCGAGGATCTCCCGTGCGCCGCCGTAGTACCAGGTCACGTCGTGCTTGTCCTGGACGCCGACGCCGTAGGACCGCACCCCCGCCGCCTCGCACAGCGCGACCGCCCGCCGGATGTGGAACGCCTGGCTGATCAGCACCGCCTCGTCGACGCCGAAGATCTTCTTGGCGCGGACGCAGGAGTCCCAGGTGTCGAAACCGGCGTAGTCGCTGACGACACGGGCGCCGGGCACACCCTTGCGGGTCAGGTACGCGCGCATGGCGTCGGGTTCGTCGTACTCCTCGCGGCTGTTGTCGCCCGTGACCAGGACGACGTCGATCCGCCCCGCCCGGTACAGCCCGGCCGCCGCGTCGAGCCGGCGGGCGAGGTACGGCGACGGCTCGCCGTCCCGGAGCCCGGCGCCGAAGACGACGGCCACCTCGGTGCGCGGCACGTCCGCCGTGGTCCGCAGCCGGTCCTCGCTGGCGAGACGCAGCCACGCGGACGGCAGCAGGGCCAGCACGCACCCGGCCATCACCACCCGCACCAGCCGGCGCCGCCCCGCGCGCGTGCGCGGCAGCCGCGGAAGCCGCGGAAACCGCAGGAGCCGAAGCGGTCGCAACGGTCGCGGCAGTCGCGCTGTCCCCAGGCGCATCAGCATGACCCCTCCAGTCCGGTTCGCCGCCCCTCCCCGACCCCGGGAGACGTCCGCCGGGCCCGCACGGTTCACCCCGCGCGCGTGACCCGCTTCACGTCACCCCGCCCGCCCGGCGAACGCGCGGGCCACGGCGGCTCACACCGACCGGGTGCGGCACGGTGATCCTGGCGTAAGAACCCGTCACCCCCGCGAAACGGGACAGCAACGTCCCGCGCCCACCATCGGTCCATGACGGCGTCGAACCCTCCGCACGACGAATCCACCACGGTCCACCTCGACAGTACGGCGCAGCTCATGAACCGGATCAGCAGCCGCCTCGCCCGCGGGCTCGGCCTCGTCCCCCTCGACGGCGGACGCCGCCCCGAACCGCCCGCGCTCGTCGTCGTGGCCCACGGCAGCCGCGATCCGCGCGCCCTCGCCACCGTGCGCGCGCTCCTCGACGCGGTCCGCGCCCTGCGCCCCGGACTGCCGGTCCACCTTGGCCACATCGAGCTGAACGAGCCCCTGCTCCCCGACACCCTCGCCGCCCTCGGCACCCGTGAGGCGGTCCTCGTCCCGCTCCTGCTGAGCCGCGGCTACCACATCAAACGCGACATCCCCGAGATCGCCGCCGCCTCCCGGGTACGCGCCCGCGTGGCCGGCGCGCTCGGCCCGCACCCGCTCCTCGTGGAGGCCCTGTCCGCGCGCCTCGCCGAGGCCGGCTGGCGCACGCGCGCGGACGGTCCCGGCCGCCGCGCGGTGGTCCTGGCCGCGGCCGGCTCCCGCGACCCGGAGTCGAAGCTCGACACCGCCCGCACGGCGCGGCTGCTGGCGGCCCGGCTCGGCGTCCCCGTCGTCCCCGCCTACGCCGCGACGGCCGCGCCGACCGTCCCGGACGCCCTGCGCGCCCTGGCGGGCCGGGGCCGCACCGAGGTCGCGGTCGCCTCGTACTTCACGGCCCCCGGCCGCTTCGCCACCGAGTGCGCGCGGGCCGCCCCCGGCGTCGCCGCGGCCCCGCTGGGCGCCCACCCGGCGATGGCCCACCTCCTGCTGCACCGCTACGACCGGACGGCCGCGGCCCGCCCGACCGCCACGACCCCGGCCCCGCTCCCGGCCTGACACCCCGTCGCCCGCAGCGGACCCGCGCCGAACGGCACACCCGCGCACGCGCGCGGACCGGTCCCCGTCCCGAACGGCACACCCACGCACGCGTACCGGCCGGTCGCCACGCCCCCGATCCCGTACGAGGCGCGTACCGCCGTACGAGGCGCGTACCGCCGTACGAGACGCGTACCACCGCACGAGGCAGCACGTGCCACCGCACGAGGCAGCACGTACCACCGCACGAGGCAGCACGTACCACCACACGAGGCAGCACGTACCACCACACGAGGCAGCACGTACCACCACACGAGGCACGTACCACCAGCCACGCGCGCGCCCGTGGCCCCCCACCGGCGGGGAGGTGCGAGGGCGGCCTCCGGTTGTCCGTGCCGGCCCGTACTGTCGGGGCATGCACTACGACGAGTCGGCAGTCGAACGCTGGGCCCCCGAACCCGACAAGCGCCCCGGGCGCACGGCCTTCCAACGCGACCGGGCCCGCGTCCTGCACTCCGCCGCCCTGCGAAGGCTCGCCGGAAAGACCCAGGTGGTGACGCCGGGGACGCGCACCCAGGCATGGGACCCCAGCCCCCGCACCCGCCTCACGCACTCCCTCGAATGCGCCCAGGTCGGCCGGGAACTCGGCGCGGCCCTCGGCTGCGACCCCGACCTCGTGGAGGCCGCGTGCCTCTCCCACGACCTCGGCCACCCGCCCTTCGGCCACAACGGCGAGATCGCGCTCAACGAGTTCGCCGAGGACTGCGGAGGCTTCGAGGGCAACGCCCAGTCCCTGCGCCTGCTCACCCGCATCGAACCCAAGCGGTTCACGCCCGAGGGCTCCGTCGGCCTCAACCTCACCCGGGCCACCCTGGACGCCGCCACCAAGTACCCGTGGCCCCGGGGCGGGCGCCCCGCCGACCCGCGCTCCCCGAAGTTCGGCGTCTACGAGGACGACCGGCCCGTCTTCGACTGGCTCCGCAAGGACGCCCCCGCCGCCCGCACCACCTTCGAGGCCCAGGTGATGGACTGGTCCGACGACGTGGCCTACTCGGTGCACGACGTCGAGGACGGCCTGCACGCCGGCCACATCGACCCCGGCTGCCTGCACGCCGAACCCGAGCGCGCGGCCGTCTTCGCCGTCGCCGTCGGCCGCTACGTCCCCGCGGACACCGACCCGCACGAACTGTCCGCCGCCCTCGACCGGCTCCAGGACGAACCCTGGTGGCCGCACGGCTACGACGGCTCGGCCGCCGCCCAGGCCCGGCTCAAGGACGCCACCAGCCAGCTCATCGGCCGCTTCTGCCTGGCCGCCGAGGGCGCCACGCGCGCCGCGTACGGCGCCGGCCGGCTCACCCGCTACGGCGCCGAGCTCGTCGTCCCGCGCGAGACCCGCCTGGAGTGCGCGGTCCTCAAGGCCGTCGCCGACCGGTACGTCATGCAGCGCGACGAGCAGGAGCGGCTGCGCGCCGACCAGCGCGTCGTCGTCGCCGAACTGGCCGACGCGCTCACCGCCCGCGCGCCGCACGGACTCGACCCGCAGTTCCGCGCCCTGTACGACGCGGCGAGCGGCGACCGCGTCCGCAAGCGGGTGATCGTCGACCAGATCGCCTCCCTCACGGACGCCTCGGCACGGGCCCTGCACGCCAGGCTCACCCGGCGGCCCTGAATTCCCCGCGCACGACGGGGCACCCGAAAGTGACCCTGCGTGGCCTGATCGGGTCACCCCCCCTTCCCGCATCACGCTGCGTGCGGGACGCTCATGTGGCGGCACGCTTACGAGGAGGCATCACGTGGTCGACGCGGATCAGACATTCGTCATCGTCGGAGGAGGGCTCGCCGGCGCGAAGGCGGCCGAGACGCTGCGCGCGGAGGGCTTCACCGGGCGGGTGATACTGATCTGCGACGAGCGCGACCACCCGTACGAGCGGCCGCCGCTGTCCAAGGGCTTCCTCCTGGGCAAGGAGGAGCGCGACGTCGTCTTCGTCCACGAGCCCGCCTGGTACGCGCGCCACGACATCGAGCTGCACCACGGCCAGACCGTCGACGCCGTCGACCGCGCGGCCAGGACCGTCCGGTTCGGCGAGGACGGCACGGTCGTCCACTACGACAAGCTTCTGCTGGCCACCGGCGCCGAGCCGCGCCGCCTGGACATCCCCGGCACCGACCTGGCGGGCGTGCACCATCTGCGCCGCCTCTCGCACGCCGAGCGCCTCAAGGGCGTCCTCGCCTCCCTCGGCCGGGACAACGGCCACCTCGTGATCGCCGGCGCGGGCTGGATCGGCCTGGAGGTCGCGGCGGCGGCCCGGGAGTACGGCGCCGAGGTCACCGTCATCGAGCCGGGCGCGACCCCCCTGCACGGCGTCCTCGGCCCCGAACTGGGCGCGCTCTTCGCGCAGCTGCACCAGGAGCACGGGGTGCGCTTCCGCTTCGGCCGCCGGCTGACGGAGATCGTCGGCCAGGACGGCATGGTGCTGGCGGCGCGCACCGACGACGGCGAGGAGCACCCGGCGCACGACGTCCTCGCGGCCATCGGCGCGGCCCCGCGCGTCGGCCTCGCCGAGGCGGCCGGGCTGGAGATCGCGGACCGCGCGGCAGGCGGCGGCGTCGTCACCGACGAGCGGCTGCGCACGTCAGACCCCGACATCTACGCGGCCGGCGACGTCGCCTCCTTCCCGCACGCCCTGTTCGGCACCCGGCTGCGCGTGGAGCACTGGGCGAACGCGCTCAACGGCGGCCCCGCCGCGGCCCGCGCGATGCTCGGCAAGGACGTCGTCTACGACCGGGTCCCCTACTTCTTCTCCGACCAGTACGACCTCGGCATGGAGTACAGCGGCTGGGCGCCCGCGGGCTCCTACGACGAGGTGGTGATCCGCGGCGACGCGGGCAAGCGCGAGTTCATCGCGTTCTGGGTGAAGGACGGCCGCGTGCTCGCCGGGATGAACGTGAACGTGTGGGACGTCACCGAGCCCATCCAGAAGCTGATCGCCTCGAAGGCCCGGGTGAGCACCGAGGACCTGGCCGACCCCCGCATCCCCCTCGACGGCCTCGCTCCCTAGTGCGGTGACCGGGAGGGTCCACCGGCTCGCGACGCCCGGCACGTCCGCCGAGCCCTGCGAGCAGGGGGACCCCCGGGACGCGTCGTCGCCTCACCCGAGTACGTCCGGTACGCGGACGAGGCTCCGCCTCGCGGGGCACCGCACCGGACGCCGCGAGCCACCCGGCGAACCCTCCCGGCCACGGCCCCGGCGCCGCCCGCCCCGGGAGCCGGCGGCCCGCCCGGGAGTGTCCGTCCTGCCCCGTAGACTCACCCTGTGGCAGGACGGATCAACGACGAGGACGTGAAAGCGGTGCGGGACGCGGTCCCGATCGACACCGTGGTGTCCGAGTACCTCCAGCTGCGCAACGCCGGCGGCGGCAACCTCAAGGGGCTCTGCCCCTTCCACGACGAGAAGTCCCCGTCCTTCCAGGTCAGCCCGAGCAAGGGGCTCTTCCACTGCTTCGGCTGCCAGGAGGGCGGCGACACCATCACGTTCGTGATGAAGGTCGACCACCTCTCCTTCTCCGAGGTGGTCGAGCGCCTGGCCGCGCAGGCCGGCATCACCCTGCGCTACGAGGAGGGCGGGTACAACCCCGCCCACCAGCGCGGCGAGCGCATCCGCCTGGTCGAGGCCCACAAGATCGCCGCCGAGTGGTACGCCGAGCAGCTCGCGAGCAGCGCCGAGGCCGACACCGGCCGGATCTTCCTCGCCGAGCGCGGGTTCGACCAGGCCGCCGCCGTCCACTTCGGCGTCGGCTACAGCCCCCAGGGCTGGGACCACCTCACCCGGTTCCTGCGCGGCAAGGGCTTCACCGACAAGGAACTCCTGCTGTCGGGGCTCTCCCAGGAGGGCCGCCGGGGTCCCATCGACCGCTTCCGCGGCCGCCTCATGTGGCCGATCCGCGACATCGGCGGCGACGTCGTCGGCTTCGGCGCCCGCAAGCTCTACGAGGCCGACAACGGCCCCAAGTACCTCAACACCCCCGAGACGGCCCTCTACAAGAAGTCCCACGTCCTGTACGGCATCGACCTCGCCAAGAAGGACATCGCCAAGTCCAGCCGCGCGGTCGTCGTCGAGGGCTACACCGACGTGATGGCCTGCCACCTCGCGGGTGTCACCACCGCCATCGCGACCTGCGGCACCGCGTTCGGCGGCGACCACATCAAGATCCTGCGCCGGCTGCTGATGGACAACGGCTCGGCCCGCGTGATCTTCACCTTCGACGGCGACGCGGCCGGCCAGAAGGCCGCCCTGCGCGCCTTCGAGGACGACCAGAAGTTCGCGGCCGAGACCTACATCGCGATCGCCCCCGACGGCATGGACCCCTGCGAGCTGCGCCTGGCCAAGGGCGACGACGCGGTCACCGACCTGGTCCAGCCCCGCACCCCGCTCTTCGAGTTCGCGCTGCGCCAGATCGTCGTCCGCTACGACCTCGACACCCCCGCGGGCCGGGCCGCCGCCCTGGACGAGGCGGCGCCCATCGTCGCCCGCATCAAGAACAGCGGCGCCCAGCACGAGGTCGCGGTCCAGCTCGCGGGCATGCTCGGCATCCTGGACACGCAGTTCGTCGTCAAGCGGGTGGCGCAGCTGGCGCGCTGGGCCCGCGACCGCGGCGGCCGGGGACCGAACCCGCCCGCCCGCGGTTCCCGGCAGCAGCCGTACGAGGCCGCCGCCGCGCCCCGCACCTCCGGCCCCGCCCTCACCCTGCGCAACCCCGTCTACGCCACCGAGCGCGAACTGCTCAAACTCGCCCTCCAGCGCCCCGAGCTGGTCTCCCCGGCGTTCGACGCGTACGGCGTCGACGAGTTCACCGCCGCGCCCTACGCCGCCGTACGCCAGGCGATCATGGACGCGGGCGGCGCCGAGCACGGCATCCAGGACTCGCCCGAGTACCTCGCCCGCGTCCGCGACGCCGCACCCGACGACCAGGTGCGCGCGATGGTCACCGAACTCGCGGTCGAGGCGATCCTGCGCAGGACCGTCGACGAGAACTACGCGGGCGAGCAGCTGGTCACCGTCCGCCGCCGCGCCGTCGAGCGCCGTGTCCGCGACGTGCAGAGCCAGCTCACCCGGCTCGGTGCGGGCGGCGACCCCGCCCACCTGGCCGCCGTGCAGAACGAACTGTGGGTGCTCCAGCAGTACGACCAGGCACTGCGCGGCCACGGCGCCGCCGCCCTCTGACCCCGCCCGCCGCCGTGAGCACGGCTGGGTAACCGCCCGGTCACGCACCGGGCTCAAAAAGTCGCCGCACGCCCCTCGTGGCGGTGATGTGTCGTACTCCACACTGGGTGGCGGTGCCTGAGTCCTCGGAGCGCGACCGATCCGTCCCCCACGGGTCCCCCACCCCCGCGCTTCCGCTCATCGCGTACGGGACGGACAGCGGCGAGGCCGCCGACCCCGCTCTCGAAGCAGCGCTGCCGTGCGACTCGGCAGCGATCATCCTGGAGGCCGCCCCCGTGCAGACCCAGACCCTCACCCAGAACGACGCAGACGGTTCCGCAGCGGCCGGCGAGGCCGACGTCCGGGTGGTGGGCGGCGCGGTGCCCCCGCAGAACCGCGCCGCCCACCACCCGGAGACGGACCCCGGCCCGGAGGCGGAAGCCCCGGCCGAGCGGGCCGAACCGCCCGCGGGCGCGCTGGAGGGCGCCGAGAACGCGGAGCCCGTCGAGGCGCCGCTGCCCGCCCGCGGCCGCAGCGACGGCGCCGGCCCCTCCTCCGACCTGTTCCGCCAGTACCTGCGGGAGATCGGCCGCATCCCCCTGCTCACCGCGGCCGAGGAGGTCGAACTCGCCCGCCGGGTCGAGGCCGGGCTGTTCGCCGAGGAGAAGCTCGGCGGCACCCCCGACCTGGACAGCGAACTGGCCCTGGACCTGGACCGGCTGGTCGTCATGGGCCGGATGGCCAAGCGGCGGCTGATCGAGGCCAACCTGCGGCTCGTGGTCTCCGTCGCCAAGCGGTACGTCGGCCGCGGCCTGACCATGCTCGACCTGGTCCAGGAGGGCAACCTCGGACTGATCCGGGCCGTCGAGAAGTTCGACTACGCCCGCGGCTACAAGTTCTCCACCTACGCCACCTGGTGGATCCGCCAGGCCATGTCCCGCGCCCTCGCCGACCAGGCCCGCACGATCCGGGTGCCGGTGCACGTCGTCGAGCTGATCAACCGGGTGGTCCGCGTCCAGCGCCGGATGCTCCAGGAACGCGGCTACGAGCCCACGCACGAAGAGGTCGCCGACCACCTCGACCTGCTGCCCGAGCGGGTCAGCGAGGTGCTGCGGCTGGCCCAGGAGCCGGTCTCGCTGCACGCCCCGGTCGGCGAGGAGGACGACGTCGCGCTCGGCGACCTGATCGAGGACGGCGACGCGGCCAGCCCCGTGGAGTCGGCGGCGTTCCTGCTGCTGCGCGAACACCTCGAAGCGGTCCTGTCCACGCTCGGCGAACGCGAGCGCAAGGTCGTGCAGTTGCGCTACGGCCTCGCGGACGGCCGCCCGCGCACCCTGGAGGAGATAGGCCGCATCTTCGGCGTGACGCGCGAACGCATCCGCCAGATCGAGTCCAAGACCCTGAACAAGCTGCGCGACCACGCCTTCGCGGACCAGCTCAGGGGATACCTGGACTGAGCCGGGGCCGCTCGCCCGCCACGAGCGGCCCCCTCGTGCCCCGCTAGTCGACCTCGGCCACGGCCTGCGCGAACTGCGCCTTGTACAGCCGCGCGTACGCCCCGTCGGCCGCCAACAGGTCGCCGTGCGCGCCCTGTTCGACGATCGCGCCGCCCTCCATGACGAGGATGGTGTCCGCGTCACGGATCGTGGACAGCCGGTGCGCGATGACGAACGACGTGCGCCCGTGCGCCAGTTTGGCCATCGCCTTCTGGATCAGCACCTCGGTACGGGTGTCGACCGAGGACGTCGCCTCGTCCAGCACCAGGATCACCGGGTCGGACAGGAACGCCCGCGCGATGGTGATGAGCTGCTTCTCGCCCGCGCTGACCCCGGAGCCCTCGTCGTCGATCACCGTGTCGTACCCGTCGGGCAGCGTACGGATGAACCGGTCGGCGTGGGCGGCCCGCGCGGCCTCCTCGATCTCGCCCCGGGTGACCTCGCCGGCCGCCCCGTACGCGATGTTCTCCGCGATCGTGCCGCCGAAGAGCCAGGTGTCCTGGAGCACCATCCCGATGCCGGAACGCAGTTCGTCGCGGGACATCCGCGCGATGTCGACCCCGTCGAGGGTGATCCGCCCCGACGACACGTCGTAGAACCGCATCAGCAGGTTCACCAGCGTCGTCTTGCCCGCGCCCGTCGGACCCACGATGGCGACCGTGTGGCCCGGCTCCACCGTCAGCGACAGATCCTCGATCAGCGGCCTGTCCGGGTCGTAGCGGAAGGACACGTGCTCCAGCGCCACCAGGCCCCGCAGCTCCTCCGGCCGCACGCCCGGCACCGGGTCCGCGCCCTGCTCCTCGGCGTCCAGCAGCTCGAAGACCCGCTCCGCCGAGGCGACACCGGACTGCACCAGGTTCGCCATCGACGCGACCTGCGTCAGCGGCATCGAGAACTGCCGCGAGTACTGGACGAACGCCTGCACGTCGCCGATCGACAGCGAGCCCGACGCGACCCGCAGGCCGCCGACCACCGCGACCAGCACGTAGTTCAGGTTCGACACGAACATCATCAGCGGCTGCATGATCCCGCTGTTGAACTGCGCCTTGAACCCGGCCTCGTACAGCGCGTCGTTCTGCTCGGCGAACTGCCGCGCCGACTCGTGCTGCCGGCCGAACACCTTCACCAGGGTGTGCCCGGTGTACATCTCCTCGACGTGCGCGTTCAGCTTGCCCGTCGAGCGCCACTGCTGGACGAAGTGCGGCTGCGACCGCTTGCCCACCCGGGTGGCGACGACGAAGGACAGCGGCACGGTCACCAGCGCGACCAGCGCCAGCAGCCACGAGACCCAGAACATCACCGCGAGCACACCGATGACGGTGAGCACCGAGTTGATGAGCTGGCCCATCGACTGCTGGAGCGTCTGCCCGATGTTGTCGATGTCGTTGGTCGCCCGCGAGAGCACCTCACCGCGCTGACGCTTGTCGAAGTACGACAGCGGCAGCCGCGACAGCTTCGTCTGGACGTCCTCGCGCATCCGGTACATCGTGCGGTTCACCGACCGGTTGACCAGCCGGGTCGCCACCGCCATCAGCAGACCGGCGACGAGGAACACCCCCACCGCGAACAGCAGGACCTCGCCCACGGCGCCGAAGTCGATGCCCTTGCCGGGCGTGAAGTCGGTGCCGCGCAGCATGTCCGCCATCCGGCCGTCGCCGCGCTCCCGCATCGCCGCGAGGACCTGCTCCTTGGTCGTCCCCGCGGCGAACTGCCGTCCGACGATGCCCGCGAAGACCAGGTCGGTGGCGGCGCCGAGGATCTTCGGCCCGGCGACCGAGAGGCCCACGCTCACCACCACGCAGAGCAGCAGCGCGTACAGGGTGAGCCGTTCGGGCCTGAACCGCGCGACCAGCCGCTTGCCGGACCCCTTGAAGTCCAGCGAGCGCTGGTCGGGCCCGCCGCCGGCCATCATCCGTCCCATGGGCCCGGCCATCAGGCGGCCTCCGCTTCCGTCAGCTGGGAGAGCACGATCTCCCGGTACGTCTCGTTGTCCGCCATCAGCTCGCGGTGCCGCCCGGTGCCGACGACCTGCCCCTCGTCGAGGACGACGATCCGGTCCGCGTCGCGGATGGTCGCCACCCGCTGGGCGACGATGACGACGGTCGCCTCGGCCGTCTCGCGCGCGAGCGCCGCGCGCAGGGCGGCGTCGGTGGCGTAGTCGAGGGCGGAGAAGGAGTCGTCGAAGAGGTAGATCTCCGGGCGCTGCACCAGCGTCCGCGCGATCGCCAGCCGCTGCCGCTGACCGCCCGACACGTTGGTGCCGCCCTGGGCGACGGGGGCGTCGAGCCCGCCCTCCAGCCGCTCGACGAACTCCCTGGCCTGCGCCACCTCCAGCGCCTGCCACAGATCCTCGTCCGTGGCGTCCGGGTTGCCGTAGCGCAGATTGGTCGCCACCGTCCCCGCGAACAGGTACGGCTTCTGCGGGACGAGCCCGACGGTCCGCGCCAGCAGCGCGGGCTCGATCGCGGCGACGTCCTCGCCGTCGACCAGGACCCGCCCGCCGGTCGCGTCGAACAGCCGCGGGACCAGCCCCAGCAGGGTCGACTTGCCGCTCCCCGTCGAGCCGATGACGGCGGTCGTCTCGCCCGGACGCGCGATCAGGTCGATCGACTTCAGCACCGGCTCCTCGGCCCCCGGATAGCGGAAGCCCGCGCCCCGGATCTCCAGATGCCCGTGCCGGCGCAGCTCGCGCACGGGCACGGCCGGCGGGACCACGCTGGAGGCGGTGTCCAGGACCTCCTGGATGCGCTCGGCGCACACCTCGGCCCGCGGGACCATCATGAACATGAACGTGGCCATCATCACGGACATCACGATCTGCATGAGATAGGCGAGGAACGCCGTCAGATCGCCGATCTGCATGCCGCCGCCGTCGATGCGGTGGGCACCGAACCACACCACCGCGATCGAGGACAGGTTCACCACCGTCATCACGATCGGGAACATCAGCGCGAGCAGCCGCCCGGTGCCCATCGCCACGTCGGTGAGCTCGGTGTTCGACACCCGGAAGCGCTGCTGCTCGTACTCGTCGCGCACGAACGCCCGGATCACCCGGTTGCCGGTGATCTGCTCGCGCAGCACCCGGTTCACCGTGTCCAGGCGCACCTGCATGGTCCGGAACAGCGGCCGCAGCCGCCGCACGATCAGCGTCACGCTGATGCCGAGCACGGGCACCACGGCCACCAGGACCGCCGACAGCGGCACGTCCAGGCCCAGGGCCAGCACGATGCCGCCCACGCACATGATGGGCGCGGACACCATCAGCGTGAACGTCATCAGCGCCAGCATCTGCACCTGCTGGACGTCGTTGGTCGTCCGGGTGATGAGGGAGGGCGCGCCGAAGTGGCCGACCTCGCGCGCCGAGAAGGACTGCACCCGCTCGAAGACGGCGGCCCGCATGTCCCGGCCGAGCGCCGAGGCGGTCCGGGCGCCGTAGTACACGGCACCGATGTTGCACACGACCTGCACCAGCGAGATGCCGATCATCAGGGCGCCGTAGGACAGGATGTAGCCGGTGTCGCCCTTGACGACACCCTTGTCGATGATGTCGGCGTTCAGGGTGGGCAGGTAGAGGGTGGCGCAGGTCTGCAGGAGCTGCAGCAGCACCAGCCAGCCGATCGGTTTTCGGTAGGGCCTGAGGTAGGTCCGCAGAAGTCGTATGAGCACGCTGCTTCTCTCGGAGTGGACGAGTGGGTGGTGGGGCGCATTGGTTGCCCCTGGCCCCTATCGTCGGACACTCCGGCGGTGTTACCCCAATCGATTAATCCGTCGGGCCCGCCGCGTACGGCCTTCCGGGTGCGCTTCCTACCGGTCTCTTACCTTCAGGGCCCCTGTCCGCGCCCCCCGGCACCGCCCCCGCCCCTACAGCAGGAACGCCCCCGGGTGAGTCTGCTCCCGCACCGAGACGTACTGCTGGCGCACCGCCTGCCCCACCGCCAGCTCGTCGCCGGGCTCCAGGACCTGGGCCGCGGCGCCCTGCCAGACGGGCGGGGTGCGCGGGTCGAGGGAGCCCTGCGACACGCCGAGCGCCCAGGCGGCCTGCCGGGCCGCGCCGCGCGCCGCGTAGTCGGCCGGCTGCGGCACCACGACCTGCGCGCCGAACAGCGCGGGCGCCGCCGCCTGCACCGCGGGCAGCTCGGCGACGGCGCCCAGCAGGAACACCCGGCGCACCTCCACGCCCCGCCCGCGCAGCACGTCGAGCGCGTCCGCGAGCCCGCACAGCATCCCCTCGAACGCGGCCCGCGCCAGATGCTCCGGCCGCATCGACTCCCGCCGCAGCCCCGCCAGGGTGCCCGCGGTGTGCGGCAGGTTCGGGGTGCGCTCGCCCTCCAGATAGGGGAGCAGGACGAGCCCGTGGGCGCCCGGCGTCGACTTCGTCGCGAGGTCGGACAGGGTCTCCAGATCGGGGACGCCGAGGAGTTCGGCGGTGCCGCGCAGGGTGCGCACCGCGTTGAGGGTGGTGACGACGGGCAGGTGCATCCCGGTCGCGTCGGCCAGGGAGGTGATCATGCCGGAGCCGTCGACGAGCGCCTCGGGGTGCACGGCCATCACCGACCCGGACGCGCCGAGCGACACCACGGCGTCGCCGAGCCCGATCCCGAGCCCGAACGCGGCGGCCATCGTCTCGCCGGTCCCGGCCGAGATCAGCAGCCCCTCGGGGGTCGTACCGGCCGCCTCCGCGGGCCCGATCACCTCGGGCAGCATGGCCTGGTGGCCGAGCGCCAGCTCCACGAGGTCGGAGCGGTAGAAGCCGGCCGCCGCCGACCAGTAGCCGGTGCCGGAGGCCCCGCCGCGGTCCGTGGTCCTGCGCACGGGACGGCCGAGCAGCTGCCACACCAGCCAGTCGTGCGCCTGGAGCAGGACGGCGGTGCGCGCCGCGTTCTCCGGTTCGGTCTTCGCCAGATAGCGCAGCTTGGTCACCGGCTGCGCGGCCTGCGGCACGGAGCCCACGGCCTGCGCCCACGCCGCGCGTCCGCCGAGCGCGTCGACCAGGTCGGCCGCCGCGACCTGGGCCCGCCTGTCGCCGCCGACCAGCGCCGGCCGCACGGTGTTGCCCTGGGCGTCCAGCGGCACGAGCGCGTTCTGCTGCGCCGACACGCCGATGGCCTGCACGCCTTCGAGAAGCCCGCCGCCCGCCGCCTCACCGAGGGAGAGCAGCCAGACCTGCGGATCGACGTCGGAGGGCCGGCCGCCGTCCGGCGACTCCACCGGGTGCGCGGCGTACCCCTGCCTGAGCACGGCCCCCGTGTCCGTGTCGCAGACGACGATGCGAGTGAAATCGGGCGAACTGTCCAGCCCGGCGACTATCCCCATGGCCCAAATTGTGCCGCAGCGTTGCGCTTGCTCGGTCAGTGGGCGGCGTGGGGGTACGTGTGGGGTTTCGGGTACGGGTGGTGCGCGGCCCGCGACGCGGTGCGCCGCGCCCCCGCGGAGCGCGGCGCGACCGGTGCGCGTGCGGGGGGCGTCAGGTGTTGCTGGTGCCCCAGTCGTCCTCCGCGCCGCCGTTGTGGGCGCTGCGCTCGCGCAGACCGCGCACGCGCTGGCTGACCGACTCGGGGACCCGGTCGCCGACCTTCTCGCTGACCGTGTGGTACGCCTTGCCCGCGAAGTGACGCCCCTGCTGGGCGGCCGATTCGGCGGTGTTGCGCACGGCGGGGTTCTGCGAGATCCCGCGGGCGGTCTTCTTCAGCTGCTCGTAGCGCTCGCGACCGGCGCGTGTGCCGAAGACGTAACCGACGGCGAGTCCGACGACGAACGTGAGCCGGTAGCGCATGGCGGCCACCCTTTCCCTTGTAGGTCCCTGCGGCGTCGACGCCCGGGGGGAACCGATTGGCGGAGCACCCCCCTGCTTGCGCTAATGTATGTGTCGCAGCGAGCGCACGCCCTCTGGCGAATACCCAGGCAGGTACGTTCGATGCAACGAGGCATTCCTCCGTAGCTCAATTGGCAGAGCAGCCGGCTGTTAACCGGCAGGTTACTGGTTCGAGTCCAGTCGGGGGAGCTCGGTCCTCCGTAGCTCAATTGGCAGAGCAGCCGGCTGTTAACCGGCAGGTTACTGGTTCGAGTCCAGTCGGGGGAGCATGCTGAACGAGGACCCCCGAAGGGGTCCTTTTTCATGTCCGGACCCCGCGCGCGGGAACCGCGCAGGTCGCGGGGGCAGTCCATGGGGGCAGGCGAAGTCGACCACACGAGGCAGGAGATCGTATGAGCGGCTATGCTGCGGCAGACGGCGCGCACACATGTACGCGACACGCCGCTATGGGGCGGTAGCTCAGCCGGTTAGAGCAGCGGACTCATAATCCGTCGGCCGTGGGTTCGAGTCCCACCCGCCCCACCACGCACCCTCGGTGCAGAAACGATGCCATCGGTCAGGGGCGGGCGGCCTCAGCCGCAGACGATCTCGTCGCGCGGCGTGTAGCGCGTGCGGAACGGCTCGCGTCTGATCACGTCCCCGTCGCGGACGAAGACCCGCCGCACGGTCACGTCGAAGCCCTCCAGCGGAGTCTGCGGCACGCACTGCGGGCTCGAACTCCTCTTGCGCTCCGGCTGCCTGATGTTGGAGCGCGGCCCCTTCTCCGAGCCGATCTCGTCGTACTTGCGGGTGCCGAGGAAGGTGATCGTGACCGAGGTGTCCGTCGAGCGGGCCTGGATGTAGAGGGCCTTGCCCGAGTCGTTGGCGAACTTCAGATCCAGGCTGCCCCAGGCCACCGTCGCCTCGCGGCCCTCGGGATAGCGCTCGATGTAGAACGAGTGGGCGCTGTACTCCACCGGTTTGACGCCCGCGAAGAACATCGCGTTGAAGACGGTCGTGGCGACCGCGGAGACCCCGCCGCCGGGAGCCTTGGTGAACTCGTCGTTCAGGATCATCACCCCGTCGACGAAGCCGTTCTCCTTGGTGCGTTCGCCGACCGTCCGGTTGAAGCTCCAGGTCCGGCCCGGCAGCACCACGGAGCCGTCGATCAGTTCCACCGCGCGGCCGATGTTGCGCGTACGGTACGGCGCGGGCTCGAAGTTGACGGTGAACGAGGACATCCGCTCGCGCAGCCCCAGCCGCTCGATGTTCGCCCGCGTCACCTGCGGCTCCTCCACGCGGGTGGCGATCACCCCGCTGCGCGCCGCGCCCCGCCTCGTCAGCAGCGGCAGCACCGCCTTGCCCAGCGCCTTGTCGGTGACGACATGACCGGGCCGGCCGTCCCGGGCCACGCCGACCCGGTCACCCACCAGGCGCAGTTGCGCGTTGCGGGCCCGCGAGGGCAGCTCGGACAGCGGGCCGTCCACCGCCCGGTCCGCGCGCAGCCCCTTGCTGTCCAGCCGCGGGGTGAGCCGGCCGGCGGAGTCCGCGCGCAGCGTCAGGTACCCGCCCAGCACGGACGGCTCCACGGTGAAGCGGCGGCCCGCCGCGGTCAGGGTGACGGGGGCCGACATGGCCGGCTCGGCGAACTCGCGCACCGCGCGGCGCAGCTCGGTCCCGGTGACCTTCGGCTCGCGGGCGCGGGCGGGCAGGGCCGTCACGGCGCCGGCGTCGCCCCGCGCGAAGGCTTCGCGCAGCGGGCCGAGCGCCGCGTCCGTGTTCAGGGAGTAGCCCGTGCGGGGGGCGACCGTGCGGACCTTCCCGTCCTCGAAGGTCACGGCGCCCTCGCGGACCGGGGTGTCGGCCGACTCCGCCACCCGCTTCAGGGTGGCCGCGGCGCGTTCGCCGTCGACCCGTACGGCCGGTTCGACCGGTCCGCCCGAGGTGAACAGGCCGCCGATCACGGTGAACGGATCGACGGCGTCGGTGCGGGCCGCCCGGTCGGCGGTCGCGCCGTAGTCGAAGCCGAGGCCGAGCCGGCGGGGATCGATCCGGCCCTCGCGCCCGCCGACCGAGACCGCGAGGTCGCGTCCGGCGGCAGGGCCCAGCCGGTCCTCCAGTTTGCGCGCGGCCTCCGCGCGGCTGAGGCCGCCGATGGCCACGCCGCGCACCGTCGTCCCCGCCTCGATGTCCCCGCCCGTCAGCAGCAGCCCGGCGAGGTACAGGCCGCCGAAGCCCAGGGCGACGGCGCCGCCCGCCAGGGCGAGGGGCGGTGCGGAGGCCACGCGGGAGAGCACGGCCTTGGGCGGTACGGAGGGGACACGCAGGCGCATGGGGCTCCTGGGCGGACGAGGGCGATCGGCTGGACGGCGCGCGGTGCTCTGGGCGAGGCAAGCACATCCAGCTGGCCATGAACAGACGAAAACGTCTATGTCGTACACCACGCGGGGCGCGGATCACACCCGCGCCACAGTGCGGCGTGCTGGCATGATCCGCGCGGCGGGGCCCCGGACGTGACCGGAATCACGTCCCCGAACGGGCCTCCCCGCTCTCGCGCCCGTGCGCCCCGGCCGCCGCGAGCGCCCGGTTGCGGCGCACCGAGGAGAGGAAGGCCGCGGTGATCAGCACGACGCCGATCAGGCCCGTGACGACCTCGTTGATCTGGTATCGGATGGTGACCAGCAGGATCGTGGCGAGGGCACCGATGGCGTAGTGCGCGCCGTGCTCCAGATAGACGTAGTCGTCCAGGGTGCCCCGGCGGACCAGGTACACCGTGAGGGAGCGGACGTACATCGCGCCGATGCCGAGGCCGAGCGCCATCCAGAAGATGTGGTTGGTGACGGCGAAGGCGCCGATCACCCCGTCGAAGGAGAACGAGGCGTCCAGGACCTCCAGGTAGAGGAAGAGGAAGAACGCCGCCCGCCCGGCCAGGGTGCCCACGGTGACCTGCCGCCCCTGCGCGCGAGCCCGCTCCTCCTCCTCGTGCTCCTGCTCCTCCTCCGCCTCGATGCGGTTCTCGAAATGGGAGGAGAGCCCGCCGACCGCCAGATACGTGATCAGCCCCGCGATGCCGGAGAGCAGCACCGTGCCGGACTTGTCGGCCTGCCCGGTGCTGACGTGCGCCTGGGTGGCCAGCGTCAGCGCGGAGACCAGCAGGACCGTCAGCGCGACGCACACCGACAGCATGTCGATCCGGCCGAGCCGGGCGAGGGGCCGCTCCAGCGGGCCGAGCCACTTGATCTCGCGGTCCTCCAGGATGAAGTCCAGGAAGATCATGAGCAGGAACATGCCGCCGAACGCCGCGATCGACGGGTGGGCGTCGGTCACCAGGTCCTCGTAGCGCGCGGGGTCGTCCAGGGCGAGGCGGACCGCCTCCAGGGGCCCGACCCGGGCGCTGACGGCGACGATCACGACCGGGAACAGCAGCCGCATGCCGAACACCGCGATCAGGATGCCCACGGTGAGGAAGATCCGCTGCCAGAACGGATTCATCCGCTTCAGGACCCCGGCGTTGACGACCGCGTTGTCGAAGGACAGCGAGATCTCCAGGACCGCGAGGATCAGCACGATCCCGAACGCCTGCCAGCCCCACAGCCACGCGGCGAAGGCGAGACCGACCGCCGTCACGACGAACGACCAGCCGAAGGTCTTCAGCGCCATGCTCAGTCCGCCGCCTTCACGGCCAGCACCGGGCAGTCGACGCCCAGCAGGATCTGCTGGGCCGCCGAACCCATGATCAGCTTGCCGACCGCGCTGCGCCGGCGCAGTCCGATCACCACCAGCGAGACCTGCTTGGTCTCGGCGAGGTCGATGATCTCCTCGGCGGCGTCCCGGGCGCCCAGCACCTGGCGCACGTCGAAGTCGACGCCGAGCGCCGCGAGGTCGTCGCGCACCTGGGTCAGGTCGGGTTCCTGGGCGAAGCGGGGATCGACGTAGGCGTCGCCCCGGCTGGTGTTCACGACGAGCAGTCTCTCGCCGCGGCGGCGGGCCTCGTCGATCCCCGCGCGCAGGGCAGCCTCGCCCTCGGGTGAGGGGACATAGCCGACCAGGATGGTCATCTCGATCTCCAGAATCTCCAGAATCGTCAGGGAGTGCTTCGCGTGCCCGGCGGACGCAGGACGAACCTGCCTATCAGCGGCCACACGAGGACCAGGGCGATCACCGCGTAGACCGTGTACGACACCGGGCCGCCCAGCAGGCCCGACAGCTCGCCCCCGGAGAGCTGGAGGGAGCGCCTGCCCTGCAGCTCCGCCCGCGGGCCCAGGATCACCCCGACGATCAGCGGCAGCACCGGCAGCCCGAAGCGGCGCATGGCGAAGCCGAGCAGGCCGAGGAGGAGCAGGATGAACAGGTCCAGCGGCTGGGCGTTGACGGCGTAGGCGCCCATGGAGGCGAAGAACAGGATGCCCGCGTACAGGTAGGGGCGCGGGATCTGCAGCAGCTTCGCCCAGGCCGGGGCCAGGGGGAGGTTCAGCAGCAACAGCAGCAGGTTGCCGACGAAGAGGCTGGCGATGAGGACCCACACCAGACTCGCCTCGCGCTCGAACAGCAGCGGCCCCGGCTGGATGCCGTACGACTGGAAGGCCGCCAGCATCACCGCCGCGGTCGCGTTCGTCGGGAGGCCGATCGCCAGCATCGGAACCAACGTACCCGCCGCCGACGCGTTGTTGGCCGCCTCCGGGCCCGCCACGCCCTCGATCGCCCCCTTGCCGAACTCCTCGGGGTGCTTGCTCAGCCGCTTCTCCGTGGCGTACGACAGGAAGGTCGGGATCTCCGCGCCGCCCGCCGGCAGCGCGCCGAACGGGAAGCCGAACGCCGTCCCGCGCAGCCACGGCCGCCACGACCGCCGCCAGTCCTGCCGGCCCATCCAGGGGCGGCCGACCGGGACCACCTCGGCGGGCCGGCGCCGCAGATGCGCGGCCACCCACAGCGCCTCGCCCACGGCGAAGATGCCGACGGCCACCACCACGACGTCGATGCCGTCGGCCAGCTGCGGTATGCCGAGGGTGAGCCGCTGCTGCCCGGAGACCGAGTCGATGCCGACCAGGCCGATCGTCAGCCCGAGCAGCAGGGAGATGAAGCCCCGGATGCGCGAGGAGCCGAGCACGGAGGTGACCGCGATGAACGACAGCAGCATCAGCGCGAAGTAGTCGGGGGCGCCCAGGCTCACCGCGAAGTCCACGACGAACGGGGTGACCAGGACCAGCAGCAGGGTGCCGATGGTGCCCGCCACGAAGGAGCCGATCGCCGCCGTGGCCAGGGCCTGCGCCGCGCGGCCCGCCTTGGCCATCTTGTTGCCCTCGATGGCGGTGACCACCGACGACGACTCGCCGGGCGTGTTCAGCAGGATCGACGTCGTCGAGCCGCCGTACATGCCGCCGTAGAAGATGCCGGCGAACATGATGAACGCCTGCACCGGCTCCATGCCGTACGTCACCGGCAGCAGCAGCGCCACCGTCATCGCCGGGCCGATGCCCGGCAGGACGCCCACCGCGGTGCCGATCACGACGCCGATCAGGGCGAGCAGCAGGTTCATCGGGGCCATGACGTCCGCGAAGCCCTGCATGAGGTTGTTCAGGTTGTCCATCGCGGCCTCACAGGATTCCTTGCAGGACACCGGCGGGCAGGTTCACGCCGAGGCCGATCGCGAACGCGTAGAACGTCGTCAGGGACAGCGTCACGGCGATCAGCAGATTGCGTACGTAGTGCCGGTTGCCCAGCGCGAACGCCGTGCCCCAGAACAGCAGGGCGCCGCTGATCACCCAGCCCAGGCGCTCGATGAGCAGGGCGTTCGCCAGGAACACCGCGACCAGCAGGGTGACCGTGCGCCAGTCGCTGCCGGCCGACAGGTCCACGTCCTCGCCGGCCTCCGGCTCGCCGTGGCCGCCCCGGGCCACGTCCACGCCGTACAGCACCGCGAGCACCACCAGCAGCCCGCCCAGGATCAGCGGGACCGCGCGCGGCCCGACCGGGTCGATGCCGCTGGTGACGTGCGCGATGCCGAGGGCGTCCACGATCACCGCGGCGCCCAGCAGGGCGAGGAACGCGCACACGCCGTACTGCGCGCGGTCCCCGCCCTCCCGGGGCGGAGGGTTCTCCTCCACGGCTCGTTCGTCCTTCACGGGCGAGCTCATGCCAGGCCGAGCTCGGCCAGCAGGTCGGCGACCGCCTTGTCCTGTTCGGCCAGGAAGGTGCCGAACTCGTCGCCGGTGGCGAAGGCGTCGACCCAGCCGTTCTTCGCGAGCTGCGCCTTCCACTCCTTCGACGCCTGCATCCGGGTCATCGCGTCGACCCAGGTCTTCTTCTGCTCGGCGCTGATGCCGGGCGGTGCCACGATGCCGCGCCAGTTGGTGAAGACCAGGTCGATGCCGGAGTCCTTCAGTGTGGGCGCGTCCTTCAGCGCGTCGATGGGCTTCTCGCTGGTGACGGCGAGCACCCGGACCTGGCCGGCCTCGATCTGGTCGAGGAACTCGCTGTACCCGCTGGCGCCGAAGGCCAGCTTGTTGCCGAGGACGGCCGGCAGCAGTTCGCCGCCGCCGTCGTAGGAGATGTAGTTGACGTCCTTCGGCTTGATCCCGACGGCCTTCGCGAGCTGCATCGGCAGCAGGTGGTCGGGGCCGCCCAGCGACGAACCGCCGCCCACGGAGAGCTTCTTGGGGTTCTTCTTCCAGGCGGTGACGAGGTCGTCCATCGTCTTGTACGGGGAGTTCTTCGGCACGACGATCGCGCCCGCCTCCTCGATCAGCCGGGCGACCGGCGTGGTGTCCGTCAGGGTCGCCTTCGACTTCGAGGTGTACGAGGCACCGACGACACCCAGGCCCATCTGCATGGCCATCTTGCCGTTGCCCTTCTCGTTCACCAGGCGCTGCAGGCCCACGGTGCCGCTGGCGCCGGGCAGGTTGAACACCTGCACCCCGGAGGCGACCCCCGCGTCCTGCATGACCTGGGAGACGGTGCGGGCGGTGAGGTCGTAACCGCTGCCCGGCGTGTTGGGGACCATCAGGCGCAGGCCCGTCACGGGCTTGCCGGACCCGCCGGAACCCCCCGACCCCTCCTTCTCGGCGGTGGCGCCGCAGGCGCTGACCGCGGCCATCGACACGGCGGCAAGGGCTGCGACAAGTGCGGCTCGTCGACTTCTCATGGCTCATCTCTTTCGCTCGGCCCGATCCGGCGCCATGATTGTGCGGTTCCTGAGACACCCCGTCTCGGTTGTGTGACCATTGAAGGTTGAGTTCATAGTGGTCATGACCTCACGGCACCACAGACGCCAGACGCTCGCGGGCGCGCTGCTGCTCTGGCAGCTCGCCATCGTCGTCATCGTGCTGGCCGCCGTGGCCGCCGTCTCCCTCGCGCAGTCCCAGGCGACCTTCGACCGGGTCGAGGGACGCCGGGTGACCGCGCTCGCGGAGGAGATGGCGAGCAACCCGCTGGTGCGCACCCAGCTCGTGCGGCCCGCCCCCGCCGAGATGCTCGCACCCCAGCTCCAGTCCACGCTGACCAGGTCGGGGGTCACCTCCGCCACGGTCTCCGACGGCTCGGGGAAGATCGTCGCCTCGACCAACCCGACGCTGGTCGGCACCCGGATGCCGACCGGCGGTCCGCGCATCGCCGAGGGCCGCGGCTGGTCCGGGGAGCTGCCGGTCGGCGGCGTCACCGAACTGGTCGCCCAGGCACCGGTCCTCGGCGCCGCCGCGGGCGACCACCTCGGCACGGTGATGATCGGGCGCGCCTCGCCGTCCGTCTGGCAGCGGCTGGTCGGCGCCTCCTCCTACCTGCTGGTCTACCTGGGCGTCGCCAGCGTCCTCGGGGTGGCCGGCTCCTGGCTGCTGGCCCGGCGGATCAAACGGCAGACCTTCGGCATGGAGCCGCGCGAGATCGCCGGGCTCGCCGAACACCGCGAGGCGATGCTGTTCGGGATCGCCGAGGGCGTCGTCGCCCTGGACCCGCACCAGCGGCTGACCCTGGTGAACGCCGTCGGCCGGCGCCTGCTCGACCTGCCCGAGCACTGCGTCGGCATGAGCCTGACCGGCCTCGGGATCGAGGGACGGCTCTACGACGTCCTGGCCGGCACGGCGCCCGAGGGCGGGCCCGGCGCGCTCGCGCGGCGCGACGAGGTCGTCGTGCGCCGGGGCCGGGTGCTGGTGATGAACCGGATGGACGTCACCAAGGACGGCCGCCGCCTCGGCTCCGTGACGACCCTGCGCGACCGCACCGAACTCGCCCAGCTGGAAAGGGAACTGGGCTCCTTCCGCAGCACCACCGAGCTGCTGCGCGCCCAGGCCCACGAGTTCTCCAACCAGCTGCACACCATCTCCGGGCTCATCCAGATCGGCGAGCACGAGGAGGTCGTGCAGTACGTCCGCGCCCTGCGCAAGCACCGCGAGTCCCTCGACCTCGGCATCACCAGCCGGATACGGGACCGGGCCGTCGCCGCGCTGCTCATGGCCAAGTCGGCGCTGGCCGCCGAACGCAAGGTCCGGCTGCTGATCTCCGAACGCACCGCCCTGGACCGGCTGGAGCCGACCGACTCCGCGGACGTGGCCACCGTGCTCGGCAACCTCGTGGACAACGCCGTCGACGCGGCCACCGGCGCTCCGCCCGCCGGGGAGGACGACCGCGGCGCCTGGGTGGAGGTCGAACTGCGCCAGGACGCCTCCAGCGTGGAGATCGTCGTACGGGACTCGGGGCCGGGCGTCGCGCCCGAGCTGGCCCAGGAGGTGTTCTCGCACGGTTTCACCACCAAGGCCGCGGCCCAGGGCGGAGACCGGGGCATCGGCCTGGCGCTGACCCGGCTGGTGTGCAAGCGCCGGGGCGGTGAGGTGTCGGTGGCCAACACGCGCGAGGGCGCCATGTTCACCGCCCGGATGTCCGTCGGCCGCCCGGCCGACCGAGCGACGGAGACAGTGCGATGACCGAGGTGCTGATCGTGGAGGACGACTTCATGGTGGCGCGGATCCACCGCGGGTTCGTCGACGACGTCGACGGGTTCCGGGTGGTCGGCACCGCGAACTGCGGCGAACAGGCGCTCACCGCGGTCGCCGAGCTCCAGCCCGACCTGGTGCTGCTCGACCTCTATCTGCCCGACATGTTCGGCCTGGAGGTCATCCCCCGGCTGCGCACCGCCGGGCACGACTGCGACGTCATGGTGATCAGCGCGGCACGCGAGGCGGAGGCGGTGCGCGGCGCCGTGCGCCAGGGCGTCGTCGACTACCTGCTCAAGCCGTTCGACGCGCAGGACCTGCGGGCCCGGCTGGAGCGGTACGCCGCCCGGCGCAGCAACCTGTACGCGGCCGTCGTCAGCGGCCAGTCCGACGTGGACCGGGCCCTGGCGCGCGGAGCGGCCCCGGCCCTCGCGCCGGCCGCCCTGCCCAAGGGCATGAGCGTGGAGACCGCCGAGCTGATCGAACGGGAGCTGCGCGCGGCCGGCGGCACCCTCTCCGCCGCCGAGTGCGCGGCCCGGCTCGGCGTGTCACGCGTCAGCGCCCGCCGCTACCTGGAGCACTTCAGCGTCACGGGCCGCGCGGAGGTCTCCCTCCGCTACGGCCACGCGGGACGGCCGGAGCGGCGGTACGGGTGGGTGGAGGACTGAGACGGGGGCGGTTGACGGCGGGCAGGGCCGGCTGGCGGCGGGCAGGGCCGGCCGGGTGCGCGGGTCTGCCGACGCCGGGTGCGCAGGGGTGGTTCAGGGCCGCTCCCAGGCGCCGTCGTCCAGGGGGCCGGCCGATCCCGCGATGCCGTCGGCGGCGACGGCGCGCAGCCGCGTCGCCAGGTCCTCCAGGGCCCGGCTCGCGGCCAGTTCGTCGCCGATCTCCGCCACGGGCCGGTCGAGCGGGTTGCGGTGGGCGGCGCCCCGGCCGGTGACGGCCGGCGCGTCCCCCGCGGCGAGCACGGCCTCGGCACGGGTGTCGCCGCCGTCCTCGGTGATGCGGATCCGTACGGTCCACTGCTTGTCTTCCATCGAGATCACACCCATCGGAGTCCCTGTCGGCCGGACCGGACCGGACCTGACTTGATCTGACCGGACCTGACCGGAGCGCGGCCCGTCGGCGCGCCCGTCGCCCGCATCCGTCCGGAACACGTCCGCGGGGCCGGGCCGGGGTCGGTCGTCGCGGGCCCACTGACGAGCGTGCGCCTCTTCCCGGCCCCCGGCCGGCCCCGCCCGCACTTGCCGGCCCGCCGTCGAGGCATGACGGGTGCCTGGGTGGGCACGATGTGCCGAAAGGTTGCGGAGCGAAGGCCGGACGCAACGGACCCGAGGCACGAGGAGGGCGTCATGAACCGCCAGACCCACGTCCGTGTGCGCACCACCCGCAGGCCCGCCGCGCCCCGCGACACCCGCGGCGAGATCGACCGCCGGACCCCTTCGGGGCGGATCCTGCCGTACTGACGGCGGACCGCGCGTCAGGCCGCCGGGTCCAGTTCCAGGGGTTCGATCCTGCCCTCCAGCATCGTGCCCAGGCCCTGGACCGCGCAGACGTCGGGGCGTTCGGCGATGTGGACCGGCATGCTGGTGGCCTGGCGGAGCATCTCGTCGAAGCCGGGCAGCAGCGCGCTGCCGCCGACCATCATGATCCCGCGGTCCGCGAGGTCGGCCACCAGGTCGGGCGGGCAGTCCCGCAGGACCTTGCCGATGCTGTCGAGGACGGCCGTGAGCGGGGTCTGGATGGCGTCGCGGACGGCGGCCGTGTCGACCTGGACCGAGCGGGCGAGGCCGGTGCAGACGTCGCGGCCGTGGATCTCCGTGGAGGCGGGGCCCTGGGCGGTGAGTCCGTTGCCGGAGAGGGCGAGTTGCAGGGGCCGTACGTTCTGGCTGGGCAGCATCAGCTCGTGCTCGTGCCTGAGGTGCTGCACGATCGCGTGGTCCACGGCCTCGCCGCCGACGCGGACCCGCTCGGCGGTGACGATGTTGCCGAGGGAGAGCACGGCGACCTCGGTCGCGGCGGCCCCGCACACCATGATCATGCTGGCCTCGGGCTGCTCCACCGGCAGTCCGCAGCCCACGGCCGCCGCGATCAGCGTGTCCACCAGTTCGACGCGCCGGGCGCCCAGCCCGACCAGGGTCTCGATGGCGGCGCGCTGGGCGAGGGGGTCGGCGTCGTGCGGGGTGCAGACCGCGGCCCGCAGGAACGGCTTGCGGCGCAGGGCGCGGCGCACCTTGTCGCCGAGCAGGTGCCGCAGCATCCGCTGGGCCATGTCGATGTCGACGACCGTGCCGCCGGAGACGGGCCGTACGACACGGATGTAGTCCGGGGTGCGGCCGGTCATCCGCTCCGCGAACTCGCCGACCGCGATGAGGGCCCCGGTGCGGGTGTTCACGGCGGCGGCGGAGGGCTGGTCCACGACGAGGCCCGCGCCCCTCACGTAGACGCGCGTCCTGGCCGCCCCCAGGTCGACGGCGAAGTGGCAGCGTCGCAGCTGTTCCAGAGTGGCGGTCATGGGCGGGTCCTCCCGAGCGCGCAGACCGGGGGACCGCCGGGTGGGTGGCGGGCCTCGCCGGGGGCCGTCGGTGCGGCGGCCTCCCTCGCATCGTGCGCGGGGCGGCGAGGGGGGCGCCTTCTGGAGGGGGCCGGGCGGGGTGCCGCTGAATGGGGGTTTCTGCCGCTGATGGGCCGTCAGCTGGCGTGTCGGGACGGTGTGAGCGGCGGCCTTCCCGTAAAGGAGGGCCGTGCGGGCCCGGGGGGCGCGCCCCGGTCAGGGGCCTTGCAGGACGCCCCGGATCACCCCCAGTTCCACCAGGTCCTGCGGTCGCAGCCGCAGCTGGTCCGCGGTGGGCCGCACCTCGTCGGGGCCGCGCTTCAGGATCGCCGCCGCGAGCTCCGGCGCGATCACCGAGAAGTAGCTGTCCGGCGTGGCCCAGGTGGCGCCGGGCGCCGCCAGGGCCAGCGCGCCGCCCGAGCCGCCCTCGCCGATCAGCAGGCTGGTGACCGGGGTGCGCGCCGCCGCCATCGCCCCGAACAGGTCGGCGACGGCCGGCCCCACCGCCTGCCGCTCCGCCTCCGCGTCGTTCGCGGCACCCGGGGTGTCCACCAGGGTCAGCACCGGGATGCCGAGCCGGTCGGCCAGCCGGACGAGCCGGGCGGCGGTGCGGTACCCGGCGGGGCGGGTCGCGGTCCCGGTCTGCGCGGCGTAGGCGACCGTACGGCCCTCGTGCGCGCCGAAGCCGCACAGCATCCCGTCGGGGTCCGCGCCGCCGCAGCGGTCCCCGCCGAGGGTGACGCGCCGGGTGAAGTAGGCGTCGAGATAGCGTCCGGCGC
>NZ_AGBF01000061.1 GCF_000225525.1 Streptomyces zinciresistens K42 | reverse complement strand
CATGCGCGGCCCGTGGACCCGCCCCGCCCGGCACACCCGGCACACCCGGCACCCGGCCCGCGGCCCCCGCGCCCCGCCGCCTCAGCGGGCGACCGCCTCCCACAGGCTCCACACGCCCAGCGCCAGCATCACCAGCGCGGCCACCTTCGTGACCAGTTGCAGCGGCACCCTGCGCATCAGCGCCTTGCCGCCGAGAATGCCCATCGCCGCCACGGTCCAGAGCGCGAGCACGGCTCCCAGCCCGACGGAGAGCGGATCGCCGTAGCGCGCCGCGAGGTTCGCCGTCATGATCTGCGTCAGGTCGGCGAACTCGGCGACCAGGATGAGCATGAACCCGGCCCGGGACACCTTCCAGAACGACTGGTTCTCCGGCTTGCGGATCTCCTCCTCGTTCTCGTCCCGCTTCATCAGCAGCACGGCCGCCCCGCCCAGGAAGAGCACCCCGGTCAGCGCCTGCACGATCTGCCGCGGGAGCAGCGTGAGCACGCTGCCCGCCGCGACGGCGAGCGCGACGTGGAGGGCGAACGCGGCGGCGACGCCGACGAAGACGTACGAGGCCCGGTAGCGCGTGCCGAGGACGAGCCCGGCGAGCGCGGTCTTGTCGGGCAGTTCGGCGAGGAGGATCACGCCGAAGACGACGGCCGTCACGCTGAAACTGATCAAGGTTCCTCAATCGGTCGGGGCGGGTGGGCACTGCCGACCGAGCCACTCCCCCGCCGCGCCTCCAGATTACGCGACACCCCCGGGCCGCCGGCCGGGCGCTTCACCTGGAGATCCCCACATTTGCGGCGAGAAAGTCACACCCGCGACCTTGTCATGTCATGGACGCGTCACTAGCTTCTCACCCATCACACATCTCCCCGCAACGCGGCGCGACGAGCATCAGCACGCTCGTACGCCGACACCCCCACCCCTCAAGGGAGTTCGCATGTCGAAGTTCTACGCGCGTCGACGGGTCAGCCTGGTCGCGGCCCTCACCGGTGTCATGGCCTCCGTCGCGGTCCTCGCCGCCCCGACCGCCTCCGCCGCGCTCCCCACGCCCGTCAGCGGCGCCACGGCCCGCGGCTACCTCGCCCAGCTCACCGTGGCGACCGAGGACCGCACCGGCTACAACCGCGACCTGTTCCCGACGTGGATCACCCAGTCCGGCTCCTGCAACACCCGTGAGGCGGTCCTCAAGCGCGACGGCACGAACGTCGTCACCGACTCCTCCTGCGCCGCCACCAGCGGAAGCTGGTACTCCCCCTACGACGGCGCCACCTGGCCGGCCGCCTCCGACGTGGACATCGACCACCTCGTCCCGCTGGCCGAGGCGTGGGACTCCGGCGCCGACGCCTGGACCACCGCGCGCCGCCAGTCCTTCGCCAACGACATGACGCGCCCGCAGCTCCTCGCCGTCACCGACAACGTGAACCAGTCCAAGGGCGACCAGGACCCGGCCCAGTGGATGCCCTCGCGCACGGCCTACCGCTGCACCTACGTCCGCGCCTGGGTCCAGGTGAAGTACTACTACGGCCTCTCGGTCGACTCGGCGGAGAAGTCGGCCCTCACGAACTACCTCGCGAGCTGCTGAGCCCCACGGCCGGCCGGGCGGTCTTCGGCAAACCGTGACCTGCGGAACCTCCCCATTCCGCTCCGCCGTTCCGTACCGTACGGGGCGAGGACCTGGAGGGCGTGTTTCGAAAGGAGCGTCGTCCGCCCGCCGGGCGGGCGGGACTTTCGAAACACGACCTGCGTGAGCCGCGGGCGCGGGACGGCCCGGCGGCGAGCCGACCGAGGAGGAGGGCGGGCGACGACCGTGCCGGAACTGCGCCTGGGGCCACTGCTGAGGTACGCCGACGGCTCGTCCGCGACCGTGTGGGTCGAGACGAGCCGTCCGTGCACCGCCGAGGTACGGGCGGCGGACGGCTCCGGCGGCACGTCCCGCACCTTCCAGATCGCCGGGCACCACTACGCGCTGGTGCCGGTGACCGGTCTGACGCCGGGGACGACCACGCCGTACGAGGTCCTCCTCGACGGCAGCCCGGTGTGGCCGCCGCCCGACTCGCCCTTCCCGCCCTCCGCCGTGCGCACCCCCGCCGAGGGCGACACCGTCCGCCTCGCCTTCGGCTCCTGCCGCTGGGCGGCCCCGCCGGACGGCGAGAAGGACCCCGTCGGACCGGACGCGCTCGACACGCTGGCCGCGCGGCTGGCGGCCGCCCCGGACGGGGAGCGCCCGGACGTCCTGGTGCTGCTCGGCGACCAGGTGTACGCCGACGAGGTCTCCGGGGCGACCCGGCGCTGGCTGGCCGCCCGGCGCGATCTGGCCGAGCCGCCGGGGGCCGAGGTCGCGGACTACGAGGAGTACACCCGGCTGTACTACGAGTCCTGGCTGGACCCCGAGGTCCGCTGGCTGCTGTCCACCGTCCCCAGCTGCATGATCTTCGACGACCACGACGTCATCGACGACTGGAACACCTCCGCGGCCTGGCTCGCCGACATGCGGGCCACCCCGTGGTGGCGCGAGCGGCTGCTGAGCGGGCTGATGTCGTACTGGGTCCACCAGCACCTCGGGAACCTCTCCCCGGCCGAACTGGCCGCCGACCCGCTCTACGCCGCCGTACGCGCCGCGCCCGACGGCACCGATCTGCTGCGCTCCTTCGCCGGCGGAGCCGACGCCGACCCCGCCTCGGTGCGCTGGAGCTACCGGCGCGACTTCGGGCGGGTGCGGCTGCTGATGGTGGACACGCGGGCCGCGCGGGTCCTTGAGGAGGGCGCGCGCTCGATGCTCGACGCCGGTGCGGCGCGGTGGCTGCGCGAGCAGGCGCTGGACGCCCCCGGCAGCTGCGACCACCTCCTCATCGGCACCTCCCTGCCGTGGCTGCTGCCTCATCTGGTGCACGACGCCGAGGCGTGGAACGCCGCGCTGTGCCGGGGCGAACGAGGCGAGCGCTGGGCGCGGTTCGGCGAGAGAATGCGGCGGGGGGCCGACCTGGAGCACTGGGCGGCCTTCCCGGAGTCCTTCGAGGCGCTGGCGGACCTGATCGCGGAGGCGGGGTCCGGGCAGGCGGCGCCCGCGACGGTGTGCGTCCTGTCGGGGGACGTGCACCACGCGTACGTGGCCGAGCCGTCCTGGCCCGCCGGGCGCGGACCGGACGCCCGCGTCTACCAGCTGACCTGCTCGCCCGTGCACAACGCCATCCCCCTCGCGATCCGCCTGGGCTTCCGCTTCGGCTGGAGCGGGGCGGCCCGGGTGCTGGGGCGGCGGTTCGCGGGCCACGGCGGCGCCACCCGCGCCACGATCGACTGGCGCCGTACGGGCGGCCCCTGGTTCGGCAACCAGCTCATGACCCTGACGGTGCGGGGGCGTTCGGCCCGGCTCCGGCTGGAGCAGGCACGGCAGCCGGGCGAGGCGCCCGCCCGTCTCCTGACGGTGATGGAGTCCGACCTCACGCCCTGACCCACCGCGGACACCTCCCCCCGCGGACGCCCGCACCTTCCCGGGCCCGTGCCGCGGGTGCGACGTCCCGGCGCGTCCGAACTCGCCCGTTAATCCCCCCGTTCCGCCCGCTAGTGACCGTCGTGGCATGTGATGCTCGTGATGCATCCCACACTCGGCGCCCCCCGGGCCCGGTTCCCCCCACTCCCGACGGCATGATGAGCCGGACCGTCCGCTTCTCTCCGACGTCTCGCTCCAATGCGCCCCACACGCCCGGGAGTCACCCCCTTGACCGCACCGTCCCCCGCACCGACCCCGGACACCGCCACGGTCTCCGTAGCCCTGGTCGGCGCCGGCCCCCGCGGCACCGGCGTCCTTGAACGCCTGTGCGCCTCGGCCCCCGAACTCCTGCCGCCCGGCTGCCGGCTCACGGTCCATGTGATCGACCCGGCCCCGCCCGGCGCGGGCCAGGTGTGGCGGACGGCCCAGTCGCCCGAGCTGCTGATGAACACGGTGGCCTGCCAGGTCACGCTGTTCACCGACGACAGCGTGGACTGCTCGGGCCCGATCCGGCCCGGCCCCAGCCTGTACACCTGGGCGGCCGGCACGCTGGGCCCCGACGAGTACCCGACCCGGGCCCACTACGGCCGCTATCTGGAGTGGGTGTTCGCGAAGGCCGTGCGCGAGGCGCCGCCCGCCGTCCGGGTCGAGATCCACGCGGCGCGCGCGGTACGGCTCGACGACGCCCCCGGGGACCGGCAGAGCCTCGCCCTGGACGACGGCCGCGTGCTGGACGGACTGTCCGCCGTGGTCCTGGCCCAGGGGCACCTGCCCACCGCCGACGACGCCGCCGGACGCCGGCTCGCCGCCCACGCGGGGCGGCACGGCCTGCGCTACGTGCCGCCCGCGAACCCGGCCGACGTCGACCTGTCCGCCGTACGGCCGGGCGAACCGGTGCTGTTGCGCGGGCTGGGGCTCAACTTCTTCGACCACATGGCCCTGTTGACCACCGGCCGGGGCGGCCGCTTCGTCCGGGACGCCGGGGCCCTGCGCTATCTGCCCTCCGGCAACGAGCCGCGCCTGTACGCCGGTTCGCGGCGCGGCATCCCGTACCAGGCACGCGGCGACAACGCCAAGGGCCCCTACGGCCGGCACCTCCCGCTCGTCCTGACACCCGAGGTGGTCTCCGGCTTCCGCAAGCGCGCCGACTCGGGCGAGGCACCGGACTTCCTCGCCGAGATATGGCCGCTCGTGGCGAAGGAGGTGGAGACGGTCTACTACGCGGCGCTGATACCCGGCGCGCACCGGGCGGGGTTCCGCGAGCGCTTCCTCGCCGTCGCGCACCGCGACCCCCGGGAGGCCGCGCTGCTCGACGAGTTCGGCGTCGCGCACGCCGCGCGCTGGAGCTGGGACCGCGTCGCACGGCCGTACGCGGGACGGGACTTCACCGGGGCCGGGCAGTGGCGCGCGTGGCTGCTGGCGTATCTGCGCGAGGACGCGGCCGAGGCGGCCCGGGGCAATGTGGACGGCCCGCTGAAGGCGGCCCTGGACGTCCTGCGGGACCTGCGCAACGAGTTGCGGCTGATCGTCGACCACGGCGGGCTCGCCGGCGCCTCGCGCCGCGACCACCTGGACCGCTGGTACACCCCGCTCAACGCCTTCCTCTCCATCGGCCCGCCCCGCCGGCGCGTGGAGGAGCTGGTGGCGCTGATGGAGGCGGGCGTGGTGGAGATTCCGGGACCGCGTCTGGAGGTCCGCGGGGAGCCCGGTGCGTGGGTGGCGCACTCCCCCGAGGTGCCGGGCCCGGAGGTCCGCGCGACGACCCTGGTGGAGGCCCGGCTGCCCGAGCCGGACCTGCGCCGTACGGCCGACGCGCTGCTGGCGCGGCTGCTGCGGACGGGGCAGTGCCGCCCGCATCTGGTGGACGGCTACGAGACCGGCGGACTGGACGTGACGGCCCGGCCGTATCACCTGATCGACCGTCAGGGACGGGCGCACGCACGGCGGTTCGCGTTCGGCGTGCCCACGGAGGGCGTGCACTGGGTGACGGCCGCGGGAGCCAGGCCCGGTGTGGACTCGGTCACACTCTCGGACGCGGACGCGGTGGCGCGGGCGGCGCTGCGAGCGGCGGCCACGGGGGTGCGGGGGACAGCTGAGGCGCCGCCCCGGCCGCACGGCGAACTCGCACGGGTGGACTAGGGCCACCTGTCCCGGCGTAAGGGTCGGGGCTCGTCACCAGGTGGGGGCCGCCGCGGCCCGCCGGAAGGACCCGGTCCGTTCGGTACGGGCGCGGTCCGGCGGGCCCGGACGGGTGGCCCGCCGCCGTCGCGCGCGGCGGCGGGCCGGAGACCGGCGGTGGCCGCCCGGCGGTCCGCCCCCGCACGGGCGGCGACACCGGGCCGAACACACGAGCCCCCGATGACCCTTCCGTCACACCCCGGGCGTACGCTGTATGGCTGTCACAGGCCGCACTCCTGCCGCTCCCTCGCGTCGTCGCGGCACGGTCCGGTCACGGGGGTACAGCGGGGAGTCACGGTGTTCGGGAGCCTGGAGGGCATGGGGTCGCTGACGGCGGTGCCATGGATCTACGTGGTGGTGGCCCTGTCGGTCCTGCTGGACGTGTTCGTCCCGGTCCTGCCCAGCGGCGTCCTGGTCATCACGGCGGCCACGGCGGCCGCCGCGGGCTCGGGTGCCGCGACCGGCAGTGTCCCCGACGACGTACCGGACATCGTCGCGCTGACGCTCTGCGCGGCGACCGCCTCCGTCCTCGGCGACCTGGTCGCCTACCGGCTCGCCTGGCGCGGCGGCCCCCGGCTCGACCGGGCCCTCGCCCGCTCCCGCCACCTCGCGGCGGCGCAGGAACGTCTCGGCTCGGCCCTGGCGCGCGGCGGCGGCGCCCTGGTCGTCCTCGCCCGCTTCGCCCCCGCCGGCCGCTCGGTGGTCTCCTTCGGCGCCGGCGCGAGCCGCCGCAGCCCCCGCGACTTCCTGCCCTGGTCGGCGCTGGCCGGTCTCGCCTGGGCCGTCTACAGCGTGGCCCTCGGCTACTTCGGCGCCCAGTGGCTGGGCGCGACCTGGCTGGCGACGGCCGTGTCGGTGGCGGCCCTGTTCGCCGCCGGCGCCGCGGCCACGTTCCTGATGCGCCGCCGGCCGGCGTAACCGCGGCGGATCGGCCGCGGAGCGCGTACGCGCCGCGCACACCTCCTCACCCTGAGTGGCCGGACGGGTCCGCGACGGGCACGATGGAGCCGCAAAGGGATGGAAACCGGCACAGAGCGATCCGGCGTGCACGCGGTCACCGCCACGGAGAGGCCCGCCTCGGCGGCCGACACGACCGGCGACCCGGCGACCGCGGGCCGACACGACCGGGCGACCGGGCGACCGGGGCCGCCGTACCGGCTCCCCCGTCCCGCCGCCGCGAAGAAGGGACTCCACCGGCATGAGCGTCCGCGCGCCGCAGGCGACGAGAGCACCCCGACGGCCCCGTGTCCCGAGCGCGCCGGCCGCGCTGCTCCTCGCGGCCGTGAGCGCGCTGGCGCTCACGGCCTGCGGCGGGGGTGACGGCGGCGACGGCGCCTCCGCCCGTCCGACGCCGACACCCCCCGACACGGCCTCCTTCTCCGGTACGCCCGCCACGGCCCTGTCCTCCCTGGAGGCGTCCGCCCGCGAGCGCGCCTCCGCGGCGGCCTCCTCCGCCTCCGCGCGCGCCTCCGAGTTCGAGGCGTCGGTGTCGGCGGAGGTCACCCGCGCGAGCGAGGCCGCGCAGCGCGAACTCGACGGCGTGAACGGGCGCGGCAACGCCACGGCCGACGTCTCGCTCACCGGCAAGCCGCGCTCCGAGACGGGGGGCCTGCTCGCCGTCGTCGTGAACATCACCAACAGCACGGACCGGACCGCCTCCTACGCCGTGCAGGTCGACTTCCGCGACCCCGACGGCAAGGTGGCCGAGACGCGGTTCGTGGGCGCGGAGGACCTGAAGGCGGGCGAGCGGGCCCAGCCGCTCGCCATCAGCCGCAAGCCGGCCGAGCCGCGCCTGACGGCCGAGGTCGCCAAGGCACAGCGGTACTGACACCGCGGCCGCCCCCGGACGCGGCCCGCCGCAAGGCCCTGCCGGAGCGGGCGGGCCGGCGGGCGGCCGAAGGGCGGCTAGCCGGCCTGGCGGACGGCCTGTCCCCGGACCTCCAGTCCGCCGAGCAGATCGGCCGTGGCCTGCGCGATCTGGTCGACGGCACGGTCGAACACCTCGCGGTTGTGCGCGGCGGGGGCCCGGAAGCCGGAGACCTTGCGGACGTACTGGAGGGCGGCGGCCCGGATGTCCTCCTCCGTCGCCTCCTCGGGCAGGACGGGCGGGCGGAGCGTCTTGATGCTTCGGCACATGCGTCCAGTCTCCCCCTCCCGAGCCTCACCCGTTCGCAGGAACCCCGGGCAACCTCCCCGAGGCACTCGCCACCCAAAATCGAACAGGCGTACCATTGCGGCGTGGCTACGCCCTATGACTTTCCGAGTGACCTGCTCGCCGGTCAGGAGGAGCTGCACCAGGTCCGGGCCGAGCTGTCGGCCCTGCTGAGGCGGCTTCCCTGGTCGGTCGTGCCCCTGGACGGCTTCAGCGACGACCACGGCTGGCGCAAGGTCGAGCGCCCCGCCTCCCCCGGCTGGACGGAGGACGAACAGGCCGAGGTCGAGAAGCTCCGCCGCCGCGAACACGAACTGGCGGTGTTCGTCAGCGGCCACCGCTTCTGGTCCGAGGTCACCGCCCCGGACCGCGTCGGGGCCCGCACCCGCCTGAAGCACACCCGCGATCCGCACCCCGACGGCACGGCCTGACCCGCCGCCCCCCAGCACCACCAGACCCCTGGTACGGCACCGTCCGCGGTATCTCCGTCCTGCTGGACGTGATGCGCATGGCGGCTTGGGGGTGGCTGTGGATCGCGGCCGGTGTGGTCGCCAGCGGCTTCGCACTCGTCCGTCCCGGTAGAGACCTTCCGGGCGTGTTCGCGGCGACGGCGCCGCCGCTGCTGTGGGCCCTGGCCTGCGCACTCGGCACGGCGACCGGCGCCCCTCGGGGGGCCCGATCGCCCCTTGGGCGTCGCACGCGCTCGCCGTCGCGATCATCGCCTGCCTGACCCGGCCGAGGGTCATCGTCCCGAGGGTGTCGCCGCGTGGAGCCGAGTAGCTGTTTGTAAGCACTTCTTTGGGCTCCACTGCACGGAACGGAAGTGGCTCCAGGGCGTAAGAAGTTGATCTGGCTCCACTCCGCGTAGCGATGCGTGGATCCTGGACGTTGGATAGGGTCCGGCGGGAGGTGCGGGGATGAGTTTCCGGTTGGCGGCGTACGCCGTGTGTATCGAGGACGGACGGGTGCTGCTCGCCCGTCATGTACCACCGGAGGGCGCGAGCAACTGGACTCTTCCGGGCGGGCGGGTCGAGCACGGGGAGGATCCGTTCGATGCGGTGATCCGGGAGGTCGCCGAGGAGACCGGCTGCACCGCGGTGGTGGATCGCTTGTTGGGAGTGGACTCACGGGTGATCCCTGCGGCCACCGCTCGTGCGGGAGTCGAACATCAGAACGTCGGAATCTTCTATCAAGTCCGTATCACTGGCGGCCGGCTCCGGCCTGAGCCGAACGGCGAAATCGCCGAGTCGGTCTGGACTCCGGTTTCCGATGCCGCTGGCCTGCGACGGTCATCGCTGGTCGACATCGGCCTCGCCCTGGCGCAGGCTCTTCCCGCAACCGGCCACGTCGCTCCTGTCCCGGTCGGCGGCCTGATCCAGCACTGAGGCATTGCCAACATCTGCCCGGACTGCTCGCCGCGCGCGACAACCGTTGAACTGTGGCCCCCTTCCGCCTGCGGGCGGAAGGGGGCCAGTCCGTCGTGTCTGGGGTCACCGCGCGTGAAGCGCTCGCCTAGCACGGTTGATCACGTTCTGCGCGTCGACCCCGCACACCGCCGAGTCGCTGAGCGTGGACCAGACGTGCAGGTAGGTCGCCACCGAGTCCGCGTCATCCAGCCACATCTCGGCGTGCCAGTCCTCAACGACGACCCGCCGCTCGTCGTAGACCCAGAACCCATTACCGGGGTAGATCTTGAGGGGCGCCGCGAAGGGGACGACGCCCAGGTCCAGAGTGTCCAGGCCGACGAGACCGACCAGGCGATCGAGCTGTGCGGCGAGGACCGAGGGCGGGCAGACGAGGGCGTACAGGGCCCCTTCCCACATCATGATGCGGTACTTCCGGCCTGGCTCGGACAGGCCCTGTTGGCGGAGGATGCGGGCCCGCACGGCGTCCTCAGTGTCCCGTGGTGACTGCATGAGGTTCGCGTGTCGGGTGAGGACGTGGCGGGCGTAGTCGGCGGTCTGGAGCATGCCGGGGATGAGGACGTTTTCCCAGATGGTGAGTACCCGCGTGCGGTCGTGCTCGGTGGTGATGGCGTCTTGGACGGGCTTGTGTCCCGACGACAGTTGTCGGCGCCAGGAGCGGATGTGGGACTCGAAGCCGCGTAGCTGAGCCAGGAGACCGTCGTAGGCGTTTGGATGCCCGGTGGCGTCAGCCCAAGCCCGTAGCTCCTCGGCGTCGGCGGTCTGCCGGCCGTTTTCGAGTTTGCTCACTTTCGACTTGGTCCAGCCGGCGCCGAGGCTTTCGGCGAGCTGGGCTCCGGTGAGCCGACCCTCAGGGCACGTCAGCCTGAGTTCCCGAAGGCGTAGCCCCAGGGCTATGCGCGCCTGCTGATAGTCGGTGCTCACCAGACCTCACGTCACGTCTCGTCGACCTTGAACTCCTCGTACGGGACTGCATAGTGCCAGGCGGCATCCCTGGCTTGGCAGTAGCGGTTCACGGCAGCCGGTTCGGTGATGAGCTCGGCGCCGGTGAGGTTGTCGGCCTCGTCGAAGAGCAGACGCGCGACGAGGCGGGAGTCGAACAGCCAGAAGTCCTCGTCGGGAAGATGCAGGCGATTAGCCTCGGAGCGCCCGAGGTTGCGGATGTCCTCGCCCACGGCGCAGTTCCGTACAGCGTTGCTCCTCAGGTACATCTGAGCTGGCGTGGCGGGGCTGTCGACCAGGCGCACGCGCTCGAATCTCTTGCCCTGCTCGGTCTGTGCCCGGACGTTGCGGCACCAGGAGTCGTCGTAGTCCCACTCGATGGGCCGCCCGGCTGCGAACTGCTGCCACTCGGGGGTTGCTTCGTCGCTGGCGTAGCGACGGCGGGTCTCCAGGCGCCAGGCCGTGTGCTTGAACGTCGCGAAGAGGCGGTCGAACTCGTCCTCGGCGTCGATCAGTGTGGGTGTCTCGTCGCGCGGCCCGAAGTCGATCAGGGTGTTGCGTGGCACGATGATGGCCACCTCGCCCTCGTCGAGGTGCTGGAGCTGGGCGACGTCGGACTGGTCGGCAACGGGCGGGCCGTGCACGATCACCTCACCTGTGTCGAGGTCCTCGTGGATGCCTGGGCATCCACCTCCGCCTGAGCCTGTGCCGTTGAACCGGAGTCGTCGCATCGTGGTCCCCTCCCGTTGGCGTTGCGGTGTGGGACCAGCCTCCCCGAGACCAACGCCTCAGACACGCTGTCCAGGCAACCCATGTGGGAAACATCGAGCAACTCTGCAACGCGCTCAAGAAACATCGCGAAACCTAGGCTGCGGTGAGCAACTCTGCGCGCTTACCGTCCCCTTCATGGTCAAAGTCAGCGCGCAAGAGGTCGACCCGTTCGCGGCTCTGGAATCACTGAGGTCGTCCTTGGACCAGGCAGGGATCGTCTTCCCCTCTCTCAGGGTTGATCCGCAGATGGAGCAGCTCATCGAGCTGGGGCGCGTCCGCGTGGACGTGGCCCTGAAACTGGCTGACGCACTCCGCCGGGAGGAGCAGGCGACATGACGACCGCGCGGGGCATCACAGGCCACGGTGCGCTTGCCGGGCTCGCGTTACCCGGACTTGGCGGACTGTCCGAGGACCAGGTTCGTGGGCGGTGCTGTGTGTGGGGCGCGGACGAGCGGCTGACGGCCGAGACCGCCGTCGACCTCGGCCCGCGCACCACTCACAGGGCGGGCTACCCAGTGACGTGGTACCCCCGGGGATGCCATGCCCACGTGCACAGGGCTGCCCTCCGGGCGCTGCATGAGCACGCGCCGTACTGCGAGCAGTGCGTGGACGACGCGTCCGGTTGCCCGACGGGGGTCGCGCTGCGGCGGCTGATGAGGGAGCACCGGGAAGCACGTCCGGCGTAGGGCGGTGCGCCGGCTACGGAGAGCCGCGGCCGCCCCTGTCACCCCCGTCGGGGCGGCCGCTCACCGTACGAGCTCGGCGAGCTCGACACCGATCGCGTCGGCGATGCGGATCAAGGTGTCGAGGAGGGGTGAGGCGTGGCCGTTCTCGATGCGGCTGTAGGTGGCGACGTCGATCCCGGTTCGCTCGCACAGCTGGCGCTGGGACAGATCGTGGTCCTCGCGGACGCGCCGGATCTGCTGGCCCTGCGGTGATCTGGCATATGCCGCAGGGCTACGTGTGCGTTGATGTAATCGAACGCGTGTTCACTCGCATGGGGACTGACAGGCCGACCGATCGGCTGTTGGATACACCAAAAGCCCCTGCTTCAACAAACCGTGTCGGGCCGTCTGACGAGGTGCCCCCCTCGACGGCCCGGCACCGGGGGCGGCTCCTGCGCCCTGGCCAGCACGTAGGCGCGGGAGCCGCCTGCCGCCCCTCCTGCCGCCGACCTGCGGAAATCCCTTGATCATCTGGGAGGATTTTGGGAGCCAACGCCCCGCAGTGAGGGTGTAGTTAGAGTGCGTGAAGCGGTAGTCAAAGCGTCCGCCCGGAGCGCCGTCGATGACGGACACTGCGGCCGGACCAGCACGTCTGCACCTCGCTACCTGGTGGGCGCGGACGGTTTCGAACCGCCGACATCCTGCTTGTAAGGCAGGCGCTCTACCCCTGAGCTACGCACCCGAGAACGAACCGACAGCCTACATCGTCCCGGCGCCGCCTCGGCAAACCGATATGCGGACACCGCCGCGCCCCCGCGGGTGACGGAAAACCCGTGCGGCGAACGGTGAACTGACCGGCCCGTGTGTTCGTCCTCAACCGGTGGGAGAATGAGACAGGCAGGGCGAATCACAGCACGGGAGAGGGATGTGACGGCGACACCACCGCAGCGGAAATCGCCGTCGCAGCCGCGCCCCTCCGCGCCGCGGGGCCCGTCCCGCGCCGCACGCGCCCTCGCGGGCACCCTGGCCCTTGCCGCCGCCCTTCCCGTGGCCGCCGTCCTGGCCCTGCCCGGCGCGTTCGCCGGCGGCGGCACCCGGCGCTGGTTCGGCGGCCGCGCGGAGAGCCAGCGGGCCGAGGCGCAGGCCGCCAAGGACGCCGCGGCGGCCGCGTTCTACGAGCTGGACACCGCCCAGCGGGATCTTCGCATCTCGATCGAGACGATCACGGCGGTCGACGACTCCCCCGCCGCCCGCCGGGCGATCACCGGCTTCGAGGCGCTGGGGCGGCGCATCGACGAGGTCAGCCACCAGTACATCCAGGCCGTGGACGCGCACGATCTGGACCGCGACGACCTGGAGGCCGCGGCGGCCGCCCAGGCGCGGACGGAGCTGACGCGGGCCAAGGCCGAGCTGGAGCGGGTCAAGCGCGACCTGGACCGGTTCGAGGAGGGGCTGGGGCCGCTGCTGGGCAAGGCGGAGACCCGGCTCGCCCGGCTCGCCCCGGCCGTCGAGCGCGCCCGGCAGGGCCTGCTGGCCGCGTCGAACGCGCTGGACGCCGTACGGGCCTCGGGGCTCGGGGCGGACGACCTGGCGGCGCGGCTCGCGGCCCTCGCGCCGGAGCTGACCAGGCTGAACCAGGGCGCCGGGCAGCACGGCGTGCCGCAGACGCTGGAGCGGGCCGAGCGGGTCGCCCGGGAGGCGGGCGCGGTCCGGGCGGAGGCGGAGCGGCTGCCGGAGACGGCGGCGGAGATCGACCACCGGCTGGTGTCGCTGCGCACCCGCGCGCAGGCGCTCACCACCCGTGCCGGGCAGGTGGAGCCGGTGCTGAGCGAGTTGCGGCGGCGCTTCACGGCGGCCTGCTGGCAGGACCTGCAAGGGGTGCCGGAGGGCGCCGCGGAGCACGTACGGCAGGCGGAGGCCAGGCTCGCCGAGGCGCGGGCGGCGCGCGAGGAGCAGCGCTGGCCGGACGCGACGGCGCTGCTGTCGACGGTGCGGGCCCTGCTGAACGCCACGGACGAGTCGGTGTCGGCCGCGGGCGACCGGCTGGGGCGGCTGAACGCCGTGCAGAAGGATCCGCGGGCGGAGATCGACCGCACGCGCTTCGCGATCCGCGACGCCCAGCGGCTGGCGATGGCGGGACGCAACACGCCGGACCCGAGGGACGCGCGTCCGCTGGACGACGCGGTGGCGCGGCTGGAGCGGGCCGTCGGCACCCTGGAGGGCCGGCACCCGGACTACTGGCACTTCCTGACGGAGACGGAGGAGGTGCGCCGGGCGGTGTCCGGGGTCGTCGCGCGGATCCGCGAGGAGCGCGGCGGCGGGCAGTGAGCCCGCCCCGTCCGGCGGTGGCGGAGAGGCGGGCCCTGCGGGAGCGTCAGGTGCGGTACGCGTAGTACGCCGCGGTGGGGTAGGACGCGATGATGCTCGCCAGCGAACGCCGGTAGGTGTTCGTGGAGTGGTACGTCAGGTACGGCATCCCCTGCGGGCTGCGGTAGCTGACGATCATCGTGTGGTCCTTGGACCCGTCCTTGTTGAAGTCGAGCTGGAGGACGTCGCCGACCTCCAGCTGGTAGGCGTTGGCGAGGCTGGTGGTGCGCTTGGAGTTCTGCGCGAACCAGGACCACTCGTTGACGCCGACGAACGAGTACGACTGGATGTCGGAGTTGCCGAACCACCGGGTGTAGTCGTAGACGTAGCCGGGGACGTGCTTCCAGCCGCCGGCCTTGAGGGACTGGCTGACGAAGTTGGTGCAGTCGCCGCCCGCGCCCTGGCCGCTGAAGTCCGGGTAGTCCTTGTTGTAGTTGCTCCAGTACTTCTCGGCGTACGCGGCCATGGCGTTGTAGTCGTACGTGCCGCCGGTCAGCTGCTTGGGCTTGCGCGTGGCGGGGTAGGTCGTCGCGGCGCGCGGGGCCGAGGGCATGGTGTCGTCGACGCTGGGCGCCTTGACCGTGGGCTGCTTGGAGAGCGTGTTCACGGTGAGGCCCTGGTCGGTGTCGCGGACACCGGTGAGCTGCCAGTTGCCGCGCCGGTCGGCGCGGAAGGTGAGCTCGTGCTGCGCCTGGAACTTGGTGCTCGCGGGCTGGTCGCCGCGGACCTTGGCGTAGGTCAGCGTGGTGGTCTCGGTGACCGCGGCCTTGGCGGTGCGGCCCTTGACGCGCGTCGCGTCGAGGGTGACCTTGGTGCCGGCCTTGCTGTAGCGCTCGCCGAGTTCGGCGAGGCGGTCCTTGCGGCTGCCGAGGGTGTCCAGGCCGGCGTCCTGGGTGCGGGCCATGGCGGAGGACACCCGGACGTCGCCGGTGAAGTCCTTCGAGAGGGCCTTGCCCTTCTTGCCCTTGCCGCCCTGGACCAGCGCGTTGGTGCGCTCGGTGAACAGTTCGTCGGCCAGCTTCTGGAAGGTGGCCTTGGTGCGTGCGTCGACCGTCGGGTCGTCGGTGACGGACGCGCCCGCGCTCCAGTTGGGGAGCAGGGCCGCTCCGGCGGCGACCGAGACGGCGGCCGCGCCCAGTATGGAGGCGCGTCGGCGCGTGCGGCTCAGTTTTCTTGATCTCACTGGGATTCTCCTTGACCCCGGAGTGGTCTAATCCGGGGACGGAATCCTTACATGTTCTCCTCAAACAGCAAGAGGCCGGGGTCCCTTGTCACTTCACCGCGGCCGCTACTTCACCACGGTCGACCAGTCGGGCGACTGGGCCGGGTCGAGGTTGCGCAGCCGGTCGAGCGTCTCGGGCTTCTGGACGTCCATCCAGTCGGCGAGTTCCCTGAAGGACACGCACTTGACGCCCTTCTTGGTGCAGACGTTCTTGATCATCTGGTCGACGGCCTTCATGTAGATGCCGCCGTTCCACTGCTCGAAGTGGTTGCCGATGAACATCGGCGCCCTGCTGCCGTAGTAGACGCGGTTGAAGCCGGCCATGTAGGTGTCGAGGGTCTCCTGCTGCCACTGGGACCACTTGGCCGGGTCGCCGTCGGTCTTGCCCTCGGACTGGTTGTAGAGGAAGTTGAAGTCCATGGACAGGCCCTGGAAGTCACGGCCCTTGTAGGGGAGCATCTGGAGCGGGAAGTCCCATATGCCCGCCTTCTTGCGCGGCCATATCTGGAAGTCGCCGGTGGAGCTGGCGTCGTAGCGCCAGTTGTAGTCCTTGGCGGCCTTCAGCAGGTTCTCCTGGCCCTCCAGGCAGGGTGCGCGGCCTCCGACGACCTCCTTGCGGAAGTCGAAGGGCAGGGGCGCCAGATCGGTGTTGCCGGTGTTGGTCTTCCACTTGGTGGCGAACGAGTAGAACTGGTCGATCTCGCTCTTCCACTGCTGGACGCTCCAGTCGCCGCCGCCCTTGGCCCCGCAGAAGTGCCCGTTGAAGTGGGTGCCGATCTCGTTGCCCTCCTTCCACGCCTTGCCGAGCTGGTCCAGGGTCGTGCGGATGTGCTCGTCCGTGGGGTAGCTGATGGCGGCCGAACCCTGGGGATTCATGGGCGGGTTGTAGAGGTTCTTCTTGTCCTTGGGCAGCAGGTAGATCCCGGTGAGGAAGAACGTCATGCGGGCGTCGTACTGCTGCGCCATCTTGCGGTAGTGCGAGAAGAGCTGGTCGCTGCCCTGGAGGGCGCCGTCCCACGAGAACACCACGAACTGGGGCGGTTTCTCACCGGACTTGAGCGGCACGGGCTTGAGCCGCTGCCGCTGGGGCCCGGTGTACGAGGTGGAGCCGTCACCGATGACCTTGGTCTTGCCGTCCCACTCGGGTTCGCCGCTCGGCCCCCCGCCGCGCGCGCCGTCCTGCGGCCCGGAGGACGCGGTCGGGGCGGTGTCGCCGGCGCCGTTGAGGGCCAGGTAGCCGGCGACGAGCGAGGCGACGACGAGGAGGGCGGCCAGGGTCAGCTTTCCCGGCGGCGGATTGCGGCGGGGTTCGCGGGGTCGGCGGCGGCGACCGGACGGTGACTTCATGCGCGGCTCATTCTGCGAGGGGAGGTCAGGGGATCAGGAAGACCGGTCCACAGGTCGGTCGAGGCCCAGGGCACCGGACCAGATCGCGTACGGGACGCTGTCGGTCCGGGTGCCGGCGAGACCCTTCAGGGGCAGTGGTTCGAGGCTCTTGGCCAGATCGATGCGGTAGGCCACGACGGCGGTCGAGACCTCGGAGACGGTGCCTGTGTACCAGGACGCGGTGTCGTCCTGGGTGGTGCCGCGTTTCCCGGCCGCCTGCGGGGCGCTGTCCGCGGCGGCCGGGTCGGCCAGCCGCAGGGAGTCCCGCAGCGCGGACTGGACCTGCTCGGCGACCTGCGGGGACATCGCGCGGCGCCGGTCGGGCCGCTCCAGGGCCACCTTGGAGCCGTTGCGGGTGATCCGGGAGACGGAGTACGGCTCGACGTGGTTGCCCTCGGCGGCGAAGGTGGCGTATCCGCTGGCCATGCGGATGGCGCTGGGGGTGGCGCTGCCCAGCGACATCGCGGGCACCTGCGGCCCGAAGCTGGAGGAGAGCAGCCCGGCGGCCAGCGCGGTCTTGCGCACCTTGTCCAGTCCGGTGTCCATGCCGAGCTGCATGAACGGCGTGTTCACCGACTGGGCGAGCGCCTGGTGCAGGCTGATCTGGCCGTAGTCCTTCTTGCCGTCGTTGGGCACGGCGACCCGTTTGCCGCCGCGGTCCCAGTACGGCCCCTCGGGCGTGGTGACCGGGATGCCGCTGTCGCCGTTGTAGAGGGTCTGCGGGGTGACCGGGGTGACCGGGCCGTCGCGGGTGGTGCGCACGCCGTTCTGGAGCGCCGCGGCGTACACGAAGGGCGTGAAGGCCGAGCCGGCGGGCACGGTGGTGGCGTTGGACTCGTTGTAGCCCTGCTTGCGGTGGTCGGCGCCGCCGTAGACGGCGAGGATGCGGCCGTCGGTGGCCACGGAGGCGGCGCCGTAGTGGGCGGCCTTGGCGCGGGCGGGGTCGTCCTTCACCGACTTGGTGCGGGCCTTGGTGACGGCGGCGGTCAGCGCGTTCTCCCGCTCGCGGTCGAAGGTCGTGTAGATCTGGTAGCCGCCGAGGTCGAACTCCTTGTCGGGGATGCCCGCGGACTTCTTCGCGTACTGCGCCGCGAGTTCCACCAGGTAGTCGCTCTGCTTGCCGGTGTCGTTGCTGACGGCCTGCTTCAGCGGCTCGGGGAACTTCCGGTACTTCGCCCGCTCCGAGGCCGGCAGCTTGCCCAGGTCGACCATGCGGTCGAGGATCCAGGACCAGCGCTCCACGGCCCGCTCGCGGTTGGCCTTGCTCAGCGCGGGGTCGTACAGGCCCGCGCCCTTGAGGAGGGAGGCGAGGAACGCGGCCTCGCTGGCGTTGAGTTCGCGCACGTCCTTGCCGTAGTAGGCCTGCGCGGCGCGCTGCATGCCGTAGGTGCCGCGGCCGAACCAGCTGGTGTTGAGATAGCCCTCCAGGATGTCGTCCTTGCTCATCCGGTTGTCGAGCTTGAGGGCGAGCATCGCCTCGGTGAACTTGCGGCTGACCGAGCGGTCCTGGCTGAGGTAGACGTTCTTCACGTACTGCTGGGTGATCGTGGAGCCGCCCTGGGTGTCGCCCTCGCCGAAGGTGCGCCACACGGCGCGGGTGAGTCCGCTCAGGGATATGCCGGGGTCGCTGTAGAAGCTCGCGTTCTCGGCGGCGAGGACGGCCCAGCGGACGTCCTCGGGTATGTCCTTCAGGGGCATGTTCTGCCGCCGTACCCAGCCGGTGCGGGCCATGGGGGTGCCGTCCGACCAGAAGTAGACGTTGTCCTGCTGGGTGGCGTACGAGTTGAGGTTGTCGGGGATGTCGGTGGCGGCGTAGGACACGCCGAGGAAGACGGTGCTCAGTCCGAAGCACGTCAGGACGGCTCCGGCGCCCTGCCGCCAGGTGGGCACCCAGCGGCGCCAGCCCTCGCGGCCGGGCCGGGGGTAGTCCGGGCGCATGCGCCGAAGCCAGGGCGTGAGGAAGGCCGCCCAGGCGGCGAGGCGGGCCGTCAGGGGGGCGGCGAGGACCTTGGCGCGGGCGAGGAGGGACGGGCGCGGTGCTCTGCGGCTGCGGCCCTCCGCGCGGGCGTCGCCCTTGGCGCCCTCGCCCGTGCGGCTCTCGGCGGCGGCGATCTCGGCCCGTACCGGGTCCAGGTCGGCGGTCCGCAGCTGCATGGTCTCGTCCGCCGGGGGCGGGGGGACCTTCAACTGCATGGTCTCGTCCGGCTCCGGCCCTTCCTGCCCAGCCCTGGTCATGGCCGCGCCCCCTCCCCGCTGTCCGTCGTGCACGCGGGATCGGCGGTCCGCCCTGGTCCGCGGCGGCGTGCTCTCTGTTTCCCGGCCTTACGGCTCCACGTGTCCGTCGAAAATATCAGCGCACTTTTCAATTCCTCCACACCGGTACCGAGCAGCGTCGGTCACATACGGCCGCAGAGGGGTGTGTATCCGGTCACGCCGACTAGTCTTCCGTCCATGCCTCGCTACGAGTACCGCTGCCGCGAATGCGGCGACACCTTCGAACTGAACCGCCCGATGGCGCAGTCGTCCGCCCCGGCGAGCTGCCCGGCCGGACACGACGACACGGTCAAGCTCCTGTCGGCCGTGGCCGTCGGCGGCACCGCCTCCGCGCCCGCCGCGCCCTCGGCGGGCGGCGGCGGGGGCGGAGGCTGCTGCGGCGGCGGCCGCTGCGGCTGACGCCCGGTGCCGGGGCGACCAGGGCCTCCGCCCCGGCCCTACGGGGCGGACGCCCTGGTCGCCTTCAGGAACTCCCTGAGGATGCGCTCCCCCGCCAGGACCCCGCGTTCCGGCAGCGCGCTGACCGCCGGGGCGGTCCAGCCGGAGTCCGCGAGTTCGCCGTGGCCGGGGCGCCAGCCCCGGTCGGCGGCGAGCAGGAGGTCGGCGTCCAGCAGCGAGTCGCCGGCGGCGAGCGTCAGATCGGCGCCGGTGCGCCGGGCGACCTCGCGCACGGCGGCGCTCTTGGTGAGCGGCTTGGGGACGGCGTAGATCTTGCGGCCCTGGAGGGACACCGTCCAGCCGCGGCCCTCCGCCCACGCGGCGAGTTCCTTCACCCAGTCCTCGGGCAGCAGTTCGCGCTCGACGACGAGATAGGCGAAGAGGTCCTCGGCGATGCGGTGCTTGCGCGCCCACAGCGGGTCCGCGGTGGCCATCAGGTGGTCGCGGACCTCCGCCAGCGGGGCGCACCGCTCGGCGAGCCGCGCCGCCACCCGCGCGCTCCAGTCGGGGTCGCTGACGCCGTCGACCAGCAGCCGGCCGCCGTTGGCGCAGATCGCGTAGGCCGGGGCGGGTCCGGGCAGGTTGATGCGCTGGTACTGCTTGCGGGTGCGGGTCGTGGTCGGCACGAAGACGGCCTCGTCGCCGAGTTCGGTCAGGAGCCGGGCCGCGGTCTCGGTCAGGTAGGACAGCGGTCTGCTCTCGTGCACCTCCACGCACAGCAGCCGGGGCGCCCGCGGGTCCGGCATGGTCAGGGCGAGGGCCGCGGCGGAGTAGATCAGCGTACGGTCGAGGTCACTGGCCACCAGCACCGGCATCAGACGTTCACCGCCCGGCCGTCGGCGCCGGTCGCGCCCCGCGTGTACGCGGGGTGGATCAGCCCGACGCAGGTGTAGGGCAGGCCGGCCACCTCCTCCACCGGTACCCCGCGCTGGGCGGCGAGCAGGCGTACGTGGTCCAGGTCGGCGCCGGCTCCGGCGCGCGCCAGGATCTTCCAGGGCACCCGGCGCAGCAGCACCCGGGTGGTCTCGCCGACGCCGGGCTTGACGAGGTTGACGTCGTGGATGCCGTACTCCTCGCTGATGCGCTCCACGGCGGCCCAGCCCTCCCAGGTCGGCTCGCGGTCGGCGGCGAGCAGTTCCTTCGCGGTCTGGTCGACGGCGTCCGTGAGCTCCGGGAAGCGGTCGCAGACGGCGTCGAGGAAGGCCACGGAGACGTCGGAGGCGGCGAGTTCGCGGTAGAACTTGGCGCCGTGGTAGTCGTGCGGGCCGACCAGGTCGGCCCGGAGCACGGTGCGCGAGACCAGGCCGGAGACCGTGGAGTTCAGGCAGGCGGAGGGGATGAGGTAGTCCTCGCGGGTGCCGTAGGTGCGCACGCAGGAGCCGGGGTCGGCCAGCACGGCGATCTCCGGGTCGAAGCCGGTGATGCCGTCGGACGCCTCGAACGCGCGGATCGCGTCGGTCAGTTCGCGGGTGATGGCGCCCTTGCCGGTCCAGCCGTCGACGAAGACCACGTCCCGCGGGTCGTGGTGGGCGGCCAGCCAGCGCAGCGCGTTGGCGTCGATGCCCCGGCCGCGCACGATGGACACGGCGTAGTGGGGCAGGTCGAGGCCGTGGCGGAAGCGGGCCCAGCGGCGCATCAGGATGCCGACGGGGGTGCCCGCGCGGGCGAGGGAGACGAGGACCGGGCGCGGGGAGCGCTCGGCGAGGACCAGTTCGGTGACCGCGCCGACGGCACGGGCGAGCCGGCCCGCCGACTCCCGCAGGGCGGCCCGGAACAGCTCCTGGTACTGCTCGCTGGGCTGGTACTCCACCGGGAGCGACTCGGCGTAGTGGGCGCCGCCGCGCTGGATCGCCTCCTCACGCTCCTCGGTGGGCGCCTCCAGGGCGGTGTCCGACAGGTCCTGGAGGAGCCAGCCGACCTCCTCGGGCGGGTACGAGGAGAACGCGGGGCCGCGCAGGGGCTCGGGCAGCATGGAGGGCCTTTCGGGGACGTACGAGGGGATCACCGCCAGGACGACGTGCGGGGTGTGGGCGGCCAGCCGGGCGAGGAGCCCGCCGGGGGCGTGCAGGGCCGGGGTGTCGGCGACGGAGTCGACGATCACGGCCACGGCGTCGAACCCGGCGCCCGCGATGTTGTACGCGTAGCGTTCGCCCGGCCCGTCGCCGGGGTCGTCGTGGGCGGGGAAGGCGAGCCGGGTGCGGATCGCGTAGCCGGGGTCGTCGACGGCCAGGACGGGTGAGCGGGTGGTGGTCGAGAAGGTGACGCCGGCGTCCGTGGCCTGTTCGAGTGCGCCGGCGAGCCGGAGGGGCGCGTACATCAGCTCCTCGAAGCCGAGCACGTGGACGCGGCGGGCGCCCTCGGGCAGGGCCTCGGCGAGCCGCGCGGCCATGGCGGGGAGGGCGGCCTCCAGGCGGGTGCGGTGGGCGGGCGTGAAGCCGTGCCGGCCGCCGTCGGGCAGGCCGGCGGGCCAGCCGAGGTCGGCCCGGACGGCGCGGGAGCCGGCGGGGGCGTCCGGTGCGGCGTCCCGGGTCTCGTGCCGCGCCACCAGCTCCCGGCCCTTGTCCAGCACCCCCTCCGGCAGGCTCACGGTGCCGGAGGCGGCCGCGACCAGGTCCACCCGGGCGCCGATCCCCCGGGCGAACTCCGCCAGCCGTCCGGCGTCCTCGGGCGAGCGCATGTCGACCAGCGCGACCACCACGTACCGCCGCCGGGGGTGGCGCGCGTGGAGGTCGCGCACGGTGTTCAGCACGGTGTTCCCGGTGGAGAACTCGTCGTCGACCAGCACCAGCGGCCCGTCGCCGGCCAGCAGCGCCGGGTCCTGCGGGAGCAGCAGGTGGGAGGTGGCGTGCGAGTGGGACTCCTCGAAGCCGCCCGCCCGGGGCACCCCGGCGACCGGGCGGCGGGTGGAGTGCAGGCAGGGCGCGGTGCCGAGGCCGTCGGCGACGGAGTGGCCGAGGCCGGTGGCGGTCTCCGCGTAGCCGAGGACGACGGCGCGGGCGGCCTCCTCGGCGCCCAGCAGCGCGCGCACCCGGCGGCCGAGGCCGAATCCGGCGCCGTACACCACGGAGGGCGACTGCGGTACGTGCTTGCCGAGCACGTTGGAGACGAGGAGATGGGCCCGTCTGGGGTTGCGGCGCAGGGCAAGGCCCAGCATCGGGGTGAGGGTGTCGTCGCCCGTGAGCCGGACCCCGAGCCGCTCGGCGACCCAGCTACCGGACCAGATCCCGTCGTTCGCTGCGTTGTTCATACGTCCCTGTGGAGGAGAGGCGGGCGGGGGTGCCGGGTGCCGGCCGGCGGGTGGGCGGGGGTGCCGGGTGCGCGGTGGCGGCCCGTCACGTTCAGGACGGGATCCCGGCGGCGAGCAGTTCCACGAAGCCGATGTCCTCGTTGGCCACGCCGAACACCTCGGCGCGCAGCATGGTCCGCTCGGCCCAGGCGCGGTGCGGCTTCACCTCGTTCATCTTGTTCGTGTACTGCGACCTGAGCACGCCTCCGGCGCCGCACTCGGGGCGCAGGATGTCGTGGGCGTCGCTGTACTCCTCGTGGCTGACGACGGAGAGCGCGTGCACGGGCAGGACGTGGGAGGGGTGGATGCAGGTCTTGCCGAGCAGGCCGTTGGCGTGGTCGAGGGTGATCTCGCGGAGCAGGCCGTCCATGGAGTGTTCGAGCAGGGCCTCGCGCAGCCGCTCGGCCTGGCCCTCCAGGAAGGGGCTGCGTCGCAGCTGCGGCTTGAACATGCGCTCCTGGACGCGGAAGTACTCCCAGACGGGTCCGGTCACGGTGAAGCCGGTGCCGTCGGCCCGGCCGAGCATGTTGACCACGTCGGCGATGACGTCGGCGACGACCTGGACGTCGTAGGCGGTCATGTCGGGAGGCCGGCGCAGCCCGTACGACGAGCAGAAGTCGGTGACGCCCAGGCGCAGGGCGAGGACCCGCTCCCGGTACTTGTCGACCGCGCGGGCCACGCCCTGGAGGGTTTCGACGCGCGACTCGCGGTAGAGCAGTTCGGGCGACTCCAGGACCGGCATCGCGAACAGCCGGCGTCCGCTGTGCGCCTCGGCGCCCGCCAGGGCCTCCAGGAACGGCACGCCGCGTTCCTCGGTGAACTTCGGCAGCACGAATCCGGAGAGCAGCCGGGCGGTGGGCCCGAGGCGGCGCACCAGGTCGGGGATCTGCCCGGGGGTGCGGACGCGGACGAACAGCAGGGGCGGCTCCACGCCGGCCGCGGCGTCGAGGGCGGCGAACTGCCGGACCAGGTTGTCCTCGCCGTCGGCCACGTCGTCGTCGCCGATGGAGTCCTCCAGGCACAGCACCATCGAGACCACGCCGCGTCCGGTCTGCTTGACGATGTCGTCGGCGAGCCGGGGCCGGGTGGCCGGGCTGTAGAGGGTGGCGCCGAGGGCCACGGACAGCAGCCGGGCCGGGGAGCCGGCGGTGAAGCTGCCCGGCTCCCGGTGGAAGAGGCGCTGTCGCACCTCCGGGGCGATGTGCCCGAAGTGACGCATGGAGCTCCCCCGTGGCGGCTCGGTGACCCCTGTGACCTGTTCACAGGTGGCCGGTAATAGTACGTAGATACCCCTGTCGGGGGTTCCCGCAGGGCATGAATTTCTGGTAACGGGGATCGTTACGGATGTGCACGCTCCGCGCACCCCGCGTTGTCGTGACCAGGACGGAGAGGGCAGGATGACCGCATGACGCACGCGATGCTGAAGGGGTCGAACGTCCCGCTGGAGGTCACCACGGTACGTGCGGTGCTGCGCTGGGCGCAGGGGCCGGGAGTTCCGGACGTCGACGCCTCCGCGCTGCTCCTGGGTCTCGACGGCCGGGTGCGCTCCGACGAGGACTTCGTCTTCTACAACCAGCCCCGGCATCCCTCGGGCAAGGTCTGGCGGCTGGGCAAGAAGCGCGGGGCCGAGGGCCTCACCGACACGATCCAGACAGATCTGGCGGGTGTCGATCCCGGCGTCGGTCGGATCCTGCTGGTCGCCTCGGCGGAGGGCGTGGCCTTCGACCGGGTCCGCGATCTGCGCATCGTGCTGTACGACGCCGCCGCCCCCGGGGGGCAGGCGCTGGCGTACTTCGACGTCACGCCGGAGACCGGCGAGGAGACCGCGCTGATCTGCGGGGAGCTGTACCGGCGGGGCGAGGGCTGGAAGTTCCGCGCGCTGGGCGAGGGCTACTCGGACGGTCTGCGGGGGCTGGCCACGGACTTCGGCATCCTGGTGGACGAGTCGGAGGTGGCCCCCGATCCGGCGCCCGCGGCCCCCGAGGGCGCCCGGCCGCTGCCCCCGGAGCAGCCCGCGGCGACCGTGCCGCCCCAGCCGGCGTACGGATTCCCCCAGCAGCCGCCGGTGACCCAGCCCGCCTACGGCTATCCCCAGCAGCCCCCGGCCACGCAGCCGGCCTACGGCTATCCGCAGCCGGCGAGCGCGCAGGCCGCGGCCCCCTCGGGCTACGGCTATCCGCCCCCGCTGACGGCCGCGGCGCCCGACGGGGGCTTCCGGCTGCCGCCGCAGGGTCCGCAGTTCATCGGACGCTGACGCGGGCGCCCCTCGGGGGCGCGGCACACCGGGGCCGGCGGGGCCCTGCCTACCTCTCGGCCTTGGTCTTGTAGCCGCGCCCCCACTGCAGTCCCCAGCCGAAGAGGCGGTCCAGCTCGGCCTGGAAGCCGTAGACGAACTTCACCTCGCGGCGGACCCAGATCTCGTCCTTGATGTTCTCGATCATCACCACGGCGCAGGACCGGGCCTGTGGGTGCCGCTCGTCGAGGCTGATCTCGATGCGGGGGCCGTTGCTCGGGTAGAGCGTGACGATGGCGTGGGTGCGGTCGAACGCCGGGGTCTGGTCGTAGATGTACACGAAGACCAGCAGCCGCTTGATGTTCTCCCGGTGGTCGAGGTTGACGTAGATCGTCTCCCCGGACGCCGAGCCGAACCGGTCGTCCCCGCTGAGCTTGACGTACGGCGGGGAGTTGGCCTCGCCGAGGAGTCCGCCCAGCGGCTGGACGACTCCCTTGGTGCCGTCGGCCAGTTCGTACAGGCAGCCCAGGTCGAGGTCGACGTTGACCATGCTCTGGCTGTGTCCGAGCACCTCCGGCGGCTTGAGCGCCTTGAAGGGGTGCCGCAGCAGGCTCTCGCGCTGCGGTCCGCCGATGTCGGAGGTCCGCATCCGCCAGGTCAGGTTGATGCGCAGATGCCCGGTGGCCGCCCCCTGCTTGGTGAGCGAGACGCGGTCGTGCCGCTTGGTCAGCTCGATCGCGTTCGATGCCGCGCTGCCCGAGTCGAACTCGGGCGTCCCGCGGTGCCACAGTCCGTCCAAGAAGCTCAAGAAGCCCATTCCCGCCCCCACGTCCCATGAAAGAACCGTGCCCGTCCGGAGGAACACGACGGGGCGGCCGGCGTCCGGCCGCCCCGTCGAGAGCGTTCCTCACCTACGGGGGTGTCACACCCCGGACGAGACCTCAGTCTTCTCGTCCGAGCCCTGCGCTTTTCCCTCGGCGGCCGCCAGTGCGCGGTTGCGGCGGACGGAGGACCAGAAGGACCAGCCGATCAGCACGATGCCGATGAGGCCGGTGATGACCTCGTTGATCTCGAAGCGGATGGTGACCAGCAGGATGGTGGCGAGGGCGCCGATCGCGTAGTGGGCGCCGTGCTCCAGGTAGACGTAGTCGTCGAGGGTGCCCTGGCGCACCAGGTACACGGTCAGCGAACGGACGTACATCGCGCCGATGCCCAGGCCCAGCGCCATCAGGACGATGTCGTTGGTGATGGCGAAGGCACCGATCACGCCGTCGAAGGAGAACGAGGCGTCCAGGACCTCCAGGTAGAGGAACATGAAGAACGCGGCCTTGCCGGCCAGGGCGACCGCCGAGCGCGGCTTGCCGGTGCGCTCGGCCTCCTCCTCGGCCTCGTGCTCGCGCTCCTCCTCCTCTTCGAGCTTGCCCTCGAAGAACCCGGAGAGACCGCCGACGACCATGTAGGTGATCAGGCCCGCGACACCCGACAGCAGCACTGTCGAGGACTTGTCGACGGTGGTGCCGCCGTGCTGGAGGGCGTTGGTGGCGATGACGGTCGCGGTGATCAGCAGAACGATCAGGGCGATGCAGACCGACAGCATGTCGATCTTGCCGAGCTTGGCCAGCGGGCGCTCCAGGCGGCCCAGCCACTTGATGTCCCGGTCCTCGAAGATGAAGTCGAGGAAGATCATCAGCAGGAACATGCCACCGAAGGCGGCGATCGCCGGGTGGGCGTCGGTGACGAGCGCCTCGTACTTGTCCTTGTCGCTGAGCGCGAGGTCGACCGCCTCGATCGGCCCGAGCTGGGCGGTGACCGCGACGATGACGACGGGGAAGACCAGCCGCATGCCGAAGACGGCGATCAGGATGCCGATGGTGAGGAAGATCTTCTGCCAGAAGGCATTCATCTTCTTCAGGATCCCGGCGTTGACCACCGCGTTGTCGAAGGACAGCGAGATCTCCAGGATCGAGAGGATCGCCACGACACCGAAGGCGGTCCACCCCCCGAAGAGGAACGCCGCGACCAGGCCGAGCGCGGTGACCGCAAACGACCACCCGAAGGTTTTCAGAACCACTGGCTACCCAATCCCTGTATGTACGGGGCTCCCCCGCGCCGCACTCGGCTTTACGAACTTTTGAAGCCGCACTCTAGTCGGCCGCCCCTGCGCGCCCCACCCTGCCCCGGGTTTTGCTCATATCGCGTTATGAGACGTTGACCCCGAAGTCGAGCGCGATGCCGCGAAGGCCCGAGGCGTACCCCTGCCCGACCGCGCGGAACTTCCACTCCCCCTGGTAGCGGTAGACCTCACCGAAGATCATCGCCGTCTCGCCGGAGGCGTCCTCGCTGAGGTCGTAGCGGGCGAGTTCCTGGCCGTCGGCCTGGTTGACGACGCGGATGAAGGCGTTGGTGACCTGGCCGAAGGTCTGGCCGCGCTCGTCGGCCAGGTGGATCGAGACGGGAAAGACGATCTTGTCGCACTGGGCCGGCACCTTGGGGAGGTCGATCAGCAGCGACTCGTCGTCGCCGTCGCCCTCACCGGTCAGGTTGTCCCCCGTGTGCTCCACCGAGCCGTCCGGGCTCGTGAGCTGGTTGTAGAAGACGAACCACTCGTCGCCCATGACCCGGCCGCCGCTGCACACCAGGGCGCTGGCGTCGAGGTCGAAGGGGGCTCCGGTGGTGGAGCGCGCGTCCCAGCCGAGCCCGATCATCACCTGGGTGAGATTCGGTGCGGCCTTGGACAGGGAGACGTTTCCTCCCTTGGCGAGCGTGACGCCCATGATGCTGGTCCTCCCCGTGTGAAGCTTCTCTTGTTGTCTGCGCAGCCGGCGCCGCACCCAAACGGTGCGGCGCCGGACTCAGCCCGTCGTGCCGGGGGTGCTCACGCCCCCGGCGGCGACCTCAGACGTTCACGCCGAAGTCCTGCGCGATGCCGCGCAGGCCCGACGCGTAGCCCTGGCCGATGGCGCGGAACTTCCACTCCGCGCCGTGCCGGTACAGCTCGCCGAAGACCATCGCGGTCTCGGTGGACGCGTCCTCCGAGAGGTCGTAGCGCGCGATCTCGGCTCCGCCGGCCTGGTTGACGACGCGGATGAAGGCGTTGCGCACCTGGCCGAAGGACTGCTGGCGGTTCTCGGCGTCGTAGATGGAGACCGGGAAGACGATCTTCTCGATCTCCAGCGGGACGCCCGCGAGGTTGATCTTGATCTGCTCGTCGTCGCCCTCGCCCTCACCGGTGAGGTTGTCGCCGGTGTGCTCGACCGAGCCGTCGGGGCTCTTGAGGTTGTTGAAGAACACGAAGTTCTGGTCGTTGGCGACCTTGCCCGTGTTGTTCAGCAGCAGAGCACTGGCGTCGAGGTCGAAGTCGGTGCCGGTCGTGGTGCGGACGTCCCACCCCAGACCGACGATGACCGCGGTCAGGCCGGGGGCCTCCTTGGTCAGTGATACGTTGCCGCCCTTGCTGAGGCTGACTCCCACGAGTCCTCCATTGGTGTCCTGGGGCGGGGAGCCCCGCCGTGCGTTGGATATCGGATCAACGACTCGATCCTAGTGACGGGTTCCCGTGGCCCGCAGGGCTTGGGGCCGAAGAATCACAGGTGTCGGTGGGCCGCCTGGGGTCAGAGTGCGTCGAGAGCCGAGACGTACTCGTCCAGGTCGCGCGCGTCGGGCAGGGCGTTGACGACGGTCCAGCGCACGACGCCCTCCTTGTCGATGACGAACGTGCCGCGCACGGCGCAGCCCTTGTCCTCGGCGAAGACGCCGTAGGCGCGGCTGACGTCGCCGTGCGGCCAGAAGTCGCTGAGGAGCGGGTACTCCAGGCCCTCCTGCTCGCCGAAGACGCGCAGGGTGTGGACGGAGTCGTTGGAGACGGCGAGCACCTGCGTGTCGCGGTCGGAGAAGCGCGGCAGGTTGTCGCGCACCTCGCACAGCTCACCGGTGCACACGCCGGTGAAGGCGAAGGGGTAGAAGAGCAGGACGACGTTCTTCGCGCCGCGGAAGTCCGACAGTCGCACGGTCGCGCCGTGGTTGTCCTTGAGCTCGAAGTCGGGGGCCTTGTCGCCGACCTGGATCGCCATCGTCGTCCGTTCCCTTCGGTGGGGCTGTTCGGGTGATGCCCACCCTATGCAGCCGCCGCCCGGAACGGCACGAAAAGCCGGGCCGGGCCGATCCATCGGCCCGGCCCGGCACCGGCTGCGGTTACTTCTTGGCCTTCGCGGCCTTGGGCGTCACCAGACGGCTGCCACTCCAGTCCTTGCCGACGCTGACGCTCTTGGCCGCCGACAGACCCGCCGTGGTCGCGGCTTCAGAGATGTCGCTGGGCTCCACGTAGCCGTCACGGCCGGTCTTCGGCGTGAGGAGCAGGATGGAGCCGCCTTCTTCGATGTACGTGGTGGCGTCCACCAGCGCATCCGTCAGGTCGCCGTCATCGTCGCGGAACCACAGCACCACGGCGTCGGCGACGTCGTCGTACTCCTCGTCCACCAGCTCGCTGCCGATGACTTCCTCAATGGCCTCGCGGAGCTCCTGGTCGACGTCGTCGTCGAAGCCGATCTCCTGGACCACCTGCTCGGGCTGGAACCCCAGCCTTGCGGCAGGGTTCGTCCGCTCCTCCGCGTGGTCCGCGGTCGCGCTCACGGGTTGCCTCCTGATCATGTCTTGGGAATGTCTCAGCCACGCGCGTGCGCGAAGCATTGGCCGTAGTCCACACGGGCGGGGCGGATCGCGCAAGTACCCGGCCGTTCAGACCGCCGAAACGGTGACGATCCTGAACGTGTCACCGCATCTCCCTGCACATCATCCCGGTCTCCGGGTGATACACACCACACCAATCTGCCCCCTTTGTGTGTTTGGGAACCCTCACGGGTCACCCGACCGTTCTCCACACGCCTGTTACCTCACAGTAGAGATGACGTCCGGTCCCCCGAGGTACACGATGGGGAGCGGTGCAGACACCCAGAAACACGGCCCTTCGACAGGTAAGGAACAGCGTGGCTTCCGGATCAGATCGCAACCCGATCATCATTGGCGGCCTTCCGAGTCAGGTTCCTGACTTCGATCCCGAGGAAACCCAGGAGTGGCTCGACTCCCTCGACGCCGCCGTCGACGAGCGGGGCCGGGAGCGGGCCCGCTATCTGATGCTGCGGCTGATCGAGCGGGCCCGGGAGAAGCGCGTCGCGGTGCCGGAGATGCGCAGCACGGACTACGTCAACACGATCGCCACCAAGGACGAGCCGTTCTTCCCGGGCAACGAGGAGATCGAGCGCAAGATCCTCAACGCCACCCGGTGGAACGCCGCGGTCATGGTGTCCCGGGCCCAGCGCCCCGGCATCGGCGTCGGCGGCCACATCGCCACCTTCGCGTCCTCCGCCTCGCTCTACGACGTCGGCTTCAACCACTTCTTCCGCGGCAAGGACGAGGGCGACGGCGGCGACCAGGTCTTCTTCCAGGGCCACGCCTCCCCCGGCATCTACGCGCGCGCCTTCCTGCTGGACCGGCTCAGCGAGCAGAACCTGGACGCGTTCCGCCAGGAGAAGTCGAAGGCGCCGTTCGGGCTGTCCTCCTACCCGCACCCCCGGCTGATGCCGGACTTCTGGGAGTTCCCGACCGTGTCGATGGGGCTCGGCCCGATCGGCGCGATCTACCAGGCGCGGATGAACCGCTACATACAGGCGCGCGGCATCGCGGACACCTCCAGGTCGCAGGTCTGGGCGTTCCTGGGCGACGGCGAGATGGACGAGCCGGAGTCGCTGGGCCAGCTGTCCATCGCCGCCCGCGAGGGCCTGGACAACCTGACCTTCGTCGTCAACTGCAACCTCCAGCGCCTGGACGGCCCGGTGCGGGGCAACGGCAAGGTCATCCAGGAGCTGGAGTCGGTCTTCCGGGGCGCCGGCTGGAACGTGATCAAGCTGATCTGGGACCGCTCCTGGGACCCGCTGCTGGCGCGCGACCGCGACGGCATCCTCGTCAACCGGATGAACACCACGCCGGACGGCCAGTTCCAGACGTACGCCACCGAGACCGGCGCGTACATCCGCGACCACTTCTTCGGCGACGACCAGCGGCTGCGCGCCATGGTCGAGGGCATGACCGACGACCAGGTCCTGCACCTGGGGCGCGGCGGCCACGACCACAAGAAGATCTTCGCGGCGTTCTCCGCGGCCAAGGCGCACAAGGGCCAGCCGACCGTGATCCTCGCCAAGACGATCAAGGGCTGGACGCTGGGCCCCAACTTCGAGGGCCGCAACGCCACGCACCAGATGAAGAAGCTGACGGTCGACGACCTCAAGCGCTTCCGCGACCGGCTGCACCTGCCGATCGCCGACAAGGAGCTGGAGGGCGGGCTCCCGCCGTACTACCACCCGGGGCGCGACTCCGAGGAGATCCAGTACATGCACGACCGCCGCCAGGGGCTCGGCGGTTACGTCCCCACGCGCGTGGTGCGCTCCAAGCCGCTGGCACTGCCGGACGACAAGGCGTACGCGACCGTGAAGAAGGGCTCCGGCCACCAGTCGATCGCGACGACCATGGCCTTCGTCCGGCTCCTGAAGGACCTCATGCGGGACAAGGAGATCGGCAAGCGGTTCGTGCTGATCGCGCCGGACGAGTACCGCACCTTCGGCATGGACTCGTTCTTCCCGAGTGCGAAGATCTACAATCCGCTCGGCCAGCAGTACGAGTCGGTCGACCGCGATCTGCTGCTCGCCTACAAGGAGTCGCCGCAGGGCCAGATGCTGCACGACGGCATCTCGGAGGCGGGCTGCACGGCCTCGCTGATCGCGGCCGGCTCGGCGTACGCCACCCACGGCGAGCCGCTGATCCCGGTCTACGTCTTCTACTCGATGTTCGGTTTCCAGCGCACCGGCGATCAGTTCTGGCAGATGTCGGACCAGCTGGCGCGCGGTTTCGTCCTGGGCGCGACCGCGGGCCGTACGACGCTGACCGGTGAGGGCCTGCAGCACGCCGACGGCCACTCGCAGCTGCTGGCCTCGACGAACCCGGGCTGTGTCGCCTACGACCCGGCCTACTCGTACGAGATCGCGCACATCGTGCGGGACGGTCTGCGGCGGATGTACGGCGGGGACGCCGAGCACCCGCACGGCGAGGACGTCTTCTACTACCTGACCGTCTACAACGAGCCGATCCAGCATCCGGCCGAGCCGCGGGACGTCGACGTCGAGGGCATCCTCAGGGGCGTCCACCGGATCGCCGAGGGCACCTCGGGATCGGTCCCGGCGCAGATCCTCGCCTCCGGTGTCGCGGTGCCGTGGGCCGTCGAGGCGCAGCGGATCCTCGCCGAGGAGTGGGACGTGCGGGCCGATGTCTGGTCGGCGACCTCGTGGAACGAGCTGCGGCGCGACGCCGTGGAGTGCGAGGAGCACAACCTGCTGCACCCGGAGGAGGAGCAGCGGGTGCCGTACGTGACGCGCAAGCTCAGCGGGGCGCAGGGGCCGTTCGTGGCCGTCTCCGACTGGATGCGCTCGGTGCCGGACCAGATCGCCCGGTGGGTGCCGGGGACGTACCAGTCGCTGGGCGCCGACGGCTTCGGCTTCGCGGACACCCGGGGCGCGGCCCGGCGCCACTTCCACATCGACGCGCAGTCGATCGTGCTGGGCGTCCTGACGGAGCTGGCCAGGGAGGGCAAGGTGGACCGGTCGGCGCTGAAGCAGGCGATCGACCGCTACCAGCTGCTCGACGTGGCGGCGGCCGACCCGGGCGCCGCGGGCGGCGACGCGTAGCGACGCGGCGGCCTCGCGAAGGGGCGGGGCGCCCGCGGATCACCTGCGGGCGCCCCGCCCCTTCGCGTCTCCCGCGATCAGGCCCTGGGACGAGGGGGCGCGGGCCCGCCGGGAGCGGCGCGCGCGGCGCCCCCTCGTGCG
>NZ_AGBF01000062.1 GCF_000225525.1 Streptomyces zinciresistens K42 | reverse complement strand
GAGGCGGCCGCGGCACGCGCCCGGCGCCTGAAGGTCCTCGCGCGCCGCAGGCGCACCACCGTGGTCCTCTTCCTCGCCTTCACCCTCGGCGCGATCGTCGCCGCGGTCGGCGGACTCGGACTCCTGTGGGCGCCCGGCGTCCCCGCCGTCCTGCTCAGCGGGTACATCGCCTACCTGCGCAGCCAGGAGCGGCGCCGCTTCACCTACCAGATGGACCGGCGCCGCGCCGAGGTCGCCGCGCAGCGGCTGCGCGAGCGCGCCCGCCAGTCGCGCCGCCGCGGCGCCGCCGACACCGGCTGCGACCTCCCCGACGCCGACGAGGGGCCCGAACCAGCCACCGGGACCGGCATGTCCACGCTCGCCGCGGACCGGCGCGCCCTAGTGGAGCAGACCGACCACGCCGAGTGGGTCGACCAGCAGCGCGAGCGGCAGTTGCGGCCCGGACACGGCGACAGCTGGGACCCGGTCCCCGTGCCCCTGCCGACGTACGTGACCGCCCCGGTCGCCCCCCGCGCCACCGCCGACGTCGACCTCGGCGCCCCGGACGCGTGGAGCTCGGCCCGCTCCGGCCCCGTCGCCCGGGAGGACGAGACGGCGGCCGGCGCGGCCCCCGCCGCGCAGCCGGGGCAGGCCGAGGAGAGCGGGCGCGACGACGACCGCGCGGAGGGAGGCGGCCGTAACGACCGCAGGGCCGCCTCCGCCCGCCGGGCACGCGAGCGCGGCCGCACCCCGCTGTTCGACCAGTACGAAGAGGGCGACCGGCCCCGGGCCGCCAACGAATGACCGGCACCCGCCGACGGCCCCCGGCCTGCCCGGAACGGATTTCCAAGCAGGCCGATCGGGGTGCTAAAGTTTCACTCGTTGCAAGGGCCTGTGGCGCAGTCCGGTAGCGCACCTCGTTCGCATCGAGGGGGCCAGGGGTTCGAATCCCCTCAGGTCCACGCACGACTGTTCTTGAGTTAGCTCGGGAGCGGTTGACGAGATCCCGCCGATCTTCTTGATCGGTCGGGATCTTCGTCGTTTCCGGGGTCTGTCCGAGGGTGTTGGGGGTGGTGGACGGCGGCGGACGTGGAGCGTGGCCGTGCCGCTGTCCCGCGTTTCCGTGTCGCGCGCATCGCAGCGGGCCCCGGGGTGCCGGGGCCGCTGCGATGCGTTCGGTGAGTTGCGACCGCACCAACTTCCGGGCAAACCCGGATAGTTGAAAGGTCCCGTCCGATCGGTTGATCGGACGGGACCTTCGCCTTCCCGGGAGGGCGGGCGCGGGGCCCGCCCGGGAGGGTCACAGGGACTTGGCGTAGCACAGGCTCAGTTCGTGGAAGCGGTAGTAGCCGAACTTCCCGCACGGCTCGTAGCCGCTCGACGCGTACAGCGCCACCGCCTCCGGCTGCTTGGCGCCGGTCTCCAGCACCATGCGGCTGCGCCCCGCCGCCCGCGCGTCCTCCTCCAGCGCGGCCAGGATGCGCCGGGCGAGGCCGCGGCCGCGCATCTGTTCCACGACGTACATCCGCTTGAGCTCGGCGTCCCCGTCTGCGTTGCCCTCGCCGTTCTCGTCCTGGCGCCGCCAGCCGCCGGAGGCGACCGGGTCGCCCGCCGGGTCGTAGGCGACCAGGTAGAGCCCGTTCGGCGGCGCGAAGTCGGCCGCGGCCAGGGGGGTGGCGTCGCCGCCGTCGCCGTAGCGGACGCCGTACTCGGCCTGCACCTGGTCGTTGAGCTTGATCGCGTCGGGGTGGTCGAAGGGGACGGGGCGTATGTGCATGCTGGATACCGTAAATCAATTCAATGGCCTGAGGATTCCAGGACCGGACAGCGTCCAGTGTGCCGGTAAAGTGCCCGGGTGCTCACTGTGACCTCTGTGAATGTGAACGGGCTGCGGGCCGCCGCGAAAAAGGGCTTCGTGGAGTGGCTCGCCGCCACCGAAGCCGACGTGGTGTGCCTCCAGGAGGTCCGCGCGGAGCCGCACCAGCTGCCCGAGCACGTGCGCGCGCCCGACGGCTGGCACGTCCTGCACGCCCCCGCCGCCGCCAAAGGCCGCGCCGGCGTCTCGCTGTACACGCGCCGCGAGCCCGACCGGGTCCGGGTCGGCTTCGGATCGGACGAGTTCGACGCGAGCGGCCGTTACGCGGAGGCCGACCTCCCGGGTGTGACGATCGCCTCCCTCTACCTGCCCTCCGGCGAGGCCGGAACCGAGCGCCAGGAGGAGAAGTCCCGCTTCACGGGCGAGTTCCTGGCCCATCTGAAGGCCCTGCGCGAGCGCGCCGCCGCAGACGGCCGCGAGGTGCTGGTCTGCGGCGACTGGAACATCGCCCACCGGCAGGCCGACCTCAGGAACTGGCGCGCCAACACCAAGAACTCCGGGTTCCTGCCGGAGGAGCGGGAGTGGCTGTCCCGGGTCCTCGATCCGGCGGACGGCGGCTACGTCGACGTCGTGCGGTCGCTGCACCCGGACGTCGAGGGGCCGTACTCGTGGTGGTCGTACCGCGGGCGGGCCTTCGACAGCGACACGGGCTGGCGCATCGACTACCACGTGGCGACGCCGGGGCTCGCCGCGAAGGCGCGCAAGGGGCATGTCGAGCGCGCCGCCACGCACGCCGAACGCTGGTCGGACCACGCCCCCGTGACGGTGGTCTACGACCGTTAGAAGGCGCCAGACCCGCTGGGCCCCTCAGGCCCGCCGGACCCCTCAGGCCGCTGGCCCCGCTGGGGTCCCTCGCCGTGCTCGCCGTCCCTGCGCAGGCGGCGGTCCAGGGCCAGGGAGAGCTCCGCTTCGACGACGCTGCGGGCCAGGGGGCGCAGCCGCTGGACGGCGTCCTCCTCCTCGGTGTGGCGCAGGACCAGGTCGGCGAACATGTCGGCCAGCGCGTCGACGTGTTCGCGCACGCGCCTGCCGGCCGCCAGGACCTCCGCGAGGGGGATGCCCTCGCGGACCAGGGCGGAGGAGACGTCCAGCAGGCGGCGGCTGATGTGGACGATCTCGTCGCCGTCGGTGCCGAGATAGCCGAGGTCCAGGGCGGCCGCGAGGTTGTCCGGGGTGACCTGGCCCTCGAAGCGGGCGGCCAGTTCCTCGGGGGTGAGGCGGACCGGCTCCTCCTCGGTGGGGGTGACGCCGAGGACGTCGGCGACGTCGCGGCCGTGGTCGAGGGCCTCGGCCAGCTCCGCTATCCCGGTGAGGGTGTGGCCGCGCTCCAGCAGCGCCGCGATGGTGCGCAGCCGGGCCAGGTGGTGGTCGTCGTACCAGGCGATGCGGCCCTCGCGGCGCGGGGGCGGGATCAGCTTGCGTTCGCGGTAGAAGCGCAGGGTGCGCACCGTGATGCCGGCCAGGCGGGCCAGTTCCTCCCTGCGGTACTCACGGATCTCGGTCACTCGGGAACCTTAGTTCGTACCGGCGGTAACTTTCCTCGGCAGCCCCCTACCGGTCGGTACGGACCTCCTCTAGTCTCCCCACTGTGCCAGTGTTCACTGGCGCGGTTCCTGGTGGAGCAAGGAGGCACAGGCATGGCCGAACGCGAACATGTGCGGGTCGCGGTCATCGGGTCCGGGTTCGGCGGGCTGGGAGCCGCCGTGCGGCTGCGGCGCGAGGGCGTCACCGACTTCGTCGTCCTGGAGCGGGCCGGCAGCGTCGGCGGCACCTGGCGGGACAACAGCTATCCGGGATGCGCGTGCGACGTGCCGTCCCATCTGTACTCGTTCTCCTTCGCGCCCCACCCCGACTGGCCGCGCGCCTTCTCCGGGCAGGAGCACATCCGCGCCTACCTGGAGCACGTCACGGACGTCTTCGGGCTGCGGCCGCACCTCCGCTTCGACGCGGAGGTGCTGCGGATGACCTGGAACGGCGAGCGGCTGTGCTGGGACATCGAGACAGCCGGCGGGGACCTGTCCGCCGACCTCGTCGTCTCCGCCACCGGACCGCTCTCCGACCCGAAGATCCCGGACATCCCGGGCCTGGACACCTTCCCCGGCAAGGTCTTCCACTCCGCCCGCTGGGACCACGACTACGACCTGAGCGGCAAGCGCGTCGCCATGGTGGGCACCGGCGCCTCCGCCATCCAGATCGTGCCGGCCGTCCAGCCGCGGGTGGAGCGCCTCACCCTCTTCCAGCGCACCCCGCCCTGGGTCATGCCCCGCATGGACCGCGCCATCAGCGGTGCCGAGCGCGCCCTGCACCGGGCCCTGCCCTTCACCACCCGGCTGCGCCGCGGACTGCTGTGGGGCATCCGGGAGTTGCAGGTCCAGGCGTTCACCAAGCGGCCCAACGAACTCGGCATGATCGAGAGCCTGGCCAAGCGGAACATGGCGCGGGCCGTCAAGGACCCGGCGCTGCGCGCCAAGCTGACCCCCGACTACCGCATCGGCTGCAAGCGGATCCTGCTGTCGAGCGAGTACTACCCGGCGCTGGCCCGGCCCAACGTGGACGTCGTCGCGAGCGGGCTGGGCGAGATCCGCGGCTCGACGCTCGTCGCCGCGGACGGCAGCGAGGCCGAGGCCGACGCGATCGTCTTCGGCACGGGCTTCCGCGTCACCGACATGCCCATCGCCGAGCGGGTGGTGGGCGCCGAGGGCCGCACCCTCGCCGAGGTGTGGAAGGGCGGGATGGAGGCGCTGCGCGGCGCGTCCGCCGCCGGGTTCCCCAACTGGGTGTCGATCATCGGCCCCAACACGGGCCTCGGCAACTCCTCGATGATCCTGATGATCGAGTCCCAGCTGAACTATCTCGCCGACTATCTGCGCCAGTTGGACGTCCTGGGCGGCCGGGTCGCCCTGGACGCCCGGCCGGGCGCGGTGAGCGACTGGAACCGGCGGGTGCAGGAGCGGATGAAGCGGACCGTGTGGAACACGGGCGGCTGCACGAGCTGGTACCTGGACGCGAACGGCCGCAACACCACCATCTGGCCGGGCACGACCGCGGAGTTCCGGCGGGCCACCCGGCGCGTCGACCTCGGCGAGTACCGCGTGGTGCGGCCCGCCGCCGGCGGAGGCGGGGCACGGGAGACGGCCGCGGAGGTGTCCGCGTGAGCCGGCTGACCGCGGCGGCCCTCGGGCCCTACGCCCCGCCCGTCCCCGCCCGTGAGCTGACGGCCGTCTCCGCCGACGGCGCGCGGCTGCACGTCGAGGTGCACGGGCCCGAGGGCGCGCCCGCCGTCGTCCTCGCGCACGGCTGGACCTGCTCCACGGCCTTCTGGGCCGCGCAGATACGCGAACTGGCCGCCGACCACCGGGTGATCGCCTACGATCAGCGCGGCCACGGCCGCAGCCCGGCGAGTCGGGCGTGCAGCCCCGAGGCCCTCGCCGACGACCTCGAAGCCGTCCTCGGCGCCGCCCTCGCGCCCGGTGAGAAGGCCGTGGTCGCCGGGCACTCCATGGGCGGCATGACGGTGCTGGCCGCCGCGGCTCGCCCGGTGTTCCGCGCGCACACCGCCGCCGTCCTGCTGTGCAGCACGGGAGCCTCGCGGCTGGTCGCCGAGTCGACGGTGCTGCCGCTGCGGCCGGGACGGCTGCGGACCTGGCTGACCGGGCGGGTCCTCGGCTCGCGCGCACCGCTCGGACCGGTCACGCCGGTGGCCCGCGCGATCCTCAAGTACGCCACGATGGGCCCGGGTTCGGCCCCGCACATGGTCGAGGCGTGCGCGCGGATCGTGCACGCCTGCCCGCGCCGGGCCCGCCACGCCTGGTCGCGCGTCCTCGATCTGCTCGATCTCGACGACGGGGTGCGGGAGTTGACGGTGCCGACGGCGGTGGTCGTCGGCACGGCCGACCGGCTGACCCCTCCCGTGCACACCCGTTCGCTGGCGGCGGCCCTGCCGCACTGCCTCGGCGTCACCGAACTGCCGGGCCTCGGGCACATGACGCCCGTCGAGGCTCCCGAGCTGGTGACCGGGAGGATACGGGAACTCGCCGGCACGTACGCACAGACCGGCACGTACGCACAGACCGGCACGGACGCACAGACCGGCACGGACGCACAGACCGGCACGGACCCGCACAGCGAGACGGACTCGCAGGTCAAGGAGGGCGCATGAGCAGGGTGAGCCTCGAAGGGCAGGTCGCCGTCGTCACGGGCGCGGCACGGGGCGTGGGGGAACTGCTCGCGCGCAAGCTCTCGGCGCGGGGCGCCGCGGTGGCGCTGGTCGGGCTGGAGCCGGACGCCCTCAAACAGGTCTCGGAGCGGCTGCACGGCGACAGCGGGCACTGGCACGCCGACGTCACCGACCACGCGGCGATGGCGCAGGTGGCCCGGGAGGTGAAGGAGCGGTTCGGGAAGGCCGACATCGTCGTGGCCAACGCCGGTGTGGCGACCGGCGGTCCGTTCGCCGACTCCGACCCGGACGCCTGGCGGCGGGTCATCGAGGTCAACCTCATCGGATCGGCGGTGACGGCACGGGCGTTCCTGCCGCTGCTGACGGAGAGCCGCGGCTATCTGCTCCAGATCGCCTCGCTCGCGGCGATCACACCGGCGCCGATGATGACGGCGTACTGCGCGTCGAAGTCGGGCGTGGAGGCGTACGCGCACAGCCTGCGGGCCGAAGTCGGCCACCGGGGCGTGCGGGTGGGTGTCGGGTATCTGTCCTGGACGGACACCGACATGGTGCGCGGCGCCGATCAGGACGACGTGATGCGGGAGTTGAGGCAGCGGCTGCCGTGGCCGTCCAACAAGACGTATCCGCTGGGCCCGGCCGTCGACCGGATCGTGGCCGGGATCGAGCGGCGCTCCAGCCATGTCTACGGGCAGTGGTGGCTGCGCGGGATGCAGGGGGTGCGCGGGTATCTGCCGGGCCTCATCGGCACGGTGGGGCAGCGGGAGATGCGGCGGTTCGCGGACCGGCTGGACGGCATGCGCACGGGACTGGTCGGAGCGGGCGGTGCGGCCGACGAGCAGCACAGGACTACGCGGCGTAACTGATCGACATGCGCAGGGTGATGGGGCGTGTGAATCTGGTCGAGGCCCCAGCGAGGGGCCGCCCCACCCACTACGGGAGTGAACCCACATGGGCATGAAGGACCAGTTCCAGGAGAAGTCCGAGCAGCTCCAGCAGCGTGCGCGCCAGCACGGCCAGCAGCCGGAGCGCGACCGCGAGCCCGGTCGCGAGCCCGGCCGCGACCGCGACCGTGAGCGTCCGCAGCGCGAGGAGGAGCCCCGCCGCATGCGCGAGGACGAGCCCCGCCGTATGCGCGAGGACGAGGAGCGCTTCGACCTGGACTACGACCGGTAGGTCGGCGCGGTGAGGACGCGGGGTGCCCCCTTCAGGGAGGGCGCCCCGTGTCTGCCGTGCGCCGCGTCTGCCGTGCGCCGGGGCGCTTCGCGCGCGGTCCGTCAGGAGGCGGGCCGGGGCGGCAGCTTCGGGCGGGAGCGGTCCGGGACGCGGGAGCGGTCCGGGGGAGTCGCGGCGGGCTCGGACTCAAGGAGTTCCAGGGCCAGTTCGACGGCGTCGGCGAGCTGGGCGTGGCGGCCCTCCGCCCAGTCCAGGGGGGTGCGCAGGATCTCCAGGTCCGGGGTGACGCCCTTGTTCTCTACGGACCAGCCGTAGGCGTCGAACCAGGCCGCGTTCATCGGGACCGTGATCACCGTGCCGTCGCCGAGGCGGTGCCGGCCGGTCATGCCGACCACCCCGCCCCAGGTGCGCTGGCCGACGACGGGCCCGAGCCCCAGCAGCTTGAAGGCCGCGGTGATCATGTCGCCGTCCGAGGAGGTCGCCTCGTCGGCGAGGGCGACGACCGGGCCGCGAGGGGCGTTCGAGGCGTACGACACCGGCTCGGCGTCGCGCGTGAGGTCCCAGCCGAGGACGGTGCGGGTCAGCTTCTCCACGACGAGTTCGCTGATGTGGCCGCCCGCGTTGCCGCGCACGTCGACGATGAGGGCGGGGCGGGACATCTCCCGGCGCAGATCCCGGTTGAACTGCGCCCAGCCCGAGCCGCCCATGTCGGGGATGTGCAGATAGCCGCACCGCCCGCCGCTCAACTCCCCCACCACGGCCCGGCGTTTGGCGACCCAGTCCTGGTAGCGCAGGGGGCGTTCGTCGGTGAGCGGCACGACCGCCACCCGGCGGGCGCCGCCCGCCTCGCCCCCGGCCGGGGTGAAGGTGAGCTCGACGGTGGTCCCGCCGGCCGCGGCGAGCAGCGGCGCGGGCCCGGTGACGGGATGCACGGGGCGGCCGTCGACGTGGGTGAGCACCGCGCCCTCGCGGATGCCGGTGCCGGCCAGCGGGGAGCGGGCCTTGGAGTCGGAGGACTCGCCGGGCAGGATGCGCCGGACCGTCCAGCCCTCGTCGCGGCGGGTGAGGTTGGCGCCCAGCAGGCCCTGGCGCCGCTGGCAGTGCGCGGGCCCCTCGTTGCGGCGGGCGGGGGTGACGTACGCGTGGGAGGTGCCCAGTTCGCCGAGCACCTCGCGCAGCAGGTCGGCGAAGTCGTCGGGGGAGGCGACCCGTTCGACCAGCGGGCGGTACTGGTCGAGGACGGCGTCCCAGTCGATGCCGCACATGCCCGGGTCCCAGAAGTAGGCCCGGATCAGCCGGCCCGCCTCGTCGTAGGACTGCCGCCACTCCGCGGCGGGGTCCACCTCGTGCAGGATGCGGCGCGCGTCGATCCACACGACGCTGTCCCCGTCGCCGGACTCGGTGGCCGGGATCGCCCGCAGCTCGCCCTCGTCGACCACGACCAGCCGGCTGCCGTCGCCGCTCACCGCGAACCAGTCCAGGTGGTCGACGAGTTCGGTCTTCTTGGCCTTGCCGATGGTGAAGTGTTCGAGGGTGGGCCGCCCGGTCGTGTCGTCGGGGTTGGCGAACGTCTCGCCGAGCGCGCCCGAGATCGGCCAGCGCAGCCAGACCAGCCCGCCGCCCGTGACGGGGTGCAGCGCCGAGTACTTGGAGGCGGCGACCGGGAAGGGCGTCACCCGGCTCGCCAGGCCCTCGGTCTCGACGGTGGTCGTGCCCGCCTCGCCGCCCTCCTCGTCCCGTGCCGGGTCCAGTCCGCCCGCGGCGGGGCGGCCCTCCGGGGTCAGCGCGAAGGGGGAGGGGGTGGCCGAGGACAGGGGCACGAGATAGGGCCGGCAGCCCAGGGGGAAGGAGAGGTCGCCGGTGTGGACGTCGTAGACGGGGTCGAAGCCCCGCCAGGAGAGGAACGCCAGATAGCGGCCGTCGCGGGTGAAGACCGGGTTCTCGTCCTCGAAGCGGCCGTCGGTGACGTCGACGACCAGCCGGTCCTTCATCCGCGCCAGCTTGATCTGGCGCAGGGAGCGGCCGATCCCGGGGTGCGACCACGTCAGCCACGTCCCGTCGGGGGAGAAGGCGAGGTCGCGCACGGGCCCGTTGGCCGACCGGATCAGCTCGGTGACCGCGCCGCCCCCGGAGGCGGGGTCCTCGGTCGTGTCGAGCAGGAGCAGCCTGCCGTCGTGCGAGGCGAGGGCGAGGCGTTCGCCGCCGGGGTCGGCGACCATCTCCAGGACGCGGCCCAGCTCGCCGGAGGCCAGCCGGCGGGGCTCGCGGTGGCCGGTGGCGCGCGGCAGGGAGGCGATCTCGACGGCGTCCTCGCCCTCGGCGTCCGTCACATAGGCGACCTGGCCGAGCGGGCCGAGCATCTCGGGGAGCCGGACCCGGACCCCCGGGGTGTCGGTGAGGGTGCGGGCCGGGCCGTCGCGGTGGGTCAGCCAGTACAGGCTGCCGCGTACGACGACCGCGCTGGCGCGGCCGGTCTCGTCGACGGAGAGGCCGTCGAGGTGCTGGGCGGCGGGCACCTGGTAGGGGCGGCGGCCCGGACTCGGCCCGCCCAGGCGCACGTCGAGGCGGCGCGGCCCGGAGTCGGCGGCGAGGTCGTCCACGATCCACAGGTCGCCCGCGCACTGGTACACCACGCGGGTGCCGTCGCTGGAGGCGTGCCGGGCGTAGAAGGCGTCGTGGTCGGTGTGCCGGCGCAGGTCAGAGCCGTCGCGGGCGCAGGAGTAGAGGTTGCCGACGCCCTCGTGGTCGGAGAGGAAGGCGATGCGGCCGCCGGCGAACATGGGGGAGTGCAGATGGCCGTCGAGGCCGGCGAGCAGCCGTTCGCAGTGCAGCCACAGCCGGCCGGTGGCGCCGCCGCGGTAGCGCTTCCAGGAGGCGGGCTCGTGCGGCGGGGTGCCGGTCAGCAGCAGGGTCCGGCGCTCGCCGTCGAGGTCGGCGACCTGGATGTCGGCGCACGGGCCCCAGGGCAGCCTGCGGCCGGGGTCGCCGTCGGGGCGGACCTTGTAGGCCCAGGTGTAGTGGGAGAAGGGCTCGCCGTGGGAGGCGACGGCGAGGACGGTGCCGTCGGGGCTCCAGCCGCACACCTGGGTGTCGGCCGAGCCCCAGTGGGTGAGCCGGACGCCGGGGCCGCCCTCGACGTCGATCAGATGGATCTCGGGGACGAGGGTGCGCCAGCTCGTGTAGGCGATGCGGCGGCCCTCGGGGCAGAAGCGCGGGTGGCCGATCTTGGTGCGGTCCACGGTGAGCCGCCAGGCGCGGCCCGGCCCGTCCAGCGGGGCCAGCCAGAGGTCGTCCTCGGCCTCGAAGCACAACAGGTCGCCGCTCAGATGCGGTAGGCGCAGGTAGCTCACCTCCCCATGCTTGGGCGCGGGGCGGACCGGGGCAAGTCGTGACATGCGGGGCGCGAGTGCCGTCCGGGCGGGGGTGTGGAGGCGGGTTCGGGCGGGCCGGGCGGGGGTTCGGCGCCGCGTGACCCAGAACACGAACGAAACCGTTTCGTTTCGTTTGAGGGTGCGTTATCGTCGTGGTGTACGAAACCGTGTCGTTCGGAGCAGAAGGGTGGCGGCGATGGCCGAGGTGTCGACCGCGCGGCGCACGCGCATCACCCCCGAACGGGAGGCCGAGCTGTACGCGGCCGTCCTCGATCTGCTCCGGGAGGTCGGCTACGACGCCCTCACCATGGACGCCGTGGCGGCCCGCACCCGGTCCAGCAAGGCGACGCTCTACCGCCAGTGGGGCGGCAAGCCGGAGCTGGTGGCGAAGGCGATCCGGCACAACAAGCCGGGCGGTGCCGACGACGTCGACACCGGGAGCCTGCGGGGCGACCTGCGCGCCCTCACCTACCGTGAGGACGACTGCACCATGCAGCAGAACGCCGCGCTGATGCGCGGTCTGTTCATGGCGGTGCACGGAAACCCTGATCTCCTGCAGGCGTTCAGGGAACTCCTCGTCGAGCCGGAGATGGACGAGTTCCGCCGGATCATGCAACGGGCCGTCGACCGCGGTGAGATCCGCGCCGACCGTCCCGCGCTGGACTACGTGGTGCACATGATCGTCGGCGCGTTCGCCACGCGCTCGCTGATCGACGACCGGCCGCCCACGCAGGACTTCCTCATGTCGTACATCGACGCCGTGGTCCTCCCCGCCCTCGGCGTCCCCGTCCCCTGACGGGTCCCCTTCACCCCCATGCACGCAAGCCCATCCTCCTGACGTATCCGCTCACGTCGTCGGGCTGATCACCCCTGCCCAGCACCAACCCACGACCTGACCGGGAGTAGCCCCCGTGGCCACGTTCCTCTACAAACTCGGCCGGCTCGCCTTCAGGCGACGCCACGCCGTCGCCCTCGTCTGGATCGCGCTGCTCACCCTCGCGGGCGTCGGCGCCGCCACCGCCCCGAGCGCGGGCTCCACCTCCTTCTCGATCCCCGGCACCGAGGCGCAGAAAGCCTTCGACCTGCTGGAGGAACGTTTCCCCGGGATGAGCGCCGACGGCGCCACCGCCCGGGTCGTCTTCAAGGCGCCCGAGGGCCGGAAGATGACCGACCCCGGGAACAAGGCGACCGTGAAGGACGCCGTGCGGGAGCTGTCCGACGGCTCCGAGGTCACCTCCGTCGCCGACCCCTACGCCGCGCGCGCCGTCAGCCGCGACGGCACGACCGCCTACGCCTCGGTGCGCTACGACGTCTCCGGCATGGAGCTGAAGGACGCCTCGCGCCAGGCGCTGGAGGAGGCCGCGCAGTCGGCCCGCGACGCCGGGCTGACCGTGGAGGTCGGCGGTGACGCCCTCCAGACGACACCCGCGACCGGCACCACGGAGATCATCGGCATCGCCGTCGCCGCGGTCGTCCTCGTCATCACCTTCGGCTCCCTGCTCGCCGCGGGACTCCCGCTGCTGACCGCCCTCATCGGCGTCGGCATCGGCATCTCCACGATCACCGCGCTCGCGAGCGCCCTGGAACTGGGCTCCACCACCTCCACGCTGGCGATGATGATCGGCCTCGCGGTCGGCATCGACTACGCCCTGTTCATCGTCTCCCGCTACCGCGCGGAACTCGCCGAGGGCCGCGAGCGGGAGGAGGCGGCCGGACGGGCCGTCGGCACCGCGGGCTCCGCGGTGGTCTTCGCCGGCCTCACCGTGGTCATCGCCCTGGTCGGCCTGTCGGTGGTCAACATCCCGATGCTGACCAAGATGGGCGTCGCCGCGGCCGGCACGGTCGTCGTCGCGGTGCTCATCGCCCTGACCATGGTCCCGGCCCTGCTCGGCTACGCCGGGCGCCGGGTGCGCCCCGCCGGTGCCAAGAGCCGCCGGACCCGCGGCGGCCGGGCCGAGGCGACGGCCGCCGGCGGACCCGCCAGGCCCAACATGGGCACCCGCTGGGCCTCCTTCGTCGTCCGCCGCCCCGTCGCCGTCCTGCTCCTGGGCGTCCTCGGTCTCGGCGCCGCGGCCATCCCCGCGAGCTCCCTCGAACTGGGCCTGCCCGACGACGGCTCGCAGCCCGTCTCCACCACCCAGCGCCGCGCCTACGACCTGCTCTCCGACGGGTTCGGCCCCGGCTTCAACGGCCCCCTGATGGTCGTGGTCGACGCCAAGGGCGCCGACGACCCCAAGGCCGTCTTCGACCGGGTCGGCAACGACATCGAGGGCCTGGACAACGTCACCACGGTCACGCCCGCGGCACCCAACAAGGAGGGCGACACCGCCACCATCACCGTCGTCCCGGACGCCAAGCCCTCGTCGGCCCGGACCCAGGACCTCGTGCACGCCATCCGCGCCCAGGGCGCCCGGGTGACCGCCGCCACCGACGCGGACGTGCTGGTCACCGGCTCCACCGCGATGAACATCGACGTCTCGCAGAAGCTGAACGACGCCCTGCTGCCCTATCTGGCGCTGGTCGTCGGGCTTGCCTTCCTGCTGCTGATCGTGGTCTTCCGCTCGGTGCTGGTCCCGCTGAAGGCGGCGCTCGGCTTCCTGCTGAGCGTGCTGGCCGCCCTCGGCGCGGTCGTCGCGGTCTTCCAGTGGGGCTGGTTCGCGGGCCTCATGGGCGTGGAGCAGACCGGCCCGGTGATGTCCATGATGCCGATCTTCATGGTCGGCGTGGTCTTCGGCCTCGCGATGGACTACGAGGTGTTCCTCGTGACCCGGATGCGCGAGGCGTACGTCCACGGGGAGAAGCCGGGCCAGGCCGTGGTCACCGGCTTCAGGCACGGCGCCCGGGTCGTCACCGCGGCCGCGGTGATCATGATCGCGGTGTTCGCGGGCTTCATCGGCTCCAGCGAGTCCATGGTCAAGATGATCGGCTTCGGCCTCGCGATCGCGGTGTTCTTCGACGCCTTCCTCGTGCGCATGGCCGTCGTCCCGGCCGTCCTGGCCCTGCTGGGCAAGCGGGCCTGGTGGCTGCCGGCGTGGCTGGACCGCGCCCTGCCCAACGTCGACGTCGAGGGCGAGGGCCTGCGCGGCCGGGGCGAGTCCGGCAAGGACGCCGACCCCGACGAGGACCGCGTGCCGGCCCGCGTGTGACCGCGGGCGACCGGGACGACCGGCCGGTGAGGGCTCCGTGGGGACGGGCGCCCTCGCCGGCCGGTCCGCGTGCGGCTTCCCCCGAAAGGGGCTCGCGTGCCCCGTACGCGCACCGCTAGCGTGCCCGCATGACGACCGACAGCACGGCATCCGGAGCCCACCCCCGGTTCGCCGAGGCCCTCGAAGAACTCGGACTCGGCGAACTGCACACGCGGATCCGCCGCTTCCCGGACGCCGCCCGCACCGCCGCCGAGGCGGCGGCCGCGCTCGGCTGCGAACTCAGCGAGATCTGCAAGTCGCTGATCTTCGCCGCCGACGGCGTGCCGGTGCTCGTGCTCATGGACGGCGCCTCCCGCGTCGACCTGGAGCGGGTGCGCGGGGAACTCGGCGCGGACCGGGTCACCCGCGCCAGGGCCGACATCGTCCGGGAGACGACCGGGTACGCCATCGGCGGCGTCCCGCCCTTCGGGCACCGCACCCGCACCCGGGTGCTCGCCGACCGCTCGCTGCTGGAGCACGACGTCGTGTGGGCGGCCGCCGGCACCCCGCACACCGTCTTCCCCATGGAACCCAAGACCCTCGTCGCCCACGCCGGCGCGACCCTCGTGGACGTGCGCGAGCAGTCCTCGTGACCCTGCCGGTGACGGCCGCGGTCCTGCTGGCGGCCGTCACCCACGCGTCCTGGAACGCCATCGCCCGCCGGATCACCGACAAGCTCGTCGGGTTCCGCTGATCGCGGGCGGCGGGGTGCTGATCGGGCTGGCCCTGATGCCGTTCGCGGCCGTCCCGGCGGCCCGCGCCTGGCCCTACCTGCTGGCGTCGGCGCTGGTCCACACCGTCTACTTCGCGCTGCTGATGACGTCCTTCCGGCTGGGCGACTTCGGGCAGGTCTACCCCATCGCGCGGGGCACCGCGCCGCTCGTCGTGGCCGTGCTCGCCGCCGTGCCCGCCCAGGAGGTGCCCGACGGCACGGCGGCGGCCGGTATCGCGCTGTGCAGCGTGGGCCTGACCGGCGTCGCCCTGTGGGAGCTGCGCGGGCGCCGGCCCGACTGGGCCGCGATCGGGGCGGCGCTGGCGACCGGGCTGAGCGTCGCCGCGTACACCGTCCTCGACGGGCTGGGCGTGCGCGCCTCCGGGTCGCCCCTCGGCTGCATCGCCTGGCTGATGGCGGTCGAGGGCCTCGCCGTCCCGGCCTGCGCCGTCTGGCGATGGCGCCGCGCGACCCTCTCCGTGCTGCGGCCGCACGCGGCGCTGGGCCTGCTCGGCGCCGTGCTGTCCGTCACCGCCTACGGGCTGGTCCTGTGGGCCCAGACCAGAGCGGAACCGGCACCGGTCGCGGCCCTTCGGGAGTCGTCCATCCTGGTGGGCGCGGCGATGGGCGCCGTGTTCTCCAAGGAGCGCTTCGGCGCGCCCCGCATCGCCGCCGCGGGCCCGCTCGTCATGGGGATCGGGCTGATGCCGTACGCCTGACGGGAGCGGGGCGCCGGCCTCTCAGCGGCGGCCTGTGACGCCCGACAGGTCGTGGGGCGCCATGCTGTTGCGGTCGGTGACCGAGCGGCCCAGCGAGTGGTGCGGCCACAGGCCCGCGGCCACCCGGCGGCTGCGCTCGCTCCACTGGCGGGCGGCCGGCGCACCGGACTTGTAGTGGTTGAGGGCGTACCCGCCGGAGTGGATGCGCACCAGGGTGAACCCGCCCGGGTACTCCTTGGCGGCGGCGACCTCCTGCTGGGTGACGTGCGGGGCGCGCGCGAGCACGGTGCGCTTGTTGCGGTGGGTGTGGCCCGCGTGGTGCAGGAAGACGCCGGGCGCGGCGGTGTAGGCGTCCACGACGGCACGCGCCTGCCGGCGCTCCAGGCAGTGGCCCCGCGTGACCGGGAAGACCGAGTCCCGCACGGTCAGCGGATGGTGCCCGAACACCAGCGTCGGCTGGTCCGGCTGCTCCCTCAACCGCTCCCGGAACCAGGCCAGTTGCTCGGCCCCCAGACCGCCCGCGTCGGCGCCGTTGCCGCTCTTGACGTAGGTGTCGAGACCGATGATCCGCAGCCCGCCCAGGTCGTGGGCGAAGTGGCCGGGGCCGCCGTCGTCGAGGAACGCGGCGCGGAAGGTGTTCTGCGGGGCCGGGGAGCGGTCGTGGTTCCCGCGTACGGCGAAGTAGTCCCGGCCGTGGGTGCCGAACCCGTCGAGGATGCGCCGGGCCTCGCCGAGGTCGTGCGCGGAGCCGCCCGCCGAGAGGTCGCCGCCCGCGAGCAGTACGTCGGCGCCGCGCCGCCGGGCCTCCGCGACCAGGGCCCGGCTCATGAGCTGCGGGTACGGCTCCCGCCCCGGCTGCTGCGGCACCCCGCGCAGCAGCGGCAGCCCGCCCACCAGGCCCGCGGTGGTCTCCCCGAGGTGCAGGTCGTTGCAGAGCGCCACCGACAGCAGGTGCCGGCCGGGTGGCGGCTGCGGAGTGGTGAAGGAGTAGGGGCCGCCGCTGGAGCCGAAGCCGTACGTCGAGGTGCCGACGGCGTTGCCGCGCACCAGGTGCAGCGGGGTGGGCGCCGCCGCCCTGCCGCGGGAACGCGCCTGGTAGTAGTACGTCTGCCCCGGTTCGAGGCCGGTCAGTTCGACCTGGTGGTGGGCGGTGGCCCGCTCCTCGGAGGCGACCCGGTCGAGCCGGCTGGGATGGGTGCCGTAGACGACCTCGCCCTCGGTGACCGCGGGGAGGGGGTGCCCCAGGCCGTCGTCGGTGCCGGGGACGCCCGTGTACCAGGTGATGACGGCACTGTCCTCGGTGAGCGTGACCAGTTCGAGGTGGACGGCGGCCAGGTCGTCGGGGTGCGGGGCGCGGGCCCGCTGCACGGCGGCCGAGGCCGAGCGCAGCAGGGCGGGCGCGAGGCGCGCGCCGGAGCGCAGCACCTCGCAGGGGCCCGGCAGGGCGGACAGGGCCGCGAGCGCGGGCAGATGGGCGGAGAAGCAGCAGCGCATGACCTCGGTCCGGCCCGGGGCGGCGAACGGGGAGCGGCGTCGGCCGGGCCAGTCCGGCGCGCGACCTCTCCATGGAAGCAGCCGGACACCGGTCCGCGCGGCGAGTGTGCCGAGTCTCACTCGTCCCCGCTTGTTCTGTTCAGATCGAATGTGATGGATGTGACGGATGAGCCGGATACGGCGGATGTGGCGGCGGAGGCGTCATCCGCTGGGCGCGGACCGTCCGGGAGGAGCACCCTGGAAGCAGGTCTTCCGGAGGTGATCGTCATGATGCACACCACAGTGGGATGGCATGTCGAGCTGGAGTTCCAGGAGGACGGCCAGCACACGCGCGCGGTGGCGATGGTACGGCTCCCCGACGGCACCGAGGTACGGGCGCACGGCCACGCCACCCGGCACCACACCGACTCCCTCCAGCCGCGGGTCGGTGAGGAGATCGCCGGGGCCCGCGCCCTGAACGAGCTGGCGATGCGGATGCTCGGCAAGGCCCACGGCGAGATCGACGCTGCGTCGGGGCGGGTCTCGCACCCGATCCACGTCTGAACCGCGGTCCACCCCCGGCCCCCGGCCTACCCCCGGCCCCCGGCCTACCCCCGGCCCCCGGCCTACCCTTGGCCTACCCCCGGCCACGTCCGGCCTCCGGCCCACGTCCGGACCTGGGCCCACGTCCGGCCCCCGGCCCACGTCCGGACCCGGGCCATGTCCGGACCCCGGTGGTTCACGTCCGGCCCCCGGCCCACGTCCGGACCCCGGTCCGGGGCGCCGTCGGCCGTCAGCCGCCGATGGCCGTGCGCACCGCTCTGACCAGCGCCTGCGCCCTCGGGTCCGCCGTGACCGTCTTGCGGAAGCCGTTCGTCACATAGCCGAACGCGATCCGCGCCTCAGGGTCGGCGAACCCGAGGGAGCCGCCGCGCCCCGGGTGCCCGAAGGAGCCCGGCCCCAGCAGCGGGGACGCGGTGCCGTGCAGCATGTAGCCGAGGCCGAAGCGGGTGGAGACGACCAGGACGCGGTCCGGCCCCGCCGACTCCTCGGCGCGCGCCAGCTCCACCGTCGCCGGAGCGAGCAGCCGTACGCCGTCGACCTCGCCGATCAGCGCCGCGTAGAAGCGGGCCAGCGCGTCGGCGGTGGCGATGCCGTTGGTCGCGGGCAGGGCGGCGGCCCGGCAGGAGGGGTCGTTCTGGTCCGGGAAGGGCGTGATGGCGGCGAACGCGCGGCGCGTGAGGGAGTCCGTGTCCCGGTACGCCTCGCTGACCGAGCGCTTGGGGCGCGCGCGCAGGGCGCCCGCCGGCTCCGGTCCCTCGACCCGGCCGCTGCGCCCCACCCGGTCCGCCCGCTCGGGCGGCAGCCCGAGCCACAGGTCCAGGCCGAGCGGACCGGCGACCTCCGCCGCGAGCCACTCGCCGGTCCAGCGGCCCGTCACCCGCCGCACCAGCTCGTCCAGCAGCCAGCCGTAGGTCAGGGCGTGGTAGCCGTGGTCGGTGCCGGGCTCCCAGACGGGAGCCTGCGCGGCCACCGCGGCGGGCCCGCGGTGCGGGTCCAGTGCCTCCCGCGGCGTGAGCGGGCGGTCCAGGACGGGCACTCCGGCCCGGTGGCCCAGCACGTGCCGCACCAGCAGCCGCTCCTTGCCGTGGGCTTTGAACTCCGGCCAGTACGCCGCCACCGGCGCGTCCAGGTCCAGCCGGCCGCGCTCGTGCAGCATCAGGGCCACGGCCGCGGCGACGCCCTTGGTCGCCGAGCGCACGACCTGCGCGGTGCCCCGCTGCCAGGGGCCCGTGCCGTCGACGTCCCTCGTGCCGCCCCACAGATCGACGACCTTGCGTCCGTCGCGGTACACGGCGACGGCGGCGCCGCGCTCCCCGAGGGCGGCGAAGTTCCGGGCGAACGCCTCCCGGACCGGCTCGAAGCCCTCGGCCACTGTGCCGTTCACGTCCACGCCCGTACTCCCTCTGCGACCGACTGCCCGGCGCGCGACCCGCGCCCGCGCCCGCCAGTCCAACATGGCCGGACGGCCTTCGATTCCGCGGTGTGGCCGACCTCTCGCCGGGCCCGCGCGGGCGAGACCCGCCGCCGGGACGTCACCCGCTTTGGGCCGCCGAGCACGGGGCCGAGGCCGGCGGCACCGGACGGCCGGCGCGCGTCGCCTCGTCGCCGCCGGGGCGTTCGCCGCATGCCGCCGTCGGCGGCGGGCACGTCCTCGCCGGGGATCGGCGAACGGGCGTGCGGCTGCCCTGCCCGCCGCCCTTGCCGGGCGGCCGGTCCAGAGCGGTGACGCCCAACGGCCGCGGGATGCCGACCGGTTCACGCCCCCGCCGCAGACCCGCGACCGTGTGCCGGCCGGGCGTAGGAGCGTGGGGCCGGCGTGCGGCTACTCGGCCGCGGACGCCCGGCCGGGCGGTGCCTGGTCGGTGGACCACTTCTCCTCGATACGGCCGAAGCGCCAGACGGCCAGGGCGACGGCCCACGTCACGACGAAGAGTCCGACGACGGCGAAACCGACGTAGTTCAGGTCGAGGGAGGCCAGCAGGGCCAGGGGGCCCGAGTCGATGCCGAGCCTGTCGACGATCAGTCCGACGAGGACCAGGAGCCCGATGACCAGGGCGACCGCGACGGACAGCACGGTCACCGTCAGGTTGTAGAAGACCTTGCGGACCGGCTTGAGGAACGCCCAGGCGTAGGCGCGTGACATGAAGACGCCGTCGGCGGTGTCGAAGAGGCTCATCCCGGCGGCGAAGAGGACGGGCAGGACCAGGATGGCGTACCACGGCAGGACGTAGGCGGCCGAGCCGGCGGCGAGCACGAGCAGGGCGACCTGGCTGGCGGTGTCGAAGCCGAGGCCCATGAGCAGGCCGACCGGGTAGAGGTGCCACGCCTTGCTGACCCGCTTGGTGGCCCGCGCCAGCAGGCGGGCCAGGAAGCCGCGGTTGTCGAGGTGGCGTTCGAGTTCCTGCTCGTCGTACTCCCCGGCGCGCATGCGGCGGAAGACCTTGGCGATGCCGACCGCCGCGACGAGGTTCATCAGGCCGATCAGCATCAGGAAGGTGCCGGCGACGATGGTGCCGACCAGGCCGAGCATCTGCGCGGTCCCGGAGTCCTCGTCCTGAACGACGCCCGCCACCGAGCGGACGCCGACGGCCAGCAGCAGGCTCGCGGCGAAGACGACCGAGGAGTGGCCGAGGGAGAACCAGAAACCGGCGCTGACCGACGGCTTGCCTTCGCCGACGAGCTTGCGGGTCGTGTTGTCGATCGACGCGATGTGGTCCGCGTCGAAGGCGTGCCGCACGCCGAGCAGGTACGCCGTCAGGCCGACGTTGATTCCGTAGACGCCGGTGGTTCCGAGCTGGTAGTCGCGGGGCACCACCGCGACGACCAGCACTCCCCAGCCCACGACGTGGAGCAGGACGACGACGGCGGACATCGCGCCGATCGACCGCCACTCGCCGGGGCTGAAGGCGGAGCGGAGGCGTCCGCCACCTCGATCGGTACTGACTTCCGGTGCAACGCTGGTGACCATCGATCCTCGTCAGGGGAGTGCGAACCGTGGCCCGCGCAGGCGCGCGGGCTTATTGCAAGTTAGTCGCAATTAAGCCCAGTAGGCAATGCGGTGGGTGCGGCCGGGGAGTGCCCGGGTGGGGTCGAGCCGCCGGAGTGCCCGGTTGTGACGGGGAGTTCACGCGCTCGCCTGCCCGTTCTCGTCGTCCGCCGGGTTGGTGCACCGTCGGATGATAGGGGCTTGATGCGAACCGATCGCAAGAGCGAGTCCCTATCTGTCGCGCAGGGTTCACCTCCCGCACATGTGGGAGGAGCCCGCTCCGGTGAGCGCTTTCGGGGAGATGTGCGACATTGGAAGGGGAGCGGAGGTGCGCCCTCCGCACGGGTCACTCAGGGTGAAGGGGCCGTCCGATGTCCGTAGTCGAGCAGTACGCGCGAGCCCATATCGTCACGGACGCGGACCTCCTGCTCCAGGAGCAGGACGCGGTGCCGGTGGTCCTGCGGTACGACCCGGACTCCGACCCGCGTTCCGTACGGGTGCGCCTTCCCGGACACGAGGCGCACGAGTGGACCTTCTCGCGCTCCCTGCTGGAGCAGGGGCTGCGGGCCCCGGCCGGGACCGGGGAGATACGGGTGTGGCCGTGCGGCCGGGTCCAGGCGGTCGTGGAGTTCCATTCGGCGCAGGGCGTCTCCGTCGTGCAGTTCGAGACGAAGGCGCTGATGCGGTTCCTGCGCCGGACCTATCTGGCCGCCGAGCCCGTCACCCGCTGAGCCTGTCACCGGCCGAGCGGGTCGGCCGCCGAGCGGGTCGCTCGCCGGGGCCCGGCGAGCCGCCGCCTCCCGGTGAGCCGCCGCCCCGCCTCAGCCGGTTTGACGTCAGGCGCTCTGACCTCAGGCGGCCTGCGCTCAGCCGCCCGCCTTCAGCAGCGCCGCCACGATCGGGCCCGCCGTCGAGCCGCCGTGACCGCCCTCCTGGACCACGCCCGCCGCCGCCAGGTCGTCGCGGTAGGCGGTGAACCAGCCGTTGGGCTTCTTCTGCCCGTCGACCTCCGCCGAACCGGTCTTCGCGCCGACGTCGCCGGAGACCCCCGCCATCGCCTCGGCCGCCGTACCGGCCGCCGCGGTGTACGCCATCAGCTCCCGCAGCTGGGAGAGCGTGCCGGCCGACATGGACCGCGCGGCAGTGGCGAGCGTGCGCCCGTCGACCTCCGGTGACACCAGGTACGGCTGCTTGAACGTACCGGTCTTGATGGTCGCCGAGACCGAAGCCATGGTCAGCGGGTTCATCCGCACCCCGCCCTGCCCGATGAGCGAGGCCGCCATCTGCGCGTTCGACTGGACCGGGACGGAGCCGTCGAAGGTGGGGACGCCGACGGCCCACGTGCCCATCCGCAGCCCGAACACCTGCTCGGCCTGCTGGGTCAGGCTGTTGTCGTCCAGCTTGGGAGCCTGGCTGATGAAGGCCGTGTTGCAGGACCGGGCGAAGCTCGCCTTGAACGTGCCGCCCTTGATCTCGAACTTGTTCAGGTTCTGGAACTTCCAGCCGCCGTAGCTGAAGTACTTCGGGCAGGGATGCTGCTTGTTGATCCCGGCCAGGCCCTTCTCCAGCAGCATCGAGGCGGTGACGACCTTCATCGTGGAACCGGGCGCGAGGGAGCCCTGGAAGGCGGCGTTGAAACCGCGCGAGGAGTTCGCGAAGGCCAGGATCTCGCCCGTCGACGGACGCAGTACGACCACCGAGGCCCGCGACTTGGACGCCACCTGCTTCTCGGCGGCGGCCTGGAGCGCCGGGTTCAGCGTCGTGCGCACCTCGCCGGGCGTGCCCTCGCTCAGCGCCAGCAGCGTCTTGTCGGCCAGGTCGGCCTTCTTGGACGCCTTGCCGCGCACCACCTGGAGCTCGATGCCCGCCTTGCCGCCGGCCTTCTCGCCGTAGCGGGCGCGCAGCCCGTCCAGGACCGTGCCGAGGGACGGGTACCGCTCCGCGGTCAGCTCGCCGCCGTCCCGGTCGAGCGCCTTGACCGGCGGCGTGCCGGCCGCGCCGGTCACCAGGGTGTCGCCCTCCTTGAGAGCGGGGTGCAGCACCGCCGCGTCCCATCCCACCAGCGGCTTGCCGTCCGCCTCGCGGCGCACGACCGTCAGCGAACTGTCGTACGCGAGCGGCTTGTCGGTGCCCTTGTACGACACCGTCGCCTTCACGGAGAAGGGGACCTTGTCGCCGGCGCGGGTGCCGGCGGTGAGGGTGACGTCCTTGATGCCGGCGTCCTTGGCGTAGCCGGTGAGCAGGGGCGCGGCGGCCGCGGTGTCGTCCGTGGCCGCGGCGGCCGCGCTCACCTCGCCCCGCTGCCAGGCGCTGAGGAAGGTCTGCGCCGCGGCGGTGACCTCCTCGGCGGACAGCGGGCCGGTCTTCACCTTCTTCGCCCGCTGCTCGGAGGTGGACGTCTGCGAACGGCTGTCGGCCGACGCTCCTGTGCCGTACAGGGCCCAGACACCGAGTCCGGCGCCACCGATCACCACGGCGATCATCCCGCCGAGCACGGCCGGGTTGGTCTTCCGCCGCTCGGCGACGCTGTTTCTGTTGCTCACTGCTTTCCGTTTCCCTCGCGAATCCCAGGGGTCCCCGCCGCCCCGCTGCCCTCACCCACAACGACAGCGCCCACCCTAGAGTCCCGTCAACCCCGGGGTGACGTCAGCCCGTGGCTCGTAGCAGGGCTGCGACAATCGGGCCCGCCGCGGCCGCCGCCACGTCACCGCGGAAGCCGGTGAACCAGCCGTCCGGCGACGCCACCCGTCGACCTCGGCCGTCCCGGTCCCGGTCCCGGTCCCGGCGCCGATGCCACCGCCCGGCGCGCTCGTGACGGGGGCGGCGGTGCCCAGCGTCGCGGTCAGCCGCATCCTCCGCCGGAACCGGGCCGCGATACCCGCCCGGCCCCGGGCGATGGTGAGCCGTCGCGGTGTCCGGCCCCCTGGCCGATATCTCAGCACGCTCGCCGTTGAGAGGCGGGAACTCGCCCCTTGTTTACCCTGCCAGCTTCCTGAGGCTCAGTACCGAATAGAGTCTGCGTTCTCGCCCGCCAGTGAAGACGACTTTCTCCACCTCTACCTCTGCCTCAACTCGCTTGTTGAAATACTCGTCGAGTCGTCCCGTCAGTTCTTCATCAGTACTGGCGCGAATAATTGCGCCGTCATCAGTGCGGATTTCCACTTTCCCGCGGAATGAGCTGGCGGCGCCCAGCCAGCCGGTGACCGTTGTTGTTTCCGCTTCAGTGAATTCGCTCTCTTCGCACAGGAGGTGAACTCTCTGCAATCCGGAGGGGCTCCAGTCGCTTCGCCTGACCGTTCCTTCGCGTCCTTGCCAGGTCACGCGTACGCCCACGCCGGTTTCCGTGAGCCCTGCCGTGAGGGAGCCGATGTGCTTCATGGCTCTTTGGCCAAGTGGGGCCAGCTGCTCGGTCAGCAGGTCATTGGAGGAGCCAGTCCCCTCCGACAGGTCGACAATGTCGAGCACCTTGCTGACTGCTTCATCGAGGATCGTGTACAGATGGCCGGAAGGCTCGCTGAAAAGTTCGTACTGGCTTTCGTCCGCCGATGGTCCGTACATCGCCACGCCGAAGGAGGACGGATATGTGGCGGCAGCGCTGAGGGCCGTGGCCTCGCGGATGTCGCGTGGGATCGAAGCGGAACGAGTGGGGCGCCCGCATACGGCTTGGGCCACAGCGGAAACAGACTCCTGCAGGTTCGTGAGAAATGCTCCAAGCGTGGACACAGGCACTGTGTGGTGCACGGTTGGAGCCCCGGTCAGTGCCACGTCGAGCCGACGCCGTTCGATCTCTCGCAGCGGGACTCCCGCTGACCGCAGAAGTCGCTTGCGCTGGACCGCGGAGAACTCTTCCGGCGTAGTCGGCGCTTCGTGCCGGCCGTGAACGCGACTGTTCCGGATCTGCCTCATCCAACGACGGACGGCATCCTTGTCCGATGGGTCGGGCATGGGTGCGCGCGGTGTCATAGAAGCACCTCGACGTAGCCTCGACGCAGATCACTCGGAACTGAGTGGACCGACTGGGGCTTGATGGCTTGGCACACTTCATCGTAGAGGCCGAGATCTCGGAAGGACTCGCTCGTTTTCTCGTCCAACAGGCTCGGTGCCAGCTGGGAGACGGACAGTCTCTGAGGAAGGCGCAGGAGCAGGGCGTCCACGCGCATGCCCTGCTCGACGCACCAAGCGGCATCGGTGAGGTCGGCGAGATCCGTCAGCGTCTCACGATCAAGATCGTCATAGAACTGGGCTTTGACCAGGTAGGTCACGTCCATATCGCTGGGGTCGCGCTTGGTGCTCACGAAGCTCCCTCCCATCCACATGCGTGTGACCTCGCCTACCTGTGCCTCAACCAGTCTGTGGTGCGTGGTCCATTCTTCCCAGATCTCGCTGCGGACAGCAGAGTGTGTGGATGCGACGAGCGTTGTGTACAACTCATCCAGAGAAGCCGCGTAACGGCCCGGCGGCAGTAAGCCCGTAAGCGGGTTGAAAGTGGGCAAACAGGTCAAGGTGTCCGATCCCCCTCCTGCTTGATCGGCGCGGCGATCCTACCGGCGCAACCTCGTCTCGCCCGTGGTGTTTCCTCTTCCCGTACTCGGGGGCGGGCGGGTTGTGACGCGGGCTGTCCGAGGCCGCCCCGCGGCGACCGCTGGCGGCTGACGACGACCGCGATGGCTCGGAATCGTCGTGCGGGCCGCCGGAGCGCTCGCCCGCCTATACCCACGTATCCAGCCACATCCGCGACCGCCACTGGCCGATGGGGATGGACTGGCCGGTGAGCAGGGGCCAGAAGTAGATGAAGTTCCAGGCGATGAGCAGCACCAGGACGCCCGCGGCCGTCGCGCCCACGACGCGGCGGGTGTCGCCTGCGCGGGGCGGGCCGATGATCGCGCCGAGGAGCATGGCGGCGGCCAGGCACAGGAAGGGCAGGAAGACGACGGCGTAGAAGAAGAAGATCGTCCGCTCCTGGTACAGGAACCAGGGCAGGTAGCCGGCCGCGATGCCGCAGGCGATCGCCCCGGCCCGCCAGTCGCGGCGCAGCAGCCAGCGCCACAGCACGTACAGCACCGCGAACGCGGCCACCCACCACAGCACCGGCGTGCCGATGGCCAGCACCTCGCGCGCGCACTTCCCGCCCGCGTCGACGGGGCAGCCGTCCCGGCCGGGCGCGGGCGACTCGTAGAAGTACGACACCGGGCGCCCGTCGACGATCCAGCTCCACGGGTTGGACTGGTAGGTGTGCGGCGACGACAGGCCGACGTGGAACTTGTACACCTGGCTCTCGTAGTGCCACAGGCTCAGCCACCAGTCGGGGAACAGCCACGACCAGTCGCTGGTACGGCCGTTGGCGGTGGCCCAGTCGCGGTAGTAGCCGCCGCTGCCGTCGGTGGGCGAGAGGATCCAGCCGAGCCACGACACGAGGTACGTGACGATCGCGACCGGGACCGTCGCGAGGAAGGCCAGTCCCAGATCGCGCCGGACGACGGCCGCGTACGGCCGGTGGGCACCGGCGACCCGGCGCGTGCCGACGTCCCACAGGACCGTCATCAGGCCGAAGGCGGCCAGTACGTACAGCCCGTTCCACTTGGTGCCGACGGCCAGGCCCAGTGTCAGACCCGCCAGCCAGCGCCAGGGGCGCCAGCCCAGGCGCAGGGTCTCGGCGATGTGCGCGTCGGGGCGGGCGCGGCCGTCGGCGTCCACGGGCAGCGCGGCGGCCAGCCGCGCGCGGGCCCGGTCCCGGTCGACGAGCAGGCAGCCGAACGCCGCCAGGACGAAGAACATCAGGACCCCGTCGAGCAGCGCGGTGCGCGCCATCACGAACGCCAGCCCGTCCACCGCCATCAGCGCGCCCGCGAGGCAGCCGAGGAAGGTGGAGCGGAAGAGGCGGCGGCCGATGCGGCACAGCAGCAGCACCGAGAGGGTGCCGAGCAGCGCCGTCATGAACCGCCAGCCGAACGGGTTGAAGCCGAACATCAGCTCGCCCAGCCCGATGACGTACTTGCCGATGGGCGGATGTACCACGTACGCCGCGTCGGTGGGGATGGTGACCCGGTCGCCCAGGTTGAGCACCATGTCGTTGGCGTTCTTGTCCCAGCTGACCTCGAAGCCGCGGTGGACGAGGGCCCAGGCGTCCTTGGCGTAGTACGTCTCGTCGAATATCACCGCCTTCGGGCTGCCCAGGTTCCAGAACCGCAGGACCCCGGCGACCAGCGTGACCAGCAGCGGGCCGCCCCAGCCGGACAGGCGCGCGATCCGCTCCGCCAGCGGGCGCCCCACGCCGAGGAACTGCCACATCCGCGGGCCGGGCGTGACGTACGGGGGCACGAGCCGGTCGCGTACGTCGCCTGTGGGCTGCCGCGGGGAGCCGAATCGGCGCAGCCGCTGCTGCCACGACGGGCGGTGCTCGTGCGCTGCCTGGCCCTGCCGGGTGTCCGTGGAGGACGCGGTACTGGTCACCGCGCCATCGTAGGGAACACGTCTGTGACAGTCGCGCGGATGCGCCCTGCGAGGATGGAAACGTGACAGGAACCCTTGTGTTGGCAGGCACCCCCATCGGCGACGTGCGGGACGCCCCGCCGCGGCTCGCCGAGGAACTGGCCGGCGCGGACGTCGTCGCCGCCGAGGACACCCGGCGGCTCAAGCGCCTCACCCAGGCGCTGGGCGTGCAGCCGGCCGGACGCGTCGTGTCCTACTTCGAGGGCAACGAGTCGGCCCGCACACCCGAGCTGGTCGAGGCGCTGCGGGCGGGCTCGCGGGTGCTGCTGGTCACCGACGCGGGGATGCCGTCGGTCTCCGACCCCGGCTACCGGCTGGTCGCGGCGGCGGTGGAGCAGGACATCCGGGTCACCGCCGTACCGGGGCCGTCGGCCGTGCTGACCGCGCTCGCCCTGTCCGGGCTGCCCGTCGACCGGTTCTGCTTCGAGGGGTTCCCGCCGCGCAAGGCGGGGGAGCGCCTGTCGCGGCTGCGGGAGGTGGCCGCCGAACGCCGCACGCTGGTCTACTTCGAGGCCCCGCACCGGCTCGGCGACACGCTCGCCGCGATGGCCGAGGTCTTCGGCGCCGAGCGCCGGGCCGCCGTGTGCCGCGAGCTGACCAAGACGTACGAGGAGGTCAGGCGCGGCGGACTGAGCGAGCTCGCGGCCTGGGCCGCCGAGGGGGTGCGCGGGGAGATCACCGTCGTGGTCGAGGGCGCTCCCGAGAAGGGGGCCGAGGAACTGGACGCGCGGGAGCTGGTGCGCCGGGTCCGCGTCCGCGAAGAGGCGGGGGAGCGGCGCAAGGAGGCGATCGCGGCGGTGGCCGCGGCGGCCGGGCTGCCCAAGCGCGAGGTCTTCGACGCGGTGGTGGCGGCGAAGAACGCGGGGGCGTGAAATACCGGGTGAGCAGGGCGTATTTCGTATGAGCGGGCGCCCCATGCGGCGGTAAAGCGCCCCGGGGCTTTCGGCAAGGAACGCCCAAGTCGTCATCAACAGTGCACAGATCGCGTGCCTTCGCTTCCGCGGAGGAGTCCACTGAGCAGTGGGACGTGACCCGTCCCGCCAGCGGACTTCAGGAGCCGGCATGAGTGAGATCACAGGGGAGGGCGGCGCCCGCAACGGGGTGACCGCCATCGTGCACGAGTCGTACTCCTTCGCCTGCATGAGGTGCGGGCACGGCTGGGAACAGTCGTACGAGATAGAGCACCACACGGACGGCGAGGGTCGCGAGTTCGTGATGTACGTGGCCGACGGCCAGATCGTGCCGTCGCCGCTGAGCCGGCCCACGTGCGCCAACTGCGACAACCACCTCGTGCGGATCATGCGGCCGGGCCGGGTCTCCTCGGCGCGCGACGCGGCGCACCGGCAGCGCGCGGTGCCCAAGGCCGGCCCGGTGGAGGTACCGGGCGTGCCCGGCCAGAGCACGGCGGGCGGCGGGCAGCACCACTGGCACCTCTCCGATCTCCTGCACGTCTTCCAGCGCAAGGCGGGCTGAGCCGGGCGCGGGCATGCCCCTTCCGTAGGATCGGGGCATGCCTGCGAACGCCGCCGACCAGCACCCCGCGCCGCCCCCGCCGGACCCCCTGCGGGTACCGGTCGCCGACGCGCACACCCACCTCGACATGCAGTCCGGCACGGTCGAGGAGGCCCTCGCCCAGGCGGCGTCGGTGGGGGTGACCACCGTGGTGCAGGTCGGCTGCGACGTGCGCGGCTCGCGCTGGGCGGCCGAGACCGCGGCGGCCTACGACGCCGTCCACGCGACGGTGGCCCTGCACCCCAACGAGGCCCCGCGTCTCGTGCACGGCGACCCCGACGGCTGGTCGCGCCAGGGCGCCCGCGAGCCCGGTGGTGCGCGGGCGCTCGACGAGGCGCTCGCCGAGATCGACCGCCTGGCCGCGCTCCCGCAGGTCAGGGGCGTCGGCGAGACCGGCCTCGACCATTTCCGCACCGGGCCCGAGGGCAGGGAGGCGCAGGAGGCGTCCTTCCGCGCCCATGTCGAGATGGCCAAGCGGCACGGCAAGGCCCTGGTCATCCACGACCGCGACGCCCACGAGGACGTGCTGCGCGTGCTGAAGGAGGAGGGCGCGCCCGAGCGGACCGTCTTCCACTGCTACTCGGGCGACGCCGAGATGGCCCGGGTGTGCGCGCGGGCCGGCTACTTCATGTCCTTCGCCGGCAACGTCACCTTCAAGAACGCCCGGAACCTGCGGGACGCGGTCGCCGTGGCCCCCCTGGAACTGCTGCTCGTGGAGACCGACGCGCCCTTCCTCACCCCGGTGCCGTACCGCGGACGGCCCAACGCCCCGTATCTCATTCCGATCACGGTCCGGGCGATGGCCGCCGTGCGGGGGATCGACGAGGACGTGCTGGCGACGGCACTCGGGTCGAACACGGCACGCGCCTTCGGCTACTGATCGATAACCGCCCGATAACGCTCGCGGGGCCTGACCGGCCGTCACGGACACGGCGCGTAGTCGCGTCGCCTTGGCGGCCCCCCACCGCTCCGCTAGGTTCTGGGGGCCCGAAACGGACCCCGCCGCTGGAGCGTCGTCGTGAGCAACGCGCAGTTCGAGACGTATGGACCGAGCCCCGCCCAGGGGCCACCGGCCCACGGCGGCTTCGACCCGTACCGCGCGCGGACCCAGCCCTACGGAGTGCCGCGCCCCGCCGTGCCCCGTACGGACAGTGACGGTCCCGGCTGGCAGCGGCACGCCGGACACGGGAGCCGCGGCGCGGGCGCCGAGTACGCCGCACACTCCCGGTACGCCGGACACGGCCAGGACCCGGAGTACGGCGAGGGCCCCGAGGAGCCTGGGGACCCCGAGTACTCCGAGTACTCGGAGTACTCCGAGTACCCCGAGTACGCGGAGTACGAGCCCTACGAGGACACGTACCGCCCCGCGTACGAGGCGGCCGATGCGGCGTACGCGCCCGGCGCGCGCTCCACGGGCGGCAGGCGGGCCGCGCACCGGCGCCGGGGGCGGGTCGTCGAGCGGGTGGACGGGCCCATGCGGCGGCTCGTCCCGCAGGCGCTGGTCGTCGCCTTCCTCGCGGGCGGGACGAGCGCCTTCGTCGCCAAGGACAAGGCGATCGAGCTGAACGTCGACGGCAGACCGCGCAGCCTGCACACCTTCGCCGACGACGTCGGCGAACTGCTCGCCCGGGAGGGCGTGGACGTCGGGGCGCACGACCTGGTCACGCCCGGCCCCGGCAAGGCGCTGGCCAGCGGCGACGAGATCGCGGTGCGCCACGGCCGCCCGCTGCGGCTCACGCTGGACGGCCGGCGCCGCGAGGTGTGGACGACCGCGGACACGGTCGAGGCGGCGCTGCGGGAGCTGGGGGTGCGCACGGAGGGGGCGTACGTGTCGGTGCCGGGGTCCCGGCGCATCGGGCGCGGCGGGCTCGGCCTCACCGTGCGCACCGAGCGCGCGGTGACGGTGCTGGCGGACGGCCGCTCCCGCACCGTGCGCACCAACGCCGAGACCGTGGGCGAGGTGGTCGAGCAGGCCGGGATCACCCTGCGCGGGCAGGACTCCACGTCGGCGCCGACCGAGAGCTTCCCGCGCGACGGGCAGGCGGTCACCGTCCTGCGGATCACCGGCGGCAGGGAGATCCGCGACGAGACGATCCCCTTCGCCGTGCAGCGCGTGGACGATCCGACGGTGTTCCGGGGCACGGAGGTCGTCGAGCGGGCCGGCCAGCACGGCCTGCGGCGGCTCACCTACGCGCTGCGCACCGTCAACGGGGTCCGCCTCAAGCCCCGGCGGATCGGCACCGAGGTGGTGCGCGAACCGCAGACGCAGGTGGTGAAGGTGGGCACCAGGCCGCTGCCGACGTCGATGAACGGCACGGGCGAACTCGACTGGGAGGGCCTCGCCGCCTGCGAGTCCGGGGGGCGCCCGGACGCGGTGGACTCCTCGGGGACGTACGGCGGGCTGTACCAGTTCGACACCCGCACCTGGCGCGGCCTCGGCGGCCAGGGCCGGCCGCAGGACGCGCCCCCGGCCGAGCAGACGATGCGGGCGAAGAAGCTGTACGTGCGCCAGGGCGCGAGCCCCTGGCCGCACTGCGGGGGACGTCTGCACAGGTGACGGGCGGCCCCGCCCGGTGCGCGGACGATCGCGGCCTGCGGCGCCCCGTACCCTTGTCGGGTGAGCAGCCCCACCCCCGACGCCCTGCTGGGCCCCGCCGACGTCCGCGAGCTGGCGGCGGCCCTCGGCGTACGCCCCACCAAGCAGCGCGGCCAGAACTTCGTGATCGACGCCAACACGGTCCGCCGCATCGTGCGCACCGCGGAGGTCCGCCCCGACGACGTGGTCGTCGAGGTCGGCCCGGGGCTCGGCTCGCTCACCCTGGCCCTGCTGGAGGCCGCCGACCGCGTCACCGCCGTCGAGATCGACGACGTGCTGGCCGGCGCGCTGCCCGCCACGGTCCGGGCCCGCGTGCCCGAGCGCGCCGACCGGTTCGCGCTGGTGCACTCCGACGCCATGCAGGTCGCCGAGCTGCCCGGCCCGCCGCCCACCGCGCTGGTGGCGAACCTCCCGTACAACGTCGCCGTGCCGGTCCTGCTCCATATGCTCGCCACCTTCCCGAGCATCGAACGCGCCCTGGTCATGGTGCAGTCGGAGGTCGCCGACCGGCTGGCCGCGGCCCCCGGCTCCAAGGTGTACGGCGTCCCGTCGGTCAAGGCCAACTGGTACGCCGACGTCAAGCGGGCCGGCGCCATCGGGCGCACCGTCTTCTGGCCCGCGCCGAACGTCGACAGCGGCCTGGTGGCGCTGACCCGGCGCGCGGAGCCGATCCGGACCACGGCCTCCCGGCGCGAGGTGTTCGCCGTCGTCGACGCCGCGTTCGCCCAGCGCCGCAAGACCCTGCGGGCCGCGCTCGCCGGGTGGGCCGGCTCGGCCGCCGCCGCGGAGGCGGCCCTCGTCGCGGCCGGGGTCTCCCCGCAGGCGCGCGGCGAAGCCCTGACGGTCGAGGAGTTCGCGGCCGTCGCGGAGCACAAGGAAGCGGCAGCCCCACGCGAGGAGTCCGAGTAAGTGAGCACCGGCGTCACCGTCCGTGTCCCGGCCAAGGTCAACGTCCAGCTCGCGGTCGGTGCCGCCCGGCCGGACGGCTTCCACGACCTGGCCAACGTCTTCCTCGCCGTCGGCCTGTACGACGAGGTCACCGTGACGCCCTCGCCGGGCGGCCCGCGCGTCACCTGCGAGGGCCCGGACGCCGGGCAGGTCCCGCTGGACGGCACCAACCTCGCCGCGCGCGCCGCCCGTGCGCTGGCCGCGCGCCGCGGCCTCACCCCCGACGTGCACCTGCACATCGTCAAGGACATCCCCGTCGCGGGCGGCATGGCGGGCGGCAGCGCGGACGGCGCCGGGGCGCTGCTCGCCTGCGACGCGCTCTGGGGGACCGGCGCCTCGCGCGCCGAACTGCTCGACATCTGCGCCGAGTTGGGCAGCGACGTGCCGTTCGCCCTGGTCGGCGGTGCCGCGCTCGGCACCGGGCGGGGCGAGAAGCTGCGCACCCTCGACGTCGGCGGCGCCTTCCACTGGGTGTTCGCGACGGCCGCGCGCGGCCTGTCCACACCCGCCGTCTTCCGGGAGTTCGACCGGCTCACCGAGGGCACCGCCGTCCCCGAACCCGTCGCCTCCCAGCCGCTGCTGGACGCCCTCGCCAAGGGCGACCCGGACGCGCTCGCCGCCGCCGTCTCCAACGACCTCCAGCCGGCCGCCCTCTCGCTCTTCCCGGAACTCGCCGACACCCTCGCCGCGGGCCGCGCCGCGGGCGCCCTCACCGCGCTCGTCTCCGGCTCGGGCCCCACCACCGCCTTCCTCGCCCGCGACGCGGAGTCCGCGGCGCGGGTGGCGCGGGCCCTGACGGCGTCCGGCACCTGCCGCACCGCACGCGCGGCCGTGGCCCCGGCTGCCGGGGCCACGGTGGTGCGCACCACCGCGGGCTGACCCCCGCGACGCCGCGC
>NZ_AGBF01000063.1 GCF_000225525.1 Streptomyces zinciresistens K42 | reverse complement strand
GGCGGGGCCGGTGCGCGGGGCGGGGCCGGTGCGCGGGCGGGGCCGGCCGGGCCGCCGCGGCCTCGATCTCCGCGGCGATCCGCTCGGCGCCGAGCAGCACCTCCGCCTCCAGATGCGGGGCGGACGGCACCACCGAGTCCGCGGAGGACAGCAGCAGGACGGGTGCGCGCAGCCGGGACCAGATCCGGGGGTGCACGCGGGCGGCGATCTCGGCGCCCCAGGTGCCGCCCTCCGTGCTCTCCTCCGCGACGGCGATCAGCCCGGCGCCGGCGAGCAGCGGCAGCACCGGTTCCAGATCCGGCGGATAGAGCCGGGCCGGGACCAGGACATGCGTGGTCAGGCCCCGGCCGCGCAGCGAGCGGGCGGCGTCCAGGGCCCGGTGCGCGGTCCCGCCGGGACAGATCAGCACCGCGTCGGGCGGGGTGCCGTCCACCGGGGACACCCGGGCCCAGCCGGCCGGGCCGCCGAGCAGCTCGTACCCGTACTCCTCGTCCACGACGCCGTCGCGGAACATCCGCCGGGTGTAGAGGACCTTGTCCTCGAACAGCATCGCGGGCCCCCGGTCCAGGCCCTCGGCGAGCAGCGCGTACGGGTCGTGGAACGGACTCGTCTCGTACAGCGCGAGGTCGGGAATCCCGAGGAAGTGCTTCTGGAGGCTCTGGCTGTGGGTCGGTCCGTAGCCGCGGTGGCCGCCCGTGGGACAGCGCACCACGAGCGGCATCGGCACCCGGTCCCCGTACATGGTCACGGACTTGGAGATCAGGTTGAGGACCTGGTCGAAGGCGAGCGCGGCGAAGTCGCCGAACATGATCTCCACGATGGCCTGGTCGCCCGCGAGCGCGAGACCGCCCGCCACACCGGTGATGCCCGCCTCGCTGATCGGGGTGCCCCGCACCCGGTCCGGATGGCGGGTGGACAGCCCGCGCGTCACCTTGAACGCGCCCCCGTACGGGTCCAGTACGTCCTCACCGAGGAGGTGCAGCGCGGGCCGCTCCTCGAAGAGCCGGTGCAGGGCGGCGTTGAGTGCCTCGACGCAGCGGGGCGCGGGCCGGGTCACGGTGCCCCCAGCTTCCCGGCCAGCGCGGCGCGCAGCGCGCCGACGGTGCGGCAGCCGCGCGCCTCGCGGCCGGTGAACCGGATGCCGTAGACCTGCTCGACCCGGGAGACGATCTGGACGTGGCGCAGGCTGGTCCAGGCGGACGTGGTGGCCGGCCCGGTCTCCTCCGTCACCTCCTCGACCGGTGTCCGCAGCACGTCGGCGACCAGTCCGGTCAGTGCGCCCGGGTCGCCCGGCCCCGCGCTCGCGGCGGGGCCGCGCGGAGCGGCCGGGCGGGAGGGCCGCGGCGGCTCGCCGGGCTCGGTCAGTTCGGCCATCGTTCCTCCGTCCTCGGGCGCGGCCGGCCGGGCCCCCTGCGGGCGGCGGGCGGCCGTGCCTGTACCTCGCGGGCGAGCGCGTCCAGTTCGGCGCGCACCCGGGCGTCGAGGTCCCGGAACGCCTCGCCGGTCCGGTCGGCCAGTCCGGCGTACCGCGCGTACCAGTCGCCTGCCCTGAGCAGTTCGACCTCGGCCGGGTCGCGGGTGTCGTCGCCCTTGCTGTGCGGGCCGAGCCGGTGGGTGGTGAACTGCACGACGGCTGGGCGGTGTTCCTCCCGGACGCGGCGGACGACGGGGGCCAGCCGCTCCCGGATGTCGGAGACGTGGTGGCCGGTGACCTCCAGGAAGTCGATGCCGAAGGCGGCGGCCCGGTCCGCGACCGACCCCGCCATCTGCAGGCTCGTCGGGGTGGATTGGGCGATGCCGTTGTGCTCGACCACCACCAGGACCGGGACCCGCCACAGCGCGGCCATGTTGAGCGCCTCGTAGACCGCGCCCTCGCCCCAGGTGCCGTCCCCGACGAACACGGCGGCGATCCGCCCGGACCCGGTCCGCTTGCAGCGCAGTGCGATGCCCACGGCGAGCGGGAGGCTCTGCCCCTGCACCCCGGTGGAGAGGTATCCGTCGCGGCGGATGTGCTGGCTGCCGCCGACGCCCGAGCACACGGCGCCTTCGCGGCCCGTGATCTCCGCGAGCAGCCCGGCCGGGTCCCGGAAGAGGGCGAGGTAGTGGCCGTGGCCCCGGTGGTTGCTCAGGACGTGGTCGCCCGCCAGCAACGGGGCCAGGGAGACCGGCACATGTTCCTGCCCCAGACAGGTGTGGGTCGTTCCGTTGAGCCGTCCCTCGGTGAACATCCGCAGCAGCAGGTTCTCGAAGTGGCGGATGGTCAGCAGGGATCGAAGGTCCTCGGGCCCGGGGAGCGCCCGCGCGCCTCCTGACGGCGGTGCGGTCTGCGCCGCAACGGCCCGCGCCGGGACGGCCGGTGACGGCACGGCCGGTGGGGGCGCGGCCGGTGACGGCACGGCCGGTGACGGCACGGCCGGTGGGGGCGCGGTGGCCCGGGCGCCGCGTGCCTGCGACGGTTGCGCGGTCATGGCGGGACGACCCCCTGCGAGCCGGTCTGCGTGGACAGCACCTGATCACGCTCACGCTAGGACGGCCCGTTCTCAGCCCGGCCCTCAATCCGGTCTCACCCGCCGGGCCCCGCTCTTAGGCCCGTCTCACCTCGTTCTCACCGTGGTTGCGCCCCCGCGGACCCGCCCGTTAACTGACTGGCGTCCCGACGGGCAGCGGTTTCCCGGTCCTCGTCCGGCCCGCCGCCGCGGTTGCGTGCCCCGGCCGCGCGTGCGAGGGGTCCGGCCCATCCGAAGGAGTCCACAGATGCCGCCCTCCCCCCAGGTGCTCGTCGTCGGCGCCGGACCCGCCGGGCTCGCGCTCGCGGCGGAGCTGGCCGGCTTCGGCGTCTCCTGTCACGTGGTCGACAAGCGCACCGGGCGCAGCCGGCTCTCCCGCGCCTGCACCGTCGAGCCGCGCACCCTCGAACTGCTCGACATGCGGGGCCGGGTGGGCGATCTGCTGGCCTGGGGCCGGGAGTGCCCGCATCCGCCGCTCGGCAACGAGGACGGCTATCTGGACTACGGGCTGCTCGACACCGGTTTCCCGTTCAGCCTGTCCCTTCCGCAGGCACGTACCGAGGACGCGTTGCAGGCCGCCGCAGAGAAGGCGGGTGCCGTGCTGCTGCCCGGCACCGAGATGACCGGGCTGTCCCAGGACGCCGACGGGGTGGACGTCGAACTGACCGGCCCGGAGGGCCCGATGACCGTGCGGGCCGCCTACGTCGTGGGCTGCGACGGGGTGAACAGCACCGTGCGCGACGCCCTCGGGGTGCGGTTCGACGGCTGGAACTACGACCAGTCGCTGATGATGGCCGACGCCCGGCTGAGCGCCCCGCCCGGTCCCGCCGAGTACGCCAGGATCACCCGGCGCGGCATGGCCGCCCTGTTCCCGTTCCGGGACGGCACGTACCGCGTGATCGTGCTGGACCGCGAGAAGTTCACCGTGCCCGCCGACGAACCGCTGACGCTTCAGGACCTGGGCGAGAGCTGCGCGGCGATCCTGGGACTGGACGTCGGCCTGCGCGATCCGCTGTGGCTGTCGCGGTTCCGCAGTTCGCAGCGGCACGCGAAGAAGTACCGGGTGGGCCGGGTGCTGCTGGCCGGTGACGCCGCGCACACGCACATCCCGTCGGGCGGGCAGGGGCTCCAGACCGGTATCCAGGACGCGTTCAACCTGGGCTGGAAACTGCGCGCGGTGCTGGACGGCTGGGCGCCGGACGGGCTGCTCGACACCTACGAGGCGGAGCGCTACCCCATCGCCGCCGAGACACTGCGCAAGACCGATCTGTCGTTCCGCTTCGAGACGTCCGACAGCCTGCCGGCGCGGCTGCTGCGGAAGGCCGCGATGTGGTCGATGCGGATCAAGCCGGTCCACCGGCTGAACGTGATGCACCTGTCGGGCCTGGCCCTGCGCTACCCGGCGGCGCGGCGGGAGCGGTGGACCGGGCTGCGGGTCCCGGACCGGCCGCTGGTGGCGGCCCCCGGCGAACCGGGACGGCTGTACGAACTCTTCCGGGACGGCGGTTTCGTGCTGACCGGCACGGCCGCCCTGCCGCCCGCCGCCACGGGCTGGGAGTCCCGGCTGCGGGCCGGCAGGGTCGCCGAACCCCTGGGCTCCGGCTGGCCCGCCTTCGTGCTGGCCCGCCCCGACGGCCATGTGGCCTGGGCGGGTGCCGAACCCGGCCGGGGTCTGACCAGAGCCCTGCGCCAGTGGTGCGGCGAACCCCGCCCGTCGGCCGGCTGAACGAGGGGGCCGGATGTCCTCCGCGATGTTCCTCGCGCTCGTGCTGCCGGCCCTGGCGGGAGTCCACTTCTATGTGTGGTGGCGGACGGTCCGCGACACCTCGGCCCCCCGGTCCTGGTGGCGCCGGACCGGTACGGCGCTGCTCGTCGTCCTGGGGCTGCTCCTGGTGGCGGCGCCTCCCGCGGAGCGGGCGCTGCCCGCGCCGCAGGACGCCTGGGTCGGCTGGCCGGGCTTCACCTGGATGGCGGGGATCGTCTATCTCGCGCTCGCCCTGCTGGCGGGCGAGGCGGTCCGGCCGTTCCTGCCGCGTTCCCGGCGCGGGCGGTCCGCCCCCCGGGACGGGGAGCCGGTGCCCGTGAGCGGTGCCCCGGCCCCGTCCGGTACGGCCCCTCCCGGTACGGGCCCGTCCGCTACGGCCCCGTCCGGTACGGGCCCTCCCGGTACGGCCCCTCCCGGTGCGGGCCGGTCCCCCGCGCCGGACTCGCCCGCGCCGCCCGCCACGGATCAACTCCAGGCCACACGGCGGCTGTTCGTGAGCCGGGCGATCGCGCTGACCGCCGGTACGGCCGCCGCGGCCGCCGTGGGGTACGGCGTGCACACCGCGCTCGGGCCGCCCCGCGTCAAGCACGTCACCGTGCCGCTCGCCCGGCTCGGCCCGGGGGCCCACGGCTTCCGGATCGCGCTGATCAGCGACATCCAGCTGAACGTGATCGTGGGGCGCTCCCGCACCCGCCGGCTGGTGGAGCTGCTCAACGGCACCGAACCGGACCTGGTGGCCGTGGTCGGCGATCTGGTGGAGGACGCCGACGTGGCCGACCAGGGGCGCGCGGCCGAGCCGCTCGCGGATCTCCGGGCGCGGCACGGCGCGTACTACGTCACCGGGAATCACGAGTTCTACTCCGGCGCGGACCAGTGGGTCCGCTTCGTCCGCGGGCTCGGGCTGCGCGTGCTGCGCAACGAGCGGGTGGCGCTGCCCGGTTTCGACCTGGCGGGCGTCGACGACGCGAGCGGGGAGGAGTACGGCGCCGCGCCGGACTACGAAGCGGCGCTCGGCGGGCGCGACCGGGAACGGGCCGTGGTGCTGCTCGCCCATCAGCCCTCGCAGGTCACTGAGGCCGCCCGGTACGGGGTGGACCTCCAGTTGTCCGGCCACACGCACGGCGGTCAGCTCTGGCCGTTCACCCGTCTCGCCGGTCTCGGCGACGCGGATGTCGCCGGGCTGAGCCGGCACGGCGACACCCTGCTGTACGTGACCCGGGGCGCGGGCTTCTGGGGGCCGCCGGTACGGATCGACGCCGACCCGGACATCACCGTCGTGGAGCTGGTGACGCCCCGCCCCTGACCGCGCGGCCGGGGCGGGGCGTGTTGCGGTCCGTCAGCCGGCCGCGGGTCCGCCGAGCAGCGGCAGCCCCGCCGTGTACCGCCGGAAGAAGCCCGCCGTCGGCGTGTCGGCGTGCGCGACCTCGTCGGGGGTGCCCTCGGCGACGATCGCGCCGCCGTCCGGGCCCGCGCCGGGGCCGAGGTCGATCACCCAGTCCGCGGACGCGGCGACGGGGACGTCGTGCTCGGCGACGACCACGGTGTTGCCCGAGTCCAGCAGCAGGTCGAAGGCGTCCACCATGCGCTGGATGTCGGACGGGTGGAGCCCGGAGACCGGCTCGTCGAGCACCACGAGCCCGGCCTTGCGGTTCGCCGATCCGCGCTGGATCGCGGAGGCCAGCTTCAGGCGCTGGGCCTCGCCCCCGGAGAGTTCCGTGGCGTTCTGGCCGAGTTGCAGATAGCCGAGGCCGACCCGGTCCATGGCCTCCAGCGCCTCCGCGAGCTGCCGCTGCCCGGTGAGCCGTTCGACGGCCTCGGCGACGGTCAGCTCCAGCACCCCGTGGATGGTGAGCCCCTCGTAGGTGATCTCCAGGGCCTCCGGGGTGTAGCGGCGGCCCTCGCAGGCGTCGCAGACCACCCATACGTCGGGCAGGAAGTGCATGTTGACCAGCTTGCGGCCGTAGCCGGTGCAGGGCTCGCACCGGCCGCCGCCCGCGGTGTTGAACGAGAACCACGAGGACTTGATGCCCCGCCCCCGGGCCTCGTCGGTCTCCGCGAAGAGCTTGCGGACGATGTCGAACGCCTTGCTGTACGTGGCGGGGTTGGAGCGCGGGGTCCGGCCGATCGGCTCCTGGTCGACGACGGCGACCCAGGCGAAGCGGTCGGCTCCGGTGACCCGGCGGACGGTGTCGGTCGCCGTCCCCGCCAGCGCCGCCTCGGTGCCCGCGCCGAGCGCGCCGAGCAGGCTGCTCTTCCCGCTGCCGCTCACCCCGGTGAGACAGGTCAGCCGGCCGACGGGGAAGCGGACGCGTTCGGCCGTCACGTTGTGCGCGGACAGTCCGTGCAGCTCCACCCAGGCGGTGCCCTCCCCGACCGGGCGGCGGGTGCGGCGCAGCCGGGGGCCCTTTCCGGCGAGGTAGTGGCCGGTGAGCGAGCGGGGGTGGCCGGCGACGTCCGCCGGGGTCCCGGAGACCAGCACCTCACCGCCGAGCCGTCCGGCGCCCGGACCCAGGTCGATGACCCAGTCCGCGCGGGCGATCAGCTCCGGGTCGTGCTCGACCAGCAGCACGGTGTTCCCGGCGGCCCGCAACTCCAGTGCGATGTCGAGGAGATGGGCCTTGTCCGCCGGGTGCAGCCCGGTGCCGGGCTCGTCCAGGACGAAGATGATGTCGCTGAGTTCGGTGCTCAACTGGGCCGCGAGGCGGGTGCGCTGGAGTTCGCCGCCGGAGAGGGTGGCGGCGCCGCGCGACAGTTGGAGATGGGCGAGGCCGAGCCGGTCCAGCACCCGCAGCCTGCGGGCGAGATCCTGGAGCAGGGGTTCGCCGACGAGGCGCTGCCCGTCGCCGAGGCCCGCGGTGACCCGCTCGCTCCAGGCGCGCACCTCGCGTACGTCCACTTCGAGGAGTTCGGGGAAGGCCAGTCCGCCGAGCCGGACGGTGCGGGCGATCGCGTCGTAGCCGGTGCCGCCGCAGCCGGGGCAGGGCATCTTGCGCATGTACGGCAGATAGCGCTCCTTGGCGCTGGGGGTGGCGGCGTTCGCGAAGACCCGCTCCACCTCGGCGAGCGCGCCGCGCAGCGGCTCACTGGAGGTGTACGTCCAGGAGGACGTCTCGTTCTTGTTGGGCATGTCGACGGTGGCCTCGATCTTCTCGTCACCCGTGCCGTACAGCACGTTGTGCCGGAATTCCTCGGGCAGCGACTCCCAGGGCCGGGCGAGGTCCACGCCCCGCTTCTCGGCCAGGGCGGGGATGAAGGCGTGTTCACCGGAGCGCCATTTCGCGTACCAGGGCGAGGCGCCGTCGAAGAGGGGCAGGTCGGGGTGGGTGATGATGAGTTCTTCCCGTGCCTGCCAGCGTCCGCCGACGCCGTGGCAGTCGGGGCAGCTCCCCTCGGGGGTGTGCCGGTCGAAGTGGGCGGTGCTCAGATGCCCCCCGCCGGGCACCGGGCCGGGGCCGACGGCGGGCAACCGCGAGTAGAGGAGGCCGAGATGGCCGTCGATGCCGGTGATGGTGGCGACCGTGGAGCGCGGGTTGCGGTTGAGCCGGCGCTGGTCCACGGCGAGCGTGGCGCCGAGGCCGAGGACCCGGTCCACCCGGGGGCGATTGCGCTGGGTGATGTACTGCCGGACGAAAGGGGAGAGCCCTTCCAGGTACCGCAGTTGGGCCTCGCTGTGCAGGGTGTCGATGGCTAACGAGGTCTTGCCGCTGCCGCTGACTCCGGTGAAGGCCACCACCCGGCCCTTGGGGATGCTCACGGTGACATCGCGGAGGTTGTTGGTCCGTGCCCCCACCACCTCGATGGCCTTCGAGGTACGCACGCTCTCTGTCATTCCTTCGGTCCTCTCCCTACGGCGGAAAAGGAGAACCTACCGGCCCGGGGCGCCGGGGAGTGGCCCGGCACCCCTCGTCCGGCGTACCCGTCGTCGGGCGTTACCCGTCGTCCGGCGTACCCGCACAGCGCTTGCGGAGAGGGCACCCGGGCTAACGGGCCACCTCGGCCGCGGTTCTCCGGGAGAGTCCCCGGAGCAGTTCCAGGGCGCGGTCCGCGGCCTCGTACGGCACGAAGAGGTGGTCGTGGTGGAATCCGGCCACCACATTGCAGCTGATCCCGGCCCGCGCGAGTTCCTGGGCGACGGCGGCGGTCAGGCCCACCGCCTCCAGGGCGGAGTTCACCTGGAGGACCAGCCATCCGGCCACGTAGTCGTACCCCAGCCCCGCCGCCTCGGCGTCCTCCTGGCGCACCACGAGGGTGAGGCCCTCCGCTTCGGCCACCATGACGAGGGGGGTGACCCCGGCCGGCACGGCATGGGACACCGTGGTGAACACGAACCGTCCCGGTTTCCACTCCGGCCGCATGTCGGTCAGGAGTCGTCGAAGGTCAGTCTCACCAGGCACGCGGGACACCCTATACAGCGCGGCGGACGGCCGGCGCTCCGCGCGCGACCGGCCCGGATCGTGGTGCCGACCGCGGGACGCGGAGCGCGACGCGGGAACGTCCGGCGGGTACGGGATCTCCTGCGGCGGGGACGGACACGCGGGGTGCGGTCCGGGCCGGCGGGGTGCGGTCCGGGCCGGCGGGGAGCGAGGCCGGGGCGGCGGCACCGCGCGCGCGGCTCGTGCGCGCGGTGCCTCCCGTGGCGGGGTCGGACGGTCACCGGGTCCTGAACCGGCGGAAGAGGTTGCGGGCCACGTACACGCCCGGACCGCCGAAGCCGACGATGTCGACGCGTCCGTCGCCGGTGACGTCGGCCAGGAAGCGGGGGTGGCGGTCGACGCGCCAGGCGCCCGCGTCGTCGCCGTACCCGAATCCGCGGCAGACCAGTTGGGCCTGGTCGAAGCGGCCGTCACCGCGGTTGTGCGCCACCCAGACGCCTTCGTCGCCGAAGCCGACGATGTCCGGGTTGCCGTCGCCGGTGACGTCGGCGAGGAAGCGGAGGTGCTTGCCGCCGGTCCATCCCTGGGCCTGCCCGAAGTCGTTCAGCACGAGTTGCGGGGGCTCGAACGTGCCGTCGCCGCGTCCCCGCGAGACGACGACGCCCTGGGGGCCGAACCCGATGACGTCCAACTCCCCGTCACCGACGGCGCGGACGAGGAACCGGGGGTGCTCCTGGACCGAGGTCCACCCCTGGTCGGTCCCGAAGTCGTCCAGGACGTACAGCGGTTCGGCGAAGGTGCCGTCGCCGTCCTGGAGGGAGATCCACACACCGTCGTCGTGGCAGCCGACGATGTCGGCGCGTCCGTCTCCGGTGGTGTCGACGACGAAGCGGGGGTGCTCGCCGACGCGCCAGCCGCCCGCCTTCTCGTCGTGGCCGAACGCCCGCAGCGCCGGTTCGTCGGGGAGCGGCGCGAACTTCCCCTCCTCGTCCTGGAGCGAGATCCGGACGCCGTCGTCGTGGCAGCCCGCGATGTCGAGTCTGCCGTCTCCGGTGGTGTCCACGAGGAAGCGGGGGTGCTTGTCGGCGTGCCAGCCGCCGGCCTTCTGGTCGTGGCCGAACGCCTTGACGACCGGGTTGCCGCCCCCCGGCGTGAACGCCCCGCCGCCGTCCCGGGAGTTCACGCGGACGCCGTCGGCGCCCAGCGTGACGGCGTCGGGCTTGCCGTCGCCCGTCATGTCGGCGAGGGTCCACAGGTCGGCCGGATGCGGGGCGGGTGAGGGCTGGTGCAGGACGCGCTCGTCCTCGAACGTGCCGTCGCCCCTGCTGGACGCCGTCACCGCGCCCTTCGCCGGTCTGATCCCCACGATGTCCGCCCGCCCCGACCCGGTGGCGTCGATGAGGAACCGGGCTCCCGCTCCGGCCCACCCGCCGGGTCGCCCGTGGAGCGGGCGGCCGGTTGCGGCGGTGCCCGCCCAGCCGCCGGCGTCCTGGTCGCTGCCGAAGCCTTCGAGGACCAGCAGCAGGTCGCTGAAGGAGGGCGCCGCGCCGGGTGCCGGGCGGATCGCGGCAGAGCGGGTCAGGCGCCAGGACCGGCGGCCGTTCCAGTGGCTCAGGTGTGCCCAGCGCAGCGCGGGGTCGCTGGTGCGCTCGGGTGCGGCGGTCTCGAACCGCCAGCGCTGGCTCGCCGCGTTCTCGTCGTACTCCCGCAGGACCACCCGTGCGCCGTCCTCGCCCGGGTCGGCGAGATCGAGAACGGTGTCGCCGGTCACGGTCTCGATGAAGTGGAGGGCCGCTTCGCCGGCGACGGGGACCACGCGCCACTGCTGGCTGCGCCTGCCCGCGGCGGCGTTCGCCTGGCGTACGCCGCGGTCCGCGGCGGCGGGGTTGTCGAGGACCTTGCCGCCGGCGGCGTCGCGGATCACGTACACGGGGTCGTCCTGGGGCTGCCCGCCGGGGGCGGTGGCCGCGGGAGTGAGCTGCCACTGCTCCGGGGGCGGGTCCGCGCCGGGGTGGTCCCGGACGACGAGGGCTCCGCCCGCGGCCGGGGCGGCCTCGGCGGCGAGGACTCTGCCGGTGGCGGCGTTGACGATCCGGAACTTCAGTTCTTCCATGGGCAGGGGCATGTCGGTGCCTCTTCCGGGCGGTGCGGGCTTCGACGGGGAACGGGTGTGGTGCGGCGGTGGCGCGCCGTCACGTGAAGACGTGGTGGTAGGGGACGTCCCACTCGCTGGGCAGCCGCGGATAGAAGGTGTTGATGACGGTTCCGGTGAAGTCCCCGCCCCAGTTGTAGGTGACGCGCGCCTCGGTGTCGGCGGCGACCGCGTGGTCCTTGAACCCGAGGATGGTGTCCGGGTGGGTGATCGGCACGAAGGTGATCCCGCCCCAGGGCGTCACCGTGACGATCCAGAGCTGTGTGTCCTCCGGGGCGCCGTTCTTCCCGCGCCACTTGTCGCCGACCTTGTCGGGCAGGCCGACCTGGACGCCGTCGGCCGTGCTCTTGGGCGCGTCCTGGTGGACGGTGATGCGCCTGCGCTGCGGCTTGGGCACACCGTCGTCGCCGCGGCCGGTCTCGCCCGCCCCCGCGGCGGCGGGTTTCGGTGACACCTGTCCCGCGGCGCTCTCGAGGACGTAGAGCGGTCGCTGCCCGAAGAAGCCGGCCGGGGTGACGTACCAGAGGTGGCCCTTGGCCTCCTTGGTGGCGAGGTCGAGCGCGGTGGCCAGCTTGACGCCCTTGTCGTGGCTCTCCTCCTTGAGCTCGACGGGTCGCAGGTAGCCGCCGTTGAAGGCGTGGACGAGCATGACCGGCCGGTTCTCCACCAGTGCCGCCACGATCGCGTTGTCGTAGCTGTTCACCGCCACCGGGCCGCCGACCACCAGATTGCTCATCGTCGCGCGTTCTTGGGTGTACATCGCCGAAACCTCACCTTCTCTCCGGGGAACCGAATTCGGCGGCCTGACCGAGCGGCCCGTCGCACCGCATTCCCGCCTGTCCGAGCACCCTCGACGGAAATGTGTCCGACACCCTGCGGGCGACCGCGACAAGAAATCTCGAATTCAGCAACTGCCGCTTTCACGCTACCGGCAGGAAAGGGCCGCCGGGAAGTCATCGATCGAGTGAAGGAAGGCGAATCCGAGATCGATTCCCCCACAACAGAAGGAGAGCACCGGACCTCGGTCCCTCGAATGAGCGTGATACGCGGAAAGACCTTCCCCGCCCATTATGGGGCGTGCTAATTTTTACCGCCGAAGACGTGGACATATTTCTGTCCACTGTTCACCCACCTTTTCAGCCGGCGCGGTTCGGCCGGCACCAGTCGAGGACGGGTAGATGCCTTCCACCGCATACAGCCTGGTAGATGCCAGGCGTCAGCCGCTGACGAAGAAGAACCTGCGCGAACTCCACATCGAGCAGTCCTGGCAGTCGATCATGAACCACCCCAACCTGGTCTATGTCGACCCCTCGGGCGTGAAACACAAACCGGTCGGGTTCTCCGTGAACAAGTCGAGTTACGGCACCTTCACCGGAACCGCGTTCCAGCTCGGCTGGCTCGCCTACATGAACCTCGGGGAACCGCTGATCGAGGTGCGGGGCGATATCGGCCAGCCGCCGCCCGACACGTTTTCCACCCGGTCCTACGTCAACCGCAGCCAGGCGGAGATGAATTTCACGGACTCGGTCGACTTCACCGTGTCGAACGGGGTGACGTGGTCGCTGCAAGGCGACGCCAAGCTCACTTTCGGCGGCAGTGTCGGCGCCTCGCTCCAGTTGCAGTTGCAGAATCAGCTCCGCCTGGACCTCCAGTCGCAGCTCCAGGCGTCGTGCCAGAGCGGGACGGCGAACAAGAACGCGAACACGGTGACCAACAAGAACAGCAAGGACAGCGTCGGGGTCGACAACGCCAATACCACCGAGACGTCCGCGAGCAGTTCGGCGACGAGCTCCTCGTCGACCGGGATGACCAACTCGGTGGGCTTCACGACCTCGGGCACCGCCACCGGCAACGCCTCGCTCAACGCCCAGCTGGCCCTGGGCCTCGCGGCCGGCGTCGGGGGTTCGCTGAACACGAGCTGGGCCTCGAAGTCGCAGATCTCCGGCAAGGTGCCGGCGAACTCCCGTGTGCAGACCATCGTGACGCAGCGGCGTACCCGCAAGCAGTACACCTACGAGATCCCGGTGACCTTCTCCGGTCTGATCGCGGTGCAGTACGCCGTGCCGGTGGCGGTGCTGTCTCCCCCGCAGCCCGGCACCTACCCCGGGCTCGACGGCATGGTCGCCCGCGACATCGGTGACATCGACCTGACGCCCGGCGGCTTCCGCATGAAGGGCCTGGCCGAGGTCGTCTCCGCCCTGGACGTCCACCACACCATGCTCGACGTCGAGACCCTGACCGTCAGCCAGCAGACGCCCTACAAGCAGCCGTGACCGCGCGGCACCGCCGCCACGACGACGACCAGAGGTGACGATCATGGTGTTCGACAACGTCTTCGACTCCGCGGCCAGGGGCGCGGGGATCTTCTCCGTGACCACGGACGGCACGAAGCCCCGGCCGGGTGAGGGTGTCGACTTCGAGGACTGCGACGACGACACGTACGACGACACGAGCACGAGCCTCTTCCCCCACGCGATCCACGGCGCCTCCTCCCGCGCGAAGATCGTGCAGGAGACCTCGCCCGAGGCGCGGGCCGTCCTCGGCTTCCTCGGCTCCCTCGTCCAGACCACCCGGACCTCCGCCGACACGCAGTCCCGGTACGCGCAGGACCCCGGCTCGGTCACCACGTCGGCCTCCGCGGGGATGCGGGAGGCGAGCGCGACGGTGAAGGAGCACGGCGACCTCCGGAAGGACGAGGACCTGGAGAGCAGGCCGAAGAAGAGCGACTTCGCCAAGCCGCCCAAGACCCCCGACGCCCCCAAAGCCCCGGACGCCCCGAAGGCGCCCAAGGCGTCCGCGGAGAAGCCGTCCCGCTCCGAATAGGGCGGGTTCGCACGGCAGGGGGCCGGAGCGGTCCGGCCCCCTGCCTGCGCTACACGGGAAGCAACTGCCACTGGCGGCCCCGGTGGTCGCCGTCCGCCCCGTGCTGCCTGATGACCGTACGGGCGTTGGTGTCGACCCGCAGCAGCAGACCACTGCGCCGGTTGGCGATCTCGTACACCCGCGCGGAGCCGTCCTGAGGGCCGACCGGGATGAGCCTCCAGTGCTGGTGGTGCCCGTCGCCGCCCTCGTAGACCCGCTGCGCGACCACCGCCCCCGGCCTCTCCAGCGCGTCGGCGATCTCCAGGACCTTGCCGCTGCGCACGTTCTCGATCCGGTACAGGACCTCTCCGTCGTCCTGGCCCGAGGCGATGAGCCGCCACCGCTGGTGGTCCCTGGACGAGGCGAGCAACTGGTGGATCTCGGCCCCGTCCCTGGCCGACTCCTGGTGGACCCCCATGCGCAGCCTGCTGCGGACGTTGGTCCAGGAGACCACCGCCCCCGACTCGGGCAGCCCGGCCATCCTCGCCGATGTGACCTTCCGGACGCGGTTGTTGACATGGTCGGTGAAGTAGAGGCTGTCGACGCAGTCCACCGCCACCTTGCGCGGGCCGTTCAGCTGGGCCGAGGCTGCCGGGCCGCCGTCGCCGCCGTAGCCCGCGGCACCCGTGCCGGCGACCGTGCTGATCACCCCGTCCGCCGTCATCTTCCGGACCCGGTGGTTGCCGTAGTCGCAGATGTAGAGCGTGCCTGCGCTGTCCAGCGCCACCCCCACCGGGGAGTTCAGCCGGGCCGCGGCCGCGGGGCCGCCGTCGCCGCCGAAGCCCGCGGCACCCGTGCCGGCGACCGTGCTGATCACCCCGTCCGCCGTCACCTTCCGGACCCGGTGGTTCTGCAGGTCGGCGATGCAGAGATCGCCGGCCGCGTTCAGCGCCACTCCGTGCGGCCCGTTGAGCTGGGCGGTGGCCGCCGGACCTCCGTCGCCCCTGAAACCCGCCGCCCCGGTCCCCGCGACCGTGCTGATCACCCCGTCCGCCGTGATCCTCCGGATCCGGTGGTTGTAGTAGTCGGCGACGTGGAGGACGCCGGCGCCGTCCACCGTCACGCCCAGCGGGAGATTCAGCTGGGCGGCGGTGGCGGGACCGCCGTCGCCCCGGAAGCCACCGGCGCCCGTTCCGGCGACCGTGCTGATCTTCCCGTCGGGCGTGACCTTCCGGATCCGGTGGTTGTTGGAATCGGCGATGTACACGGCACCTGCTCCGTCCACCGCCACTTCCCGCGGCCCGTTCAGCTGGGCCGCGACCGCGGGACCGCCGTCGCCCCGGAAGCCCGCCGCCCCGGTCCCCGCGACGGTGGTGATCCTCCCGTCCGTCGTGATCCTCCGGACCCGGTGGCCGCTGAAGTCGGCGACGTACACGGTTCCGGTGCTGTCCACCGCGATCCCGTACGGGCGGTTCAACTGAGCCGATACGGCGCTCCCGTCGTCCCCCGCGGACCCCGCCGCCCCGGTTCCGGCCACCGTCCTGATCGGAGGGGCTGCGTCATCACGACCCGTGTCCGCCCCTTGGGGAGTGCTCATCGTCATCCCTTCACCCGAACCCGAACCACCCGCCACAGCAGGTCTCCTTGCGACTCCAGAGAGTCACAGGGGCGGCAGGATTGGCCAGATCACTCGCGGGTGAATGCCGGTGGAGTGCGCTCTCGCACCCCGAACCGACTCGGCGGTCGGTCGCGGCGGCCACCCCACCTGGGCTTTTCGGGTCTCCTGGGAGCGGCGCCCGGCGCGTGTCGGGTCCCGGCGCGCTCCCGGAGGCCGTACGCGGTCGGGGCGGTCGCCCCGTACGGTCCGGGCCGGCGCTGTGGCGGGGACGGCCTGCCGGAGGCTCGCGGCGTCCGGTGCGGTGCCCCGCGAGACGGAGTGTCACCCGCGCACCGGACGTACCCGGGTGAGGCGACGACGCCGCCCGGGGCCCCTGCTCGCAGGGCTCGGGGGACGTGCCGGGCGCCGCCGGACCCGAACGTCGGCTCCGGGGCGGCGGTCCTCGGTTGCGTACGCGGCGCGGCCGCCCCGGCCTGGAGGTGAGCCGCCCCGAGTTCCCGCGTGCACGACCCCGCGGGTCGATACACCCGGAACGCCGAGGACCGCGCCGCGGACGTGCCGGCGGACCGCGTGGCGCCGCTCCTCCATCAGTCCGCGGTACTCCTCGGTCCGCTGTCGATCGCCGGTGCTTCGGGCGGAGGCGAAGCCGCGGAGCCCGCGCCGGGTCGCTCGCGCTTGATGGCCGCGTCCACTGCGGCACCGATGCGGCGCAGTGCCGCCAGCTCTTGGGGGTCGAGATCATCGATCAGGTACTCGCGGACCGCGGCGACGTGTCCCGGCGCCGCCGCCACGACCACCTCGTAACCGGCCTCGGTCAGCGTCGCGGTGGTGCGCCTTCCGGAACCAGGGATCCGGTTCCGTGCGAGCAGTTCGCGCTTCTCAAGCCTGCCGACGACATGGGACAGCCTCGACAGTGACGCCGCCGTTCGCGCGGCCAGGGCGCTCATCTGCATGGTGCGAGCCGGCTGCTCGGACAGGACCGAGAGCACCATGTATTCGAAGAACGTCAGCTGAGCCTCGCGCTGCATGCGCGCGTCCAACGCGGCAGGCAGGCTGATCATGATCGCGGAGTTGGCCAGCCACGCCGCCAGCTCGTCGCCGTTCAGCCATCGCGTCCCGGTGACCGGGCCAGTGGACTTCCCCGAGCCGGAGCCTTCTTCGGCAAGCGCGGTCGCCTCAGACGCCGGCTCGTTCCGTGGACGCCGGCGACGCCGGCCGTTCGTGTCATCCGCCGTGCTCGCCATGAGGACATCCTAGACCCACTTATTGACGCGTCAAGTTCGAAGAGGTAGAACTTGACGCGTCAAGTTCTCTCCGCTGCCGACCGAGCGCGTAACCGACAGCGGCGCGATGCGCCATCGACGCCGTTACGCGCTCTCCCGCGGCGCCGAGGCACGCCCCGCACGGAAGCGCAGAGCCGGCGGACAGGTTCAGGAAAGGACGACAGATGCAGTCCACGTCGCTCGGCAGGCTCGATGTCTCGCGCATCGGCCTGGGCGCCATGGGGATGTCGGCGTACTACACCGGCGCCGGTCGGGACGAAGCCGAGTCGATCCGCACCATTCATCGCGCCGTCGACCTCGGTGTCACCCATCTGGACACCGCCGAGGTGTACGGGCCCTATGCCAACGAGGAACTGGTGGGCCGCGCGATCAAGGGCCGCCGGGACGCGGTTGTGCTCGCCACCAAGTTCGGCCTCGTCTCCCACACCGGTCGGCCGGGCCCGGACAGCACCCCCGCCAACATCCGCACGGCTGTCGACGGCTCACTGCGGCGGCTCGGAACCGACCACATCGACCTCTACTACCAGCACCGGGTCGACCCCGGCACTCCCGTCGAGGAGACCGTGGGGGCGCTGAGTGAGCTGGTGGAGGCGGGCAAGGTCCTCCACATCGGACTGTCGGAGGCGGCAGCGGCGACCATCCGCCGGGCCCATGCGATCCATCCCGTGGCCGCCGTCCAGAGCGAGTACTCGCTGTGGACACGAGACCCCGAGGCCGAAGTGCTGCCCGCGCTGCGTGAACTCGGCATCGGACTGGTTCCCTATTCACCGCTGGGACACGGCTTTCTCGCCGGTGACATCCGCACCCTGGACGGCCTGGACGCCGCCGACTGGCGTCGTTCCAATCCCCGGTTCACCGGCGACAACCTCACGCGCAACCTGCTCATCGTCGACCAAGTACGCGAAGTCGCAGCCGAAGTCGAGGCCACGCCCGCGCAGGTCGCTCTGGCCTGGCTGCTCGCGCAAGGAGACGGCATCGCGCCCATTCCGGGGACGAGACGCGTCGACCGCCTCGAGGAGAACAGCGCCGCCGACGCCATCCGACTCACCCCGGGCCAGATCACCCGCCTGAACAACCTGACACCGGCGTCCGGCGAACGCCATGCCGAGCCCGACATGGCCGCCATCGACCAGTGAGAAAGCGCGAATTCACCGATCCGCCCCATTCCGTCCGCCGAGTGAGCACTTCGAGCCCAGACATCAAGCGGCGAACCGGGCGAAACAAACCACATCTTGCTGCAACGAAGGAAATGGAACACCACATCATGTCAAGCAGTCTCATCCGCGTCGGAATCATCGGAGCGGACACGAAGGCGAGCTGGGCGGGGGCGTCGCACATACCCGCGTTGGCGGCGCAGCCTGACTTCCACCTGGCCGGTGTGGCGACGCGGCACGAGGAGAGCGCGCGCGCCGCCGCCGCGGCGTTCGGCGCCGAGCGTTGGTTCGCGGACCCCTACGCGCTCATCGGCGACCCCTCGATCGACCTCGTCACCGTCGCGGTGAAGGTCCCGGCTCACCGCGAGCTCGTCCTGGCGGCCCTCGCGGCGAACAAGGCCGTGTATGCGGAGTCGCCGCTGGGCGCCACCGTTGCGCAGACGGAAGAGATGGCCGACGCGGCCGGCTCACTGCACACCGCGATCGGCCTGCAGGGCCGGCTCAACCCCTCGGTACGCCGCGCGGCGGAGATCATCGCCCAGGGGCGGCTCGGGCGGCTGCTCTCGGCGCGAGTCGCCGCGACGACCTTCGGCAACGGCCCGGAGTCGGTGAGCGCGTACGAATACTTCGACAAGGCGGCGTCCGGAGCCGGCTTCCTCACCATCGCCGCGGGCCACGTGTTGGATGTGGTCGAAGCCGTTCTCGGCGACATCACCGAAATCGACGCCCGCACCGAAATCCTCTGGCCCCAGGTGAAGCTGGTGGACACCGGCGCGATGTCCGTCCGCGAGGTCCCGGATCACCTCGACGCCATCGCCAAGACCTCCTCGGGGGCGCCGGTCGGAGTGCAGATCCTGGCGGGCGTGCCCGCCCCCGACGCCCGCTTCCGTCTGGAAGTACGCGGATCGGAGGGCTGGCTGAAGCTGACCGGCGACCACCCCGCAGGCGTTCAGGTCGGCGACCTCACCCTCTCGTCGAGCGTCGACTTCACCGCGCCCGACAGGCCCGTCGCCACCGGCACAGGTCCCACCGCCGCCGACATCTGGACGGGCGCTTCCGTCAACGTCGGCGAGGTCTACGCCAGCCTGGCCCGCGACATCACGAACGGCACCCACCACACCCCGGGATTTCGGCACGCCGTTCACAACAGCCGGCTCGTGGCCCGAGTCGAACAGGCCGCTCGGACCGGCGTCCGGCACTGACGCCACCCCACCGCGCGGCACCGTGCGCCACTGCCGAAGACGCACGGACAGCCGACGGTGACGCTCCACCCCGCCAGGCCCCGGTGTCCGCGACGAAGGTCGCGGACACCGGGAGCCCGTTCGCGCCGGCCTTCGGGGAGCCGGGCCCGTGACGGATACGGCGACCGATCCGCGCGTACGGGCAGCCGGCATAGGTTCGGACCCGCTGTAGTTCCTGAGGCCCACTGCCCCCGATCAGGGAGTCGTTGATGATTTCAGTTCCTCGTCACCATGGCGCTCGCGGCGCTTCACGGCGGGTTCACGACGTATGACCACCTCCGCGCGGGCCGCCGTTCTCGAAACGCGGGACGGGCCTTTCGAGATCCGCGACATCGAGGTCGAAGACCCGCGGCCCGACGAGGTACTTGTTCGCATGGTCGCGGCAGGAATATGCGCGACCGACGCTCACGTGCGGGCGCAGCGAATGGCGACGCCGCTGCCGGTGGTGCTGGGGCACGAGGGAGGCGGAGTCGTCGAACGCGTGGGGGCCGCTGTCACCACGGTCGAGCCCGGTGACCACGTCGTCCTCTCCTACCACTCGTGCGGCCGCTGCAAGCCGTGTATGTCCTCTCACGCGGCCTACTGTGACAACGTCTGGGCAGCCAACTTCGCAGGTGCCCGCCTGGACGGCTCGAACGGTCTCCACGTCGCCCACGGTGCTGAGCCGCACGGTCACTTCTTCGGCCAGTCCTCGTTCTCCACCTACGCCCTGACCCACCGGCGGAACACGATCAAGGTCCCCCGCGATCTGCCCCTCGACGTCATGGCGCCGCTGGGGTGCGGGTTGCAGACGGGCGCGGGGGCCGTGCTCAAGGTTCTCGCTGTTCCGGCGGGGGCGTCCTTCGCGGTCTTCGGCGTGGGCGCGGTGGGCCTGGCGGCGGTCATGGCGGCACATGTCGCAGGTGCTACCACCATCGTCGCTGTCGACGTCGACGCCGGCCGCCTCGAACTGGCCCGCGATCTCGGGGCGACGCATCTCCTCGACCCCGGCCAGGTCGAGGATCTGACCGGCGCGCTGCGGGCCGTCGACGAGCGCGGTCTGGAGTACGTCCTCGACACGAGCGGCCGCGCGGAGAATCTCGACGCCGGGGTCGGCGCCCTGGCGCCGCTGGGCCGATTCGGTTTCGTGGCGTTCCATGAAGGGGCGGGCGCCATGCTCGACGCCGGCCGGCTCACGCTCGGCCAGTCGTTGCAGGGCATCATCCAGGGAGACGCTGTCTCGTCGCTCCTGATCAACGATCTTGCCCAGCTCTATCGAGCGGGCCGGTTTCCCATCGACCGGCTGCTGTCCTTCTACGACTTCGCCGATATCAACACCGCGTTCGAGGATGCGGGATCAGGCCGCGTCACCAAGGCGGTCCTTCGGTTCACGTCACCGGGATAGACCACTCGTTCGACAGATTTCCCAGCTACACAGAGAGGCGTCCCGTCGATGTGCCAGAGCAGTCAGATACCCATCAGCGTCGAAGAAACCCCGAGTTTCTACGGGATCGACCACTATGGATTCCCTCGCGCGGGGGCGGATGACCCGTTGGACCCCGAGGGCTATTACCCCCCGTATTTCCGAAGCGAGCACTTCCGGAAGTACGGCTACCACGTTGAGGAACTGCGCGGCGGCTTCTACTGGGTCACGAGCGCCGGCTACGACGCCGCGTTCGTGGTGACCGAGGAGGGCGTGGTCGCCATCGACGCGCCTCCGACGCTGGGCGAGAACATGCTGGCGGCGATCGAGGACGTCACCGACCAGCCGGTGACCCACGTCGTCTACAGCCACTGGCACGCCGATCACATCGGCGCGGCCTCCGTGTTCGGTCCCGACGTCGAGATCGTCGCCCACCGCATCACCAAGGAACTCCTGGAGCGCTTCCCCGACCCGAAGCGTCCCCTGCCGACGAGGACGTTCGACGACGAACTCGTTCTCGAAGTGGGCGGCGTGAGCCTGCAGCTCTCCTACAAGGGAGAGAACCACTGCCCCGGCAACATCTTCGTCTACGCGCCCCAGCAGAAGGTGCTCACAGCCGTGGACATCGTCAGTCCGGGAAGCGTCACGTTCATGCACTGCGACGCCTCGCAGAACATCTCCGGTTGGTACGAGGCTCAGTCGCAGATCCTCGCATACGACTTCGACTACTTCGTCGGCGGGCACCACATGCATTACGGCACCTACGAGCAGGTGAAGCTGTGCGTGGAGTACTTCGCCGACGTGCTCGAGGGGGCGACTGCGGCGGTCGAGCGGTTCAGCCGCTCGGATGCCCTCGCCGACATCGTGACCGGTACCGGCTGGGACAGGATCTTCGTCGGTACCGAGAACTGGATCAGCTCCATGGCGAACTACACCACCCGCCACGTCCTCGAGAAGGAGACGAGCGACGGCCGGCTCTGGTGGGAGCGGCTGGCAGGTGCCACCACCCAGACCAAGTACCACGCGTACACCGTGCTGGAATCCATCCGCCTCGAACGGCCCCGGCCCGACTACCGCCTGCGGGGCGAGAATCCTCCGGTCTTCCTGACCTGACACCGTCCTGAACGGTACGAGCATCTGCGCGGTGCGGCGGGCTCTGTCGATCCGCCGCACCGCGCACCGCTGTGTGCCGAGAGCCGAAGCCGGCGCTTCCCTGTCCTGCCGGTCACTTGACCGTTCTCTCCCCGGAAGTGCGCCTGCACACCGTTTCCTCGCCGGAAGCCGCGTGGACCGCCGAGCCCGTCGCGCCACACGAGGGCAGGCGTTGCGCCTCGGTAGAGGTGGTGGCGTAGAGCCAGCGGCGAAGGACGAGGGTCACAGTCGGCATCATCAGATACGTCATTGCTGTGCTGAACAGCAGTGCGAGAATCAGCACCCGCGCCGGCAGCGGCCAGGCACTGAGCGCCGGCCCCAGAAGGCCGTTGCCGATCAGGGAGATCGGGAGTACGGCCGCGAAGGCGGCGAGCGCCATCTTCCACCGGGGCGGTGACACCGTGTTCGTGCCTTGTGGAGCAGTGAACAGGGTCTCCATTCCAACAAGTTCGCGACGCGCCACCTCGCTCTGATGATGGCCCTCGCAGTGGTCGAACAGTGCGGCCCGCTCCGGTGATGCCGTCCAGTGCTGCGCGGACTCCTGGTCGCGGAAACGGTGGATCACAACCCACGGCCCGGCGGCGGTGGGAGGCCGGAACAACCCGTCCCCGAGGTGACCGGGAAAGGCGGAGGCGACGCTGGTCACCCGCCCGAACCACTCCCGGAAGTCCTGCTCGTAGCCGGGCTCCACGGCACGCGCGGTGAGCAGGGTGACATCGGTCGGGCCGGTGTTGTCCGTCTCGGTCATCGATTCCCGTTCCGCCGTAGTGATCTGTCAGAGCTGTGGTGCCACCTGCACGAGGTGCTTGGTCTCCTGGAACTCCTCGATTCCGCGGATGCCGTTCAGACGTCCCACTCCTGACTGCTTGAAGCCGCCTTCCTCGAACTGGTCGTGGACCATGGCCCAGGTGTTGGTCCAGACGGTCCCGGCCTGCAGCTCGCGGCCTACGCGCAGGGGGCGGTCGACATCACGGGTCCAGATGCTCGCGGCCAGGCCGAACTCGGTGGCGTTGGCACGGGCCACGGCGTCGGCCTCGGAGTCGAACACCTCGAAGGTGGCGACCGGCCCGAACACTTCGCGCTGCACGATCGGCGAGGACACGTCGGCGACCTCGATCAGGGACGGGCCGAGGAGCGCCCGATCCCGCTTGCCCCGCACGAGGACGGTTGCGTAGTCGGCCGCGGCGGCCACGGTCTGTTCGACCCGTTGGGCGTTGCTTTCGTCGATCATGGCGCCCATCTCGCTGGCGGGGTCGTCACCGGGCCCGACCCGGACCGTTTCGAGGGCGGCGACGAGCCGCCGCCGGAGTTCGTCGGCGACGCCGCGCTGGACCAGTATCCGACTGCCCGTCATGCAGAACTGGCCTGCGAACATGGTGACGGCCTTGGCGAGCACGGGCACGGCCGCGTGCAGGTCGGCGTCGTCGAAGACGAGCATGGGGGTCTTTCCGCCCAGCTCCATGGACAGCGTTTTCAGCGTCGGGGCGGCCTGTTCCATGATCACGCGGCCGACCGCGGTGGAGCCGGTGTAGCTGACCACGTTGACATCCGGTGAGGAGACGAGCTCCGGAGCCCCGGCGTTGCCGCTCTCGGTGAAGACGTTGAACACGCCCGGACACAGGCTCGGCGTGTCGGCGATGATCTCGCTCAGCACTCCGTTGACCAGAGCGGTCTGCGCCGGCATCTTCATGACCACGGTGCAGCCGGCGGCCAGGGCGGGTGCGAAGGATCGCCCCGAGAGGACGACCGGTGAGTTCCACGGCACGATCACCGCGGCGACGCCCGCGGCTTCGCGCAGGGTCATCGAGTACATGCCGGGCCGCACTTCCCCGGCTCTGCCGTGGTCGGTGAGGGAAAGCGCCGCGTGGTAGCGGAGCTTGGGGACGGTGCCTTCGACTTCGAGGGCCGCCTCGGCAAGCAGCTTCCCGTTCTCCCGCGCCAGGAGGGTGATCAGTTCGTCCTTGCGGTGTTCGAGCCGGTCGGCCAGTTCGTGCAGCGCCGCCGCACGAAGGTGGCGATCGCGGGACCAGGCGGTGGAGTCGAAGGCCCTTCGGGCCGCGGCCACGGCGGACCTCGCCTCCGGCGCACCGCCGTCGGCGAAGGTGCCGAGCAGGCCGTCGGTCGCGGGGCTGCGTGACTCGCCGCGGGAGCCGGAGTCCTGCCACTGCCCGTCGATGTAGTGACGCGCGTGGGGCAGGGTTTCGGATGTGGGCATGCGGTGACCTCTCGTCATGCGTCGGCCCGCGTTTCGCCGCGGGTCCGCGGGACAACGTCAGCGACGCTACGCATCAGGACCTGTGAGCGAATCGGGCGGGCAATCCGTCGTTTCGCCGGAGGCATCGCGTGGCCGCCCCGTCGCGGCCTCCCTGCGCTCACAGCGGCTCGGGAGCGGCTGTGATGCAGCTCAGCTCGGTTCGCGTGTTGATGCCGAGCTTGGCGAACACGTTCCCGAGGTGATGGCCCACGGTGCGGTGGCTGATCCGCAGCTGTACGCCGATCTCGCGATTCGTCAGCTGTTCGGCGGCCAGCTGGGCGACTCGCTGTTCCTGGGGGGTGAGCCGGCTCACCGCTCGGGTGTCCGAGCTCCCGCGGCGGCGCGGTGGTCCGGTGAGGTCCTGCTCGCGCTGCGCGCGGTGGTGCAGCGGCTGGGCCCCGAGCCGGTCGAACGCCGCCGAGGCGGCGCCGATCTGGACACGCGCGTCGATCCGCCGGCGGCCCCGCCGCAACCACTCGCCGTAGGACAACTGAGCGCGCGCGTAGAGCAGCGGTTGGAGACGGGCACCCGGCACGTCGAGTGCGGCCCGGAAGGCACTCTCGGCTCGGGCGCCTGCGAGGAGCCCGCGCGTGACGTGCGCGGCACAGCGGGCCCACGGCGCTCCCGTGCGTCGCGCCCAGGCGTCGAGCACCCGTGCCCGTCCGTCCGCGAGGTCGCTTCTTCCGACGCGCACGGCCGCCTCGGCTGTGTCGAGAGCGGCCAGGAGCGCGAAGGTCGGGTGCTCCGCGCCATGGCCCGGCTCGGTCAGGCGCACCAGGCTGTCCAGCGCTTCCTCGGGACGCTCGTGAAACAGCGCGGCCATACCGCGGTTCCAGTACGCGGCCGCGCTCAGCGCGCGGACGCCCTGCGGGAGTGACGTCTCCAGAGTCCTGGCGGTGGCCTCCGCGACGGCGCGCTCGTCACCACGCGCGGCGGCGAGCCAGCCCAGGCTGGTGCGGCAGTGGGAGGCGATGTGGTCGGCACGAAGGTCCTGGGCGAGCCGCAGTCCCTCCGCGGCCGAGGACTCCGACTGCGGCCAGCGGCCGGCAGCGTTGTCGAGCATCGCGGTCTGGGCCAGGGCGATGGCGAGCCGTGCGCGCTCGCTGCGCCGCCGCAGGTGCGGTATCCGGCGGCGCAGCGCATCCCCTGTCGGCTTGTCGATCCCCCAGGCCAGGGCGAGGGGTGTCGGTGGCAGCAACGGCAGGATGGCCGTACGGGCCCGCGCGGCGGCATCGTCCGCGACGGGGGTGTCTGCCGGCGCCGCGTCGGCGGCCACGTCGTCGCTCCACCAGGCCAGCGTGCCGGGTAATCCGGTCCGGCCCTCGACGTCGCCTTCGAGTAACAGCTCCAGCGCCGTGTCCCGCAGGTCGCCGCGTCCGACGGACCAGGCGGCGCGCATGGCCAGCGTGCCCAGTTCCAGCGCGGTTTCCGGTTCCGAGACGCGTTTCATGTCGGTGATCAGGAAGTGGTGCGCCGTTTCGGGCATGCCTCGGGTGAACTCCATGATCCCCCGCAGACCCCGGCTCCGCCGGGCGACGTGCGCACCGGGGGCCAGCCGTTCCGCGTCGTCGAGCAGGCGCTCCGCCGTGGCCGCCCACCCGGCGTCCCAGGAAGCCCTGGCCGCCTCGGCAAGGCGTTGTGAAGCGTCGATCGGTGCGGCCGACAGTTCGGCGGCCCGCCACCACGCCCGTGCCGCCGTCTTCGTGGCCCCGCGGAGACGGGAGCGGGCCGCGGTCCGTTCGAGGAGCCTCGCGACGTTCTCGTCGCGGTCATGGGTCATGGCGGCGAGATGCCATGCGCGCTCCTCCGCCTCGTCCGGCATCGTGGCGGCCAAGGCGCGGTGAGCCCGGCGCCTCGTCGCGGCACTGGAGCCCTCGTAGACGGCTCTGCTCACGACGGGGTGCCGGAAACCGACGCGGTTGCCCGCCACGTGGAGCAGGCCCGCGTTGGTCACTTCTTCCCAGGCAGCGTCGCCGGCACCCGACGCACGGCCGGCACGCTGCACCGTGAGCCGGTCGCCGTGTTCCTCGGCCGCGGCGAGCACCGTCAGCAACTGCGCCGGGGGGCTCAGTGCCTCGATCCCGGCACGGAAGGCCTGCCGCATGCGCGGCCCGACGGGCGGTCGTCCTCGCTTGCGGCGATGCTCGGCGTCGTCGAGGTCACCTGCGAGCGCGGCCAGTTCGTGCAGTGCCAAGGGGTTGCCCCCGGCCTCCCGGACCATGTTCCGCGTCGTCGCCCCGTCGGTGAGCGGCGCCGCGGTCGCCAGGAGCTGCCGCGCGCTCTCGTCGCTCAGGCCGTCGACCCGTACGTCGGCCACGCCTTCCCAGGGCCGGGCGGCCGGATCGCTCTGATCGGCAAGCACGACCACGACGGGATGCGCCCCTACGCGTCGGGCAACGAACCCCAGGCACAGCGCGGTGGCCCCGTCGAGCCACTGCCCGTCGTCCACCACGACGAGAACGGGCTGTTGCTCGGCGAGCCCGCCCAGCAGCGACAGCACAGCGGCCCCGACCACCAGGCGGTCCGTCGGCTCACCGCTCAGCCCGAGCGCGGCACGCACGGCGGCAGCCTGGGCCGTCGCCGGCAACGCGACACGATCGGCCAGCGGCCACAGCAGCCCGTGCAGCCCCGCGAAAGCCAGGTCCGACTCGGGCCGGGTGGCCGAGTGGCTCAGCCGGACGAAGTCCGCGGCCCGGCTCTGCACGTAGCGAAGCAGAGCAGACTTGCCGATACCCGGCTCGCCCCACAACGCGAGCGCGCCACCCCTCCCGACGCGGGCCTGCGCGAGAAGCCCGTCGAGGACCGCAGTCTCCTCGCGGCGTCCGAACAACTCCGCCCGCGCTGCCGCCGCCGCGGCTCCGTCGCCGTGCCCGCCATGCGCCAACAGCGTCACGTCACGCGTTCGGACCGGACGAGTTCGCGGGCGCGCGGCGCGACCTCGTGACCGAAGAGGTCCAGGTCGGCGGGCTCGTCCGAGGCAAGGATGAACCCGGATACGCCGTACTGCAGGGTGAGGTCGGCGATCTGTTCGGCCCAGTCGCCGGGAGTCCCCTGGAACAGCCCGCCGCCGGTGCCGGAGGTGAATCGGCCGCTCAGGTTGAGCAGGCGGGTGACCGCTGCGGGTTCGCGGCCGGCGGCGGAGGCGGCCTCGTCGATCTGCTCGTTCATCGCGCGCAGCGATGCGGGGCCCTCGGGCAGGAACCCCAGGGAGGGCAGCCAACCGTCGGCGATCTTGCCCGTCAGCCGGAGCATGCGCGGCTTGTAGGCACCGATGCGGATCGGGATTCGATGGGCGGGCGCCGGCCCGCGCTTCGCGCCGTTCACGCTGTAGAACTCCCCCGTGACACGGAGGGGACCGGTCTCGTCGGTGGCCCACAACCCCCGGATCACGTCCACGGCCTCCTCCACCGCCCGCACGGCCTGGGCCGGTTCGAGCCGGCGGCCTCCCATGGCGACGATGCCGTCCCAGAACGCGCCCGCGCCGATACCCAGTTCGACTCGCCCGCCGGTCAGCCGGTCCAGGCTCGCGGCGGCGCGGGCCAGCACGGCCGGGGGCCGCAGTGGAAGACTCAGCACGTTGCCGCTGATCCGGATCCGTTCGGTGCGTGCCGCGACGTACGCCATCAGGGTCCAGGTGTCCTGGAACGCCGACTGGTAGGGGTGGTCCTGGAAGCTGACCAGGTCGAGGCCGGCCCTCTCGGACGTCAGGGCCAGTTCGACCGGCGCCTGGGGCGGGCGGGCGGTGGGGGTGATGAAACTGCCGAACCACAGTTCGTGGCCGTAGTCGCTCATGGGGTGCTTCCTCCGGGGTGGTTCGCGGCGGGCGTGGGAGCGAAATTGTCGCCGAACACGCCTTCCGGGTCGTAGACGCTCTTCAGCTCACGCAGACGTGAGAGGGTCCGTGGGGGCCATGCCTCGGCGATCCGCTCGGGCCGGAGGCTGGACTCGAAGCTGATGCAGAGGCCCTTGTGGAAGGGGCTCAGCCGGGCCCAGGCCCGGTCGACCATCTCGTCGGCACCGCCCATCACCACGAGCGAGAAGTTCGCGTCGCGGTGGGCGCAGGCGGTGGCGTCCGAGGGGACATCGGCGACTGCGCCGCCGACCGAGCGGAGCTGGAACCATCCGGTCGCGCCGCTGCGGATCACGCGAGCGGCCGTATCCGGACCGCAGCCGGGCGTAGGCCGGATCACCGGGCTCCACGACCTCGGCCATCCCCGGCGGAGCGCCCTCGTAGTCGATCCCCGGCGGAGCGCCCTCGTAGTCGATCCCCGGCCGGCGCCCGGCGAGCACGGCGGACCGCCGGACCCGCGCGCCCGGCCATCCGGGAGTGAGCACCGCGCCACGGCCGCCCGCAGGGCCGGTGCGACCTCGTTCGCGAAGCCCGCCGCGACGTCTCGCTCCTCGGTGTCGCGGGAGCTCCGGCAAGTCCAGTCCCCACCGCTCGGCCAGGCCCGCCGCTTCGACCAGCCGGCCGGGCCCGCAGTCGGCGCCGGCGGGCAGGTGCAGCCCGAACCTCAGCGCGTGCCCGTGGTTCACAGCGTGTGGTGACAGACCGAGTGTGCGTTCATGGACCAAGGCTGCACGGCGATGATCACAGGCGGCAAACGGGACATGACCAGGTCATCAAAAGTGACACGCTCCGGTATCGTGACCGCATGACCGGTCTTCGACAGCCCGATGAGGTCTCCGCCACCGCGGGCCAGAGCAGCCCGGAAGCGGGCTACGAACACATCGACGACGACGTGTGCCGCAGTTTTCAACGCTCGGTCGAGATCGTGGGCAAGAAGTGGAGCGCCGCGGTGCTCCTGGCGGCAATGCGGGGCGCGCGCCGATTCGTCGACTACCGAGCGCGGATCCCCGGAATCTCGAACCAGCTTCTGTCCCAGCGTCTGCGTGAGCTTGAGGGGCACCGGCTCATCGAGCGCCTCGTGGTACCGACGACGCCGGTCCAGATCACGTACCGGCCCACCGAACAGGGCGCCGGCCTGATGCGTGTTCTGCATCCGCTGATCGAATGGAGTGCCGAGAACGAGGACAGGGACGCCTGACGAACCGGTCGCGCACCGCCCACGCACCCGATCCGTCGCGTACGGGGACCGGTGACCGCGCGGGCGGCCGCTCGCGGCTCGGCTTCCACGGTGCGGACAGGAACGGGTTACGGAACCAGGACGATCTTTCCCGTGGTGTGGCCGGCCATGATCTTGCGGTGGGCGGCGGCGGCCTCGCGCAGCGGGTAGCTGTCCGCGATCACGATGCGCAGGCGGCCGGCTGCTGCGGCTTCCGTCAGCTGCAGGCCGGCGGCTTCCCGGATCTCGGTGCCGGGATCCGCGCCCGGCGCACCGCCCAGGAGCTTGATTCCCGCGCGCGCCCCGCGCTCGTGGCCCGCGATGGTGGCGATACGCGAGCGGTCCTGCACGAGCTCCACGGAGACGTCCACCGCCTCCTGGGTGCCCACGAGATCGGCGGCCGCGTGCACGCCCTCCGGTGCCACCGCGCGCACCCTGTCCGCCAGTCCCGGCCCGTAGACGACCGGGATCGCTCCCAGCTCTTGCAGGAGGCCGTGCTTGGCCCGGCTCGCCGTGGCCACCACCGTCGCGCCGCGTGCCACCGCGAGCTGCACGGCCACGAGACCGACGCCTCCCGCGGCACCGTGGATCAGCACCGTCTCGCCCTTGCCCAAGCCGATCGCTTCAAGCGTGTGTACGGCGGTGACCCCGGCGGCCAGCAGCCCGCCGGCCTGCTCCCAGGACAGGGCGACGGGCTTCGGCACCACGGACGCGGCGGGCACGACGATTTCGGCGGCGTAGGCGCCCGGTGCGGAGTGGGTGATCACTTCGTCACCCACCGCGATCGGACCCGCGGGGCCGATCGCTTCGGCACCGACGGCTGTCACCACACCCGCAGCCTCGACACCGAGCCGCACCGGCAGTCCCTCCGGGTCGGCACCGAAGGCACCGCTGTACGACTTGTAGTCGAAGGGATTGACGCCGGCCGCGCGGACCGTGATCCGTACCTCGTTCGGCTTCGGCTCCGGGACGGCGACATCGATGACGGACAGGACGTCGGGGCCGCCATATGCGCCCGCCACTACCGCAGTTGTTTCGCTCATACGAGAAGACAACAGGTGCGCGAGGTGCCCCATTCCCTCGGCCCGACGGGACCGGTCACCCGGGCCGGGCACGGTCGCGCCGCTCAAGGCCGGGCGCCTCCGCCCCGTGCGGGGACTCGTCCGCGGGATGCACGGCAGGAGCGGTCGACGCGGTCGCGCTCCACCAGTCGCGGCCCGAGAGCGCCACCTCCACCCGGACACCCACCACACCACGGCCGCCGGTACGGCGCTCTCCGCGCACCTCAGTGTGCTGCGCGCCCTTCGCGCCCTTCGCGCAACGACTGTCGTGTCACCCGCCGACACCGGTCAAGGCAGGCTGGTCCCCACCTGGTCCCCAAAACGATCAAGGGCCGGTTTCGGATTTCTCCGAAACCGGCCCTGATCTGCGACTGTCTCCAGTCGGGACGACAGGATTTGAACCTGCGACCCCTTGACCCCCAGTCAAGTGCGCTACCAAGCTGCGCCACGTCCCGATGCCCGTCTGACCTGGGGTTTCCCCGGGCCGAACGCGCACGCAAACAATACCGCACTCAGGTCGGTGATCGCGCACCCGTTTTCGGCACGGCCGGGTCACCGCCGCCCCCGCGACGCCCGCCCGTCACCTCCGTCCCGTGGCGGTGCTCCCGGTCCCGCCCTCGTCCGCCGGGCACGGCCCGTCGGCCGGTCCGCCGGGCACCGTCGCGCGCGTGTCCGGCGCCGGGCCCGGTGCCGCCCGTACGAGGTCGCGGACCGCGCGGGTCATCAGCAGCGCGCCCGCGACGAGCACGCTCGCGCCGCCCGCCACGAGCAGCACGGGCCCCGCGCCCACCGCCCCGGCCGCCGGGCCCGCCAGCGCCCGGCCGACCGGCATCATCGCCAGGGAGCCTGCCACGTCGTAGGCGTGGATGCGGTTGAGGGCGTCGGCCGGGACCTGCGTCTGGACGCTGGTCGCCCACATCACGCTCCAGAAGGCCGTCCCCGCCCCGGCGACGGCCGCACCGGCCGCCATGGCGCCCACGGGCGCTCCGGCGCCGACGCTCACGGGGAACCCGGCGAAGGCGAACAGGCCGATGGCGCCCGCGCGAAGCAGGTGGCGGGGCCGCAGCCGCAGGGCGAGCAGCCCGCCGACGACGGTGCCCGCTCCGAGGGCGGAGTTGACCAGGCCGTAGGCACGGGGGCCGTGTCGCTGGATGACCTCCGTCGCCACGAGCGGAACGGCCGGCCCCCATACGGCGATCATGTAGACGCACCAGATGGCGATGACGCGCCACAGCCACGGGCGGGACCTGAACTCGCGCCGGCCTTCGACGAGATCGGCCCGGAAGGCGCGGGCGCCGCGCCCCGCGCCGTGCCGCTCGCGGGGCGGCGCGGGCGGCAGCCGCAGCAGCATCAGGCACAGGCCGCTGACCGCGTAGGTGGCCGCGTGGGCCGCGAACACCGCGCCGGGCGAGGCGAACGCGACGAGCAGTCCGGCCAGCGCGGGGCCGGCGAGCTGCGCCACGGCCTCGGCGATCCGGATCGCGCCGTTGGCGCCCTGGACGTCGGCGGCGAGGCGGGGCACCGTGCCGGCGACGCCGGGCTGGAAGACGGCGCCCGCCGCGCCATTGACGAAGCCGATCGCGCAGATCTGCCACAGCACGACGTGTCCGGAGAAGAACAGCGCCGCGGCCAGCGACTGGGTGCACAGCCGGACCAGGTCGGCGCCGATCATCAGCCGCCGGGTGTCGAAACGGTCCGCGACGACGCCGCCGAAGACGACGAGCCCGGCGAAGGCGGCGGAGGTGGCGGCCAGAGCGAGGCCGACCGCGTCCGCGCCGTACCCGCGCTGGAGCAGGCCGGCGGCGAGAGCCACCGGCAGCATGGTGTCGCCGAGTTGGGCGACGGCGCGGGCCGCGAAGAAGAGGGCGAAGCCGCGCGACCAGACGGGGCCGGCCGCGGACCGCCCGCCGGTGGCCCGCCCCTGGGCGGCCGCCGCCCCGGGGCAGCTGCAGCGGCGTCGGGGCGCGCCCCGTCACCCGGT
>NZ_AGBF01000064.1 GCF_000225525.1 Streptomyces zinciresistens K42 | reverse complement strand
CACACCGCAGATGCAACAGCGCCTGCTCCCCGCGCTCGCGGGGATGGACCCGGCGGCCTGGGCAGGGTCAGGGCCTCATGCAGCTGCTCCCCGCGCTCGCGGGGATGGACCCGAGCTGGTGGCCTCTATCGTGGAGATGGAGTGGCTGCTCCCCGCGCTCGCGGGGATGGACCCTGGCCGAGCCTCATTCGGTGGGGGTGAGAAGTGCTGCTCCCCGCGCTCGCGGGGATGGACCTGCGGGCGACCGCGCGGGGCGACCGGGTGGTGCCTGCTCCCCGCGCTCGCGGGGATGGACCCACGGCGGCGGCCGGGCCGGAGCGTGTCCGGCTCTGCTCCCCGCGCTCGCGGGGATGGACCCAGCTTCTTCGCGGCCCTGAGATTGTTCATGGGCTGCTCCCCGCGCTCGCGGGGATGGACCCGAGCCGGCCGCCGCCGACCACGTCGCCAAGATCTGCTCCCCGCGCTCGCGGGGATGGACCCCGGATCGGCTACGCCGAGTCCCCGATCGCGGACTGCTCCCCGCGCTCGCGGGGATGGACCCCACCTCGCCCCAGGGATGCGGCAGGCTGGAGGCTGCTCCCCGCGCTCGCGGGGATGGACCGCCCGGGTCACGGACTTGGCGGTGCCGGGCACCCGCTGCTCCCCGCGCTCGCGGGGATGGACCGTCTTGTCGTGGTTCCTGAAGGAGTTCCAGGACCTGCTCCCCGCGCTCGCGGGGATGGACCCAGCAGCGCGGTGCCGCCGACCTTGGTCAGCCGCTGCTCCCCGCGCTCGCGGGGATGGACCCACCCTGTGGGGCGAGTCCCCTTGGGCGGGCGTCTGCTCCCCGCGCTCGCGGGGATGGACCCCAGGCCGCGCTGAAGGCCGAGCCGATCTCCAACTGCTCCCCGCGCTCGCGGGGATGGACCCTGGCCGTTCGCGTCGGTGTCCAGCTCGATGTCCTGCTCCCCGCGCTCGCGGGGATGGACCCCGGTCGTGGAAGCTCCCCGCCAAGCACTGCGGCTGCTCCCCGCGCTCGCGGGGATGGACCCGAAACGAGCCCCGGCGGTGCGGGAACACCAACCTGCTCCCCGCGCTCGCGGGGATGGACCCCCCAACCCATCACAGAAAGAAGAGGTCACCGTGCTGCTCCCCGCGCTCGCGGGGATGGACCCGCGACGGCGGCGCAGGTGCGCACCGCGCTGGCCTGCTCCCCGCGCTCGCGGGGATGGACCCCGGTGAGGCGGAGAGGCGCCTCGATCAGGTGCCTGTTCCCCGCGCTCGCGGGGATGGACCCGTTCAAGGTCTACAACGTTCACGGGTAAAAAGACTGCTCCCCGCGCTCGCGGGGATGGACCCACGAGCAGGTCGACCACGCTGGACGCGAACGGCTGCTCCCCGCGCTCGCGGGGATGGACCCGGGCCAATTCCGGGACAGCACTGACCGACCAGCTGCTCCCCGCGCTCGCGGGGATGGACCCGTGTACGCCGGCGTCCGCTACGCGATGAGCCGCTGCTACCCGCGCTCGCGGGGATGGACCCCACCTGGAAATCCAACTGGAGTAGGGGGCGCCCTGCTCCCCGCGCTCGCGGGGATGGACCCCAAACCCGCAAGGTGAAGGTTAAGGTCAAGGGCTGCTCCCCGCGCTCGCGGGGATGGACCCCACCGGCCAGCCCGCCGAGACGCAGCAGGCGACTGCTCCCCGCGCTCGCAGGGATGGACCCGCGACCGGGCCAAGGCCCTCGCCTACGAGGAGCTGCTCCCCGCGCTCGCGGGGATGGACCCAAGACCGGCGCCACCGAAGCCCACCTGCACCACTGCTCCCCGCGCTCGCGGGGATGGACCCGTGCTCGACATGTCGGACGAGGCCGCCGAACTGCTCCCCGCGCTCGCGGGGATGGACCCGTGGGCACGGCCATCGTCGGCACTGCCCAGCTCTGCTCCCCGCGCTCGCGGGGATGGACCCCGGCCGATCCAGGGCGAGGACCTGGAGCGGGACTGCTCCCCGCGCTCGCGGGGATGGACCCTCCCTCACCTTGAGCTTGAGCCCGGACACGTTCTGCTCCCCGCGCTCGCGGGGATGGACCCCACCCGCACGTATCGACTCCGGAGGAACGGTGCTGCTCCCCGCGCTCGCGGGGATGGACCCGGCCCGGGGGCCTAAGCCCGGACCGCTTCTGACTGCTCCCCGCGCTCGCGGGGATGGACCCCACGCCTCGAACACCGGCCAGTACTGGGTGAGCTGCTCCCCGCGCTCGCGGGGATGGACCCCGGTACCGCTTCTACGTGAAGATCGGCCCCGACTGCTCCCCGCGCTCGCAGGGATGGACCCGTTCTGCCGGTACGGGGCGTGCGCCCCGTTTCCTGCTCCCCGCGCTCGCGGGGATGGACCCGAGGCGATCACCAACGCCAGTGAGGCGATGGCCTGCTCCCCGCGCGAGCGGACGGACTTCCTCCGTCGGTCAGCGCACCGCGGCGTCTACGGCTTGTTTCGAATCTGAGCGATTCTGCCACTTGCTGAGGGTGTTTGATCACTTCGTACTATTGTGCCCCGTTCGTGTTCCCCTCCCTGTTGAATATGCGCCGTGCGTGGCGATGACAGCGGGCCGACGCCCCTTGGGGACCGGTTGACAGGTGCGGCCCGGACCGTGTGGGCGAAGCACGATCGGGATACGGCGAAGTGGCTGCCGCTGTGGCGGCACATGGCGGACAGTGCCGCCGTCGCCGGGCTGCTCTGGGATCACTGGCTGCCGCGCAACGTGCGGGAGATGCTGGCTGGGCCGCTGCCCGGGGGAGAGGACGACGGGCGGCGGTTGTGCGTGTGGTTGGCCGGCACGCATGACATCGGGAAGGCGACACCCGCGTTCGCGTGCCAGGTGGACGAGCTGGCCGGTGTGATGAATGCGGCCGGTCTGGGGATGCGTACGCGCAAGCAGTTCGGCGACGACCGGCGGATGGCCCCGCACGGGCTGGCCGGGCAGGTGCTTCTGGAGGAGTGGCTGGAGGAGCGGCACGGGTGGACGCGGCGGGCGTCGGGGCAGTTCGCGGTCGTCGCGGGCGGTCATCACGGAGTTCCGCCGGATCATCTTCAGCTGCACAACCTCGATGCCCATCCTGAGCTGCTGCGGACTCCGGGTCCGTCCGAGGCGGTGTGGCGGCGGGTGCAGGGCGAGTTACTGGATGCCTGCGCCGGTGCGTTCCAGGCCGAGGAGAGGCTCGCCGAATGGCAGCGGGTGAAGCTGCCGCAGCCGGTGCAGGTCCTGCTCACCGCCATCGTCATCGTGTCCGACTGGATCGCGAGCAATCCCGGCCTCTTTCCGTATTTCCCCGAGGAGTATTCACGCGGCGAGGCCGAGAGGATCACGGCGGCATGGCGCGGCCTGACGCTCCCGGCTCCATGGGCTCCCGCCGAACCGCGCGAGACGGCGGCCGAGTTGTTCGCCACGCGCTTCGGGCTGCCGCCGGAGGCGCGGATCAGGCCCGTCCAGGAGCAGGCGGTGACGATGGCCAGGGCCATGCCGGAGCCGGGCATGCTGATCATCGAGGCGCCGATGGGCGAGGGCAAGACGGAGGCCGCGCTCGCCGTCGTGGAGGTGTTCGCGGCCCGCTCCGGAGCCGGCGGCTGCTACGTCGCGCTTCCCACGATGGCGACGAGCAACGCCATGTTGCCGCGCCTGCTGGACTGGCTCGGCCGGCTCCCGGGCAGCGTCGTGCCGGATGACGAAGCAGGTGCCGGATTCCCCGCGGATCCGCCCGCCGGGGAGCCGCACTCGGTGCTGCTCGCCCATGCCAAGGCAGCCCTCCAAGAGGACTACGCGCTGCTGTTGCGGAGCGGCCACCGCACGATCGCCGCAGTGGACGCGTACGGCGGCGAGTACGCACAGGAGACCGGCGGGGCCAGGAGCGCGTCCGCCGATCTCGTCGCCCACCAATGGCTGAGGGGTCGAAAGAAGGGGCTGCTCGCGTCGTTCGCCGTCGGCACGATCGACCAGCTCCTGATGACCGGGCTCAAGAGCCGCCACTTGGCCCTGCGGCATCTCGCGATGGCGGGCAAGGTCGTCGTGATCGACGAAGTGCACGCCTACGACGCCCACATGAACACCTACCTCGACCGCGTGCTGTCGTGGCTCGGTGCCTACCGCGTACCGGTGGTGGTCCTTTCCGCGACGCTCCCCGCCGCCAGGCGGGCGGAGTTGGCCGAGGCGTACACCGGATCGAGCACCACGGCCGTGAGAGACGCCACCGGCTATCCGCTGCTGACCGCTGTCTCCTCCGGATCGGAACCGGTGACGGCGTCGCCCGCGCCCTCCGGCCGCCGCACCGATGTCGCGCTGGAAGCACTGGCGGACGACGACGCCGTACTCGTTGACCGCCTGGCCACGGAACTGGCCGACGGCGGCTGCGCGCTCGTCGTACGCAACACGGTCGATCGCGTGCTGAACACGGCGGCCACGCTCCGGGAGAGGTTCGGTCCGCAGCACGTCACCGTCGCGCACGCGCGCTTCCTCGACGTCGACAGAGCACGCAAGGACGCCGCGCTCCTGAGACGTTTCGGTCCGCCGGACAGCGACGGCCGGTCGCCGCACCGCCCGCGGCAGGCCCACATCGTGGTGGCCAGCCAGGTGGCCGAACAGTCACTGGACGTGGACTTCGACCTCCTGGTGACCGATCTGTGCCCGGTGGACCTGCTGCTCCAGCGGATGGGCCGGCTGCACCGGCACCCGCGCGGCGAGCGGCAGAGCGACCGGCCGCCCCGCCTGCGGAATCCACGGTGTCTGGTGACCGGTGCGGACTGGCAGTCGGCGCCGGCGCCCGAACCGGTGCGGGGCTCGCGCAACGTCTACGGCGCCTACCCGCTGCTGCGCTCCCTCGCCGTCCTGGCCCCGCACCTGGGCACGACGGACGGGCCGGACGAGCCGGTACGCCTCCCGGAGGACATCAGCGTCCTCGTGCAACTCGCCTACGCGGAAAGCGAAGAGCACTGTCCGTCCCCGTGGGCCGAGGCTCTCGGGACGGCGCGGGCCCGGCACGAGGAAGACCGCGCGAAGCAGCAGCGGAAAGCCGAGGTCTTCCGGCTCGACGGGGTACGCGGGCCGGGCAGACCGCTCATCGGCTGGATCGATGCGGGCGTGGGGGACGCGGACGACTCCCCGGCCGGGCGCGCGCAAGTGCGTGACAGCCGCGAGAGCCTGGAAGTCCTGGTGGTGATGCGCCGGTCGGACGGCACCCTGCGCACGTTGCCCTGGCTGGACGGCGGACGCGGCGGACTCGAACTGCCCACCGGCGCCGTGCCGTCCGCGCGGGCCGCCAAAGCGGTCGCCGCGTGCGGCTTGCGGCTGCCGTACCACTTCTCCTTTCCCGAGGAGTTCGATCAGGCTCTGGCCGAACTGGAGGAGTTGTACGTCCCCGCCTGGCAGGAGAAGGAGAGTCACTGGCTCGCGGGCGAGCTGGTTCTCGCGCTCGATGAGGAGTGCCGGACCCGGCTGGCAGGGTTTTTCCTGACGTACGACCCCGATGAGGGCCTGATGGTGAGTCGTGACGAACCGAGCAAGAAGGAGGAAGGAGCAGCCCGATGACCACTGCGGAGCCGTCCTTCGACCTGACCGACCGCCCCTGGTTGCCTGTCCAGTTCACCGACGGGTCCGAGCGTGAGCTGTCCCTGCTCGACGTGTTCGACCAGAGCCGTGGCATCCGCCGGCCGGCCGGGGACCTGCCGACGCAGGACTTCGCGCTGCTGCGCCTGCTGCTGGCGATTCTGCACGACGCGCTGGGCGGTGCGACGCAGCAGGTGTCGGCGCCGGCCGACGTCGGGGAGTGGGAAGAGCTGTGGGAGGCCGATGCCCCCTTCGCGCCGGTCGCCGGCTATCTCGAACGTCATCGCGGCCGGTTCGACCTGCTGCACCCGCGGGAACCGTTCTTCCAGGTCGCCGGTCTGCACACCGCCAAGGAGGAGATCTTCTCCCTCAACCGGCTCGTCGCCGATGTACCCAACGGTGATCCCTTCTTCAGCATGAGAAGGCCCGGCGCCGACCGGCTCGGCTTCGCCGAGGCGGCGCGCTGGCTCGTGCACGCCCAGGCGTTCGACTCGTCGGGCATCAAGTCCGGTGCGGTCGGCGACCCACGCGTCAAAGCCGGCAAGGGCTACCCGCTGGGCGTCGCCTGGGCCGGGAACCTCGGCGGCGTACTGATCGAAGGCGACACCCTTCACGAGACCCTGCTGCTCAACCTGATGGCGGCCGACACCGCGCACCAGCACTTCGCAGAAGCCGACAGGCCCGCGTGGCGGGCCGAGGCGTGCGGTCCCGCCGAGGCCACCGACCTGGCCCAACGCCCCTACGGACTGCGGGACCTGTACACCTGGCAGTCACGGCGCGTCCTGCTCCACCACGACGCCGACGGTGTGCACGGTGTCGTGCTCGCCTACGGCGACCGGCTCGAACCGCACAACAAGCACCCGTACGAGCCGATGACGCGCTGGCGCCGCAGCCCCGCGCAGGAGAAGAAGCGCGGCGAGGCGCTCGTTTACCTGCCGCAGGAACACGATCCCGCGCAGACGGCCTGGCGCGGTCTGAAGGGTCTCCTCGCGGGACAGGAGGCGGGGACCACCCAGCGGGACGAGGGCGCCGACCGTCTGCCGCCCCGGATCGTGGAGTGGATCGCCCGACTGGCCACCGAGGGGTTCCTCCCGCGACGGCACCTGATCCGCGCCCGGGTCGTGGGGGCGCAGTACGGAACGCAGCAGTCGGTGATCGACGAGATCACCGACGACGGCGTGCTCATGTCCGTCGTCCTCCTCCACCGGGCGGACGACCGCTACGGGCAGGCCGCCCTGAGCGCACTCGGCGACGCGGAAGCCGCCGTACGCACGCTCGGAGACCTGGCCGCCGACCTCGCGCTCGCCTCGGGAGCCGATCCCGCTCCCGGCAAGGACGCCGCCCTCGACCTCGGGTTCGGCAGCCTGGACACGCCGTACCGCCAGTGGCTTCGCGACCTCGGTGCCGCGCCCGACCCGTACGCGCAGCGGGACCGGTGGAGGCGCCGACTCCACAAGACCGTCCTCGACCTCGGTGCCGGTCTGCTCGACGACGCGGGACTCGCCGCCTGGGAAGGACGTGTCGTCGACGGCAGGACCGGCCCGCGCTGGCTGAACGACACCGCCGCCGAACTCCGCTTCCGCACTCGCCTCGGCCGGCTCCTGACCGTCGCCCCGGACGAGCCCGCCGACCTGCCGACCGCTCGATCCGTTCCTCTGGAGTCGCCGGTATGACCGACACCACCTCCACCGCTCCGCCCGCGTCCGGTACCAGTGCCCGGCCACAGCCCCTCGGCCCGGTCGGCGCTGCCGTGCACCAGCGCATCGGCGTGCTCCAGCGCGGTTATCTCGACGACCGCAGCGACGCGGTCGGAGCACTGGCCCGGCTGCGCCGCGGCATCGGCCGGCCGGCCGGTGAGACTCCCGACCTGTGGGGCCTGATCGGCACCGAACCGCTCTACGAGCGCTACGAACGCGGCGACCTCACCGAAGAGGCGATGGGCCGGGCGGAAGAGGCCGCCTACGCCGCCGTCACGCTGTGGTCGCTGCACCAGCAGTCCCACCACACCGCCCGTATGCACCGCAGGCCCGGCCCCGAACTCGGCGCCGCCGTACGACGGCTGCACCCGGGAACCGAGATCGACGAACCCACCCGTAAGCGCTTCGTGCGCGCCGGCACCGCCGCAACGCCCGCCGAACTCGGCGGACGACTGCGTGACCTGGTCCTGCTCATGCGACGCGAATCCGTCCCGCTCGACTACGGCCTGCTCGCCGACCAGCTCCACACCTGGCAGCAGGCCGGCGGGCCTGCCCGCGTACGCCGCTCCTGGGGCAGGTCCTACCTCGCCGTCCGTCCGGTGCCGGCCGGCGGCGACCGGAACGACACCGGAGGCGGCACGGCGGACGAACCCGACACCACCACCCCGGAGGACGACACCCCGTGAGCCGCACCATCATCGACGTGCACGTGCTGCAGACCGTGCCGCCGAGCAACCTCAACCGCGACGACACCGGCACCCCGAAGACCGCCGTGTACGGAGGCGTACGTCGTGCCCGCGTCTCCAGCCAGGCGTGGAAGCGCGCCACCCGCCGGGCGTTCAAGGACCTGCTCGACCCGGCCGACCTGGGCGTGCGCACCCGCCGGGTCGCCGAACTCCTCGCCGAACGCATCACCGCGCTGCGCGAGGAGCTGAACGGCGACAACGCCCTCCGCCTCGCCGCGGAGACGCTGCGTGCCGCGACGGGTTCGAAGATCGAGGTGCCGCGGCGCAAGGCGGAGAGCGCGAAGAAGAAGGGCGAGCCGGAACCGCCGCCGGAGTCCTCGTACTTGATGTTCCTCAGCGCGCGGCAGCTCGACGGGCTGGCCGAGATCGCGGTCGACGGCGCCGACGACATCACCGCGTATCTGAAGGTCAAGGAGAACAAGGACAGGGCGCGCGGGATCGCCGACACCCGCCACTCGGTGGACATCGCGCTGTTCGGCCGGATGGTCGCCGACTCCGCCGGCATCAATGTGGACGCCGCCGCCCAGGTCGCGCACGCCCTCAGCGTCCACCAGGTCGAGAACGAGTCGGACTACTACACGGCCGTCGACGACCAGAACGAGAAGGACGAGGAGTCCGGGGCCGGCATGATCGGCACCGTCGACTTCAACTCGGCCACCCTCTACCGCTACGCCGCGCTCGACGTCGACCGCCTGCGCGACAACCTCGGTGCCGGCGCGCGCTCCGATCAGCCGCTGGACGAGCCGGTGCGCAGGGCGGTGCGGGCCTTCCTGCACGGCTTCGTGGCGTCCATGCCGACCGGCAAGGTCAACACGTTCGGCAACCACACGCTGCCCGAAGCCGTGATCGTCACCCTCCGGTCGGCACGGCCCATCAGCTTCGTGTCCGCCTTCGAGGAGCCCGTCCTCGCGGCGCGGGGTTCGGGCGGTCATCTGCGAGGTGCCTGCGCCCAGTTGCTCGCTCACGTCTCCGACGTCGAGAAGGCGTACGAGGTCACCGGGGATCCCACCTGGGTGCTCCGGGTGGGCGCCGCCACCGAGCCGCTGGCCGCCCTCGGCACCGCGGTCACCATCGGCGGCCTGCTCGACGAGGTGACCGACGCCGTCGCGGCCCGGTCGGCCGGCCGACCGGTCCGGGAGAAGGCCGAGGGCACTCGCGCATGAGCGAACCCACCGGCGTCCTGACGCTGCGCCTGGCCGGCCCGTTGCAGTCCTGGGGCGCGGCGTCCCGCTTCGCCCGGCGTGCGACGGAACGTGCGCCCACCAAGAGCGGAGTCCTGGGTCTGCTCGCGGCGGCTCAGGGCCGCGACCGCAGCGCCGACCTGTCGGACCTGGCGGCACTCCGCTTCGCCGTCCGTCTCGACCAGCCCGGCACACGCGTGCGCGACTTCCAGACCGCGCACCACGCCGACACGGGCAAGTCCATGCCGGTCTCCGAGCGGTTCTACCTCTCCGACGCGGTGTTCGTCGCCGCCGTCGAGGGTGACCGCGACCTCATCGGGATTCTGCACGCCGCGGTCAGGTCTCCGGTGTACCTGCCGTTCCTCGGCCGCCGATCCTGCCCCCCGTCGCGCCCCGTCGACCTCCGGGCCCACCCGTCCGGTCTGTGGAAGGCGCTGGAGGCCGAGCCGTGGCAGGCGTCCACCTGGGTGCAGCGCAGCCGCGCCCGCGAGCGCCGCGTCGAGTTGGAGGTCATCGCCGACCTGTCCGCAGGCGACGGCCCCGGCGACGCCGTACGGGACCAGCCGCTCAGCTTCGACCCGCGGCACCGCCGGTACGGCCTGCGCTCCGTTCACTCGCGCGCCGTCACCGTCGCCAACCCGCTCAGCGCCCCCCGCCGGGCCTTCGTACCGACACAGCACGATCCGATGGGACTACTGGAAGACTGACGATGTTCCTGACCCGATTCCGCATCAACACCGCGCGCATGGGCGCCCGCCGACTGCTCACGTCCCCTCAGAGCCTGCACGCCGCGGTGATGGCGTCCTTCGCGGAGCGGCCCGACCACCAGGGCGACGGTCCCCGCGTGCTGTGGCGTCTCGATCAGCAGTCACGCAGCGAGGTGCTGCTCTACATCGTCAGCCCCGGGCGGCCCGACCTCACCCACCTTGTGGAGCAGGCGGGCTGGCCGACCACGGGCGGCTGGCAGACCAAGCCGTACGCGTCCTTCCTCACCCGCCTCACCGCCGACGACACCTGGACCTTCCGGCTCACGGCCAACCCCGTCCACAGCATCAGGCGGCACGCCGCCGAGCCGACCAAGCGCACCGCGCACGTCACACCGCGCCACCAACTCGACTGGTTGCTCCAGCGGCAGAAAGATGCCGGCTTCGCGATCGTGGAACACGACGAGCCCCGTCCGGACGGACTCCCCGGTGCCTGGCACGAGGTCGCCGTCCACAACCGCGGCGACCTCTCCTTCGGCAAGCGCGGCGAAACCGACGACCGCGCGCACCAGGTGAAGCTGACCCGCGTCACCTACGACGGTCGCCTTCGCGTGACCGACCCCGACGCCCTGCGCCGCACCCTCACCTTCGGCCTGGGCAAGGCCAAGGCGTACGGCTGCGGACTGATGACCCTGGCGCCGGCGGAGTAACCGGTGAGCACCGTCGGCAGACGTCCGGCCACCAGCCCGCGCCAACTCACCCGAGTCGGCGACCGGTTGTCGTACCTCTACCTCGAACGCTGCCTCGTGCACCGCGACGCCAACGCCATCACCGCCGAGGACGCGGACGGCGTCCGCCACATCCCGTCCGCGACCATCGGCACCCTGCTCCTCGGCCCCGGCACGCGGATCACCCACCAGGCCGTGGCGGTCCTCGGCGAGAGCGGCGCGGCGGTGGTGTGGGTCGGCGAGCACGGCGTACGGTTCTACGCCGGCGGCCGGGCGCTGAGCCGCTCGTCCGCCCTCGTCGAAGCCCAAGCGGTCGCCTGGGCCAACCAGCGCACCCGCCTCGGCGTCGCCCGCGCCATGTATCGTCTGCGCTTCCCCGACGAGGACCCCGCCGAATGTACGCGCCGTCAACTGCTGGGTCGCGAGGGCGACCGGGTCAAGCGCTGTTACGCACAGGAGGCGGCCCGCACCGGAGTCCCCTGGCGAGGACGCCGCTTCACCCCGGGTGACTTCGGCAGCGGCGACGCTCCGAACCAAGCCGTCACCGCTGCCGCGCAGTGCATGTACGGGATCGCGCACACCGTGGTCGCCGCTCTGGGATGCAGTCCTGGACTCGGCTTCGTGCACTCCGGCCATGAACTGTCCTTCGTCCTCGATGTGGCCGACCTCTACAAGACGGATATCGGCATTCCCCTCGCTTTCGACGTTGCCGCGGAGGGCCCGGAGGACATCGGTCCCCGTACCCGGCGGGCCTTGCGTGACCGCATCAACACCACGAACCTGCTTGACCGTTGCGTGCACGACATCCAGGCGCTGCTCGCGCCGGACGGCCTCGGCCTGTCCGACGACGGTGACCGGGTCTCGCTCCAGTCCGACCGGGGCGCCGAGGTGGCCGCCGGCCGCAACCACGGCCACGACACGGCTGGTCCGGACCCCCTCACCCAGGACGCCCCCGTCCACGAAGGCGTCATCTGGTGACGGTCATCGTCCTCACCCACTGCCCCGCCGGCCTGCGCGGCTTCCTCACCCGCTGGCTCCTGGAAATCTCACCGGGCGTCTTCCTCGGCAACCCGTCCGCCCGCATCCGCGACGCCCTGTGGGACGAGGTCCGCCAGTACGCGGGCAACGGCCGCGCCCTCCTCGCCTACTCCACCGACTCCGAGCAGGGCTACACCTTCCGCACGCACGACCACACATGGCACCCCGTCGACCACGAGGGCCTCACCCTCATCCTCCGCCCGTCCGACCGCCCCGCCGACAACCCGACTCCGACATCACCCCAGCCTTCGAAGGGCTGGAGCAAGGCGTCCAAGCGGCGCCGCTTCGGGAACCGGACGCAGTAGCCTCGCCGAGGACGGGCCGGCCGCTCAACCGGCGCGGTCACAGGTGGCCGCCACGGCTCGGCCGACTCGGGGACGTCACGTACTCCCCGGCCGGCCCCGGGCGTTGTTCGTTCTCGTCCTGCCCGCCAGAAACACCCACGCTCGTGGACCGGGCGGGACAGGGGCCGCCAGTGGATCCGAACTCCCTCCGTAGTAAGCCGGGATGGATCCCCGTAGCCTGTTTGCTGGGCGGCCTCGGATTGACTCGCCCCATGTGCTCCTTATGTTCCTTTCTCTCATCCTTGCCGAAACAAGCACTGCTCATTGATGAAACCGCAGCGCAAAAAGCCTGCTCCCCGCGCTCGCGGGGATGAACCCGCTTCTTCACGGGGCGCCGACTGCTGGCGACTCTGCTCCCCGCGCTCGCGGGGATGAACCCCCGTCAGGACTTCCTGCGACGGCGGGAGGCCGCTGCTCCCCGCGCTCGCGGGGATGAACCCAGCCCTCACCCGAGGACTACGCCAACGACCTCCTGCTCCCCGCGCTCGCGGGGATGAACCCTCGGCGAACCCAGTGCAAATGATCACGGCCAGCTGCTCCCCGCGCTCGCGAGGATGGACCCGCGCCGATCGGAGTGGATTCACTTTCCGGACACCGGGCCGTACCACTGCATGGCTTGGCCGGTGATCGCGGCGATACATTCGAAGTCGTGGTCGCGGTGCAGGAGGGTCAGCCCCTGGAGTTCCGCTGTGGCGGCGACGACGAGGTCGACAGCTCCCGCGCTGCGGTGCTGACCGCGTTGGGTCAGCAGCTCCTGAACCCGCCAGGCGCGGTCGTACGCGCGGTCGTCGACGGGCACCCAGCCGAACAGCAGGCGCATGTCCTCGATGCCGCGCGCACGGTCCGCAGCGGATCGGGCGCTGTAGAAGAACTCCAGCTCGGTGACAGGGCAGGTCGCGATGAGCCCTGCTGCGGCGGCCTGATCCCATCCGTACTGTTCGGCGTCGTCGCGGAAGAATCGGGCGAGCGCACTGGTGTCGATCAGGAACTGTGCCGCGCTCACCGCCGATAGTCCCTTTTCTCCTCGAAAACATTCAGATCGAACGCGCCCTCGCCCGCCGCGGCCCGCAGCCGAGTGAGAGCGAGAGCCCGTCGCCGGTTGTCGAGCACCTCACGCAGAGCGGTGTTGACCGTCTCCTTCTTGGTGCTGGTCCCCAGCGCCTGAGCCACGCTGGCCAGCAGTTCGTCGTCGAGATCGATCACGGTGCGGCTCATCAATGGCCTCCTGATATATCAACTATGGCATTGAATGTATCGCAGGAGTGACGTGATCGTGATGTACTTGGATACCGTGACGGGTGACGGTGAGGCGGTTGCGCCAGGCTCTGAGGTGTGTGGGGGAGTCGGTCATTTCGGCGAGGGCCGCTTTCAGGGCCGTGCGGGTGGCGCTCGTCACCCCCGGGTCGGGGGCGTACGGCGGTTCGGCGACGGTGATGCCCCTGGGGCCGCCGTGGCGCCAGGCGCGGGTGAGGCGCGCGAAGGCAGTGGGGTTGGTACCGGTGTTCTGGATCAGGTGGTGGAAACACGCGGGTCCGGGGTTGCGCGGGGATCATCTCCGCAGTGCGTGCAGCAGGCGTCGGATCGGCGGTGACCGTGACGACTGCAACCCTCAACGTCGAAGGCCCCCACCGCAAGCGGTGGGGGCCTTCGACGTATTGCCCGGTGAGAGCAATGGCGGAGGATACGAGATTCGAACTCGTGAGGGGTTGCCCCCAACACGCTTTCCAACTGTCCGCATGGCCGTACGGGGGCGTCCGTGGGGGTTCGCGTAGCAGGTCAGAGGGGGTTCGCGTACGGCGGCGGACAGGGGCGGCCGTTGATGCACTGGACAAAGACCAGGACAACGAGCAGCTCGGAGAGAGCCACTTTGGCTACGGCTACTCGATCAAATCTGTGGTTCTGGGACTGCGGAAGCGCGCCCCGCGCGATGATAAGCGCATGACTGGGTGCAGTTCAGGCAAAAGTCCAGGTCATACACGGTGATTCCGGCTGGTTCTGAACCACCCGGAGCCAGGTGGTTCTGCCTTTCGGTTCCTCCGGAGGGGCGGTGCTGTCTGAACCGTTCCCGACAGCACCGAAGCGGGCCTGACGAGAAGTGAAGGAGCTAGATCATGTATGACTGCGAGGGATGCGGACGATCCCGGCAGGGACTGTACTTCGGCTCCGGGATCGGCGAAGCGCAATGGTGGTGTTGGAGCTGCCAAAGCGCTGACCAGAAGGAACTGATCAGCTCTCTGGATGATCGCGCCCGGGGCGTGCTCGACCGCGACGCCGACGGCGTGCACTGGCCCTACGGCCCGAACATCTACGTCCAGATGCGCGCGGACCTGCTGGACTGGGCGGAACGGTACGACCTCAAGATCGGCAACACGGGGTGTCAGTCCGGGCTTCACTGGCTCGACAAGGGCCGCTGCGCCAAGAGGGAATGCCACGGCAAGCCGGGGTTCTACGACCACACGACCACGTGGCTTTCCCGGACCACCGGCAGGCCCGCCCTGGTCTTCAACCAGCCGTATGGGCAAGTGGACCCGGCCGAGGTTCGGGAGTCCATCAGCGAGTACCCGTCTCTCACAGCCGAGGTTGGGCCGGAGAGTTGGTACGGCGCGGGCACGACCGGTGTCTACATCTGGAATGACGGCAACCGCCCCTAGGCTTTCGGGCGCCACGAAGTCCGCGCATCGAAGGGCCCCACCTCGCGGTGGGGCCCTTCTTCATCGTGCCCGGGGAGGCACTGGCGGAGAGTACGAGACCGGAATAGGGGAGGCGAGGCCATCGGTCAGTCGCGGGGCACGTGGCAAAGTTGAATCCGCTAGGCGCCCACCGGGACGCCGGCGAGGCAGAGGAAGGGGAGGCCACGTGCCGCAGGGCAGTCCGCGAGGTACGTACCTTGAGGTCTCGGAACGGCTCCGCGAGAAGATCAGGAAGGGAAAGATCACTGAGGCTTTGCCGTCTCAGGCGGCACTCGTGAGTGAGTACAGCGTGAGCCGCAGCACCATCGAGCGGGCCCTTGCCGCGCTCAGGGCTGAGGGTGTCATCGAGTCGGTGCAGGGTGCCGGGTGGTTCGTGGTGGGGACTGGCGACCGCCGGCCGTTGGTCGAGAAGGTGACCGACCTGTTGCGCGCCGACGGGGTCAGGGTCGGCGACCGCTTCCCGACGGAGAAGGAACTGTGCGAGCGGTTCGGTGCGTCACGGACTGCCGTCCGTTCCGCCATCGCGCTGATGGAGGGTCAAGGGCTCATCGGCAAAGGTGCCGCGCGAGGGCGGGAAGTACGTGCGTTGCCGGTCGAACGGGGGACTCAGACGGCATGACGACGACCGAACGAACTGAGTTTGACGCTGACGCGGCGGGCGCCATCTTGCGCAAGGCATGCGAGGTCGCGGACCTGGACCCGGACGGAATCGAGATGCTGCGGTTCGGCGACCATGCGGTTTTCCGTGTGGACGGCGGCCGTATCGTCTCCCGGGTCGGCCGCAGTCCCGATCGGCTTCCCTCTGTACGGAGGGAAGTGGCTGTTGCGGAATGGCTCGCGTCCGAGGGATATCCGGCGGCTCGACTCGTCACGGCGGCCGAACAGCCGGTTGTCATTCAGGGCCACCCGGTGACGTTCTGGGAAGGTCTCTCCGACGGAGATTCATACGCGAGTACGAGAGAAATGGGTGCACTGCTGCGGCGGCTCCACGATTTGGAGCCGCCGCCCTTTTCGCTCCCGTCACTTGAGCCTTTCGACAGAGTTGCGCAGCGTTTGAAACGTGCCGTCATTCCGGACGCTACCCGCGCTTTTCTCCAGTCCATGGCCGAAGATTTGGCGGCTGAGTACGGCCGTCTCCGATTCGAGCTTCCGGCGGGTCATCTGCACGGGGACTTCAACGTGGGGAACGTCCTGCATGACGCGGCCGGTCTTCCGACGGTCATCGACTTGGACGGTTTCGTTACGGGCCCCCGGGAGTGGGATCTCATGCAGACTGCCATGTACTACGACAGCTTTGGTTGGCACACAGAAGCCGAGTACGCCGATTTCGTCGCTGGGTATGGGTTCGACGTGCGGGAATGGTCCGGTTACACAGTTCTGCGGAGCATCCGAGAACTCCTCATGGTCACATGGCTTTCTCAGAATGTCAGCACCAATCCACGCGCTGCTGAGGAAGTTGAGAAGCGGGTGCAAAGCCTACGCTCGGGTGGGTCTCGTCGGGACTGGGCGCCGTTCTAGAAACGTCATGCCTGTTGCCAGAGGCGGAAGCCACGGGCCTGTTCCTCGAATGTGTGGAAATCCGTGGCCCGCCTCATCCCACCCGTGACGCGTCCCTGGAATTCCCGCACGTACTGAATGCAGCGCGCAGACTTCAACCCCTCGCCGAGTTGCAGCGCGCTCAGCGCGATATCGAATCCACAGCCGATCTCCCCTTGATTGATGTATGTCTCAGCCTGAACCATCGTCGCGAAGAAGTCGCTTCGGTTGTTCAGGCCGTCGCCGAAGATGGAGACCCCACCTCGCTGCGCAGCTTCGACGGAACGCCCCAGGTCGCGAAAGCAGTGGCCTATCTCGGCGGCAAGCTCCACTTCATCGAAGTACGCAATGTACGGCGGGTCGCTGCCGGCCGTCCGCTGGTTGAGCTTGCTTTCCGCCTCCGCAAGGGCGAGGTCACAGCCACGCTCATCCCCGAGTCGGGCCAGTGCCCGTGCCTCCATCGCGCGGAACTGCGCGGCCATCGTCGGCCCCAGTGCAGGACCGGGACCGGTGTATGCGGCTCGGGCGAGCGTCGCAGCGTCCTGGTACCGCCCCAGGAACGTGGCCTGATGGCTCATGGCGGACAAGATGCTTCCGCCGAGAAGCCTGTCACCGGCCGCTTGCGTCATGCGTAGTGCCTGGATGAGGTACCTCTGAGCGATGCCGTGAAGGCCGCTGTCGTACGACATCCAACCGGCGAGTAGGAGCGCTTCCGCCACGGCTGAGTGCAGTTGCCTGCCTACGTCGTCGGAGTACTTCCCATCGAGCATCGGCCGGACATCCGTGTGCAGGTACTGAATCAGCGCCCGCCGGGCATGGCCACCGCCGAACTTGCCGTCGAGCATGCTGAACGCGTCGGCTGTCGAGCGCACCATGTCCACGTCCACCGCGCCAACCGCCCGGTTGCCCGTCCGCGTCAGCTCTCCGTCCGGAGGGGCCACGATCCAGCGGAGGGACGCGGTGTTCCAAGCCGCAGAATCCGGCAGGGCCCGAACCAGCGTCTCAGCGTCGGCAAGGTCGGCACGCCAGAGGTCGGCCACGGTCTTGGCCGTGCTCTCCGGCCTGTCCGCGAAGTCAAGCCCCAACTCAGGCTGCACGGCGGACACTGCCGCGTCGCCCATCCCGATGTCATCGATCGTGAGGCGACGCCCCACCTTGCGCCCGATCGCGTCGGCAATGAACTGCGGCATGTGGCCGCGCGGGATGGAGCCCTTGAGCCACCTGGTCACGTACGTGTGGTCACAGGTGACGTCTTCGCCTGACTGAGCGGCGGCGGTGACCACCGCGCGAGCAAGGGACTTGTGGGAGAAGTCGGCTTCCTGCATGAGCGCGGCCAGTCCGGCGTTCCGGTCTGCCATCGAACCCCCAGAGAGCGGCCGTAGTACCAGCTTGACTCATCGTCACTCTACGCAGGTCAGGGCCACGATGCAGAGGGTTTGCACGTCGGAGTGCACGAGTGCACCCCCAAGTGCACGCTCCCGAAGTCCGCGCCATCTGGCGACAGTTGAACCACCACCGCACGAGAAGGCCGGCGGGTCCGAGTCGAAAACCACGGGTTGACGGCGCGGAATCCATCTGCCAACGTGAGTGGTAGGTAATACATGCCACGCAGTGATGTGGGGTGTGTACGCCGTCCGTGCAGCGCCCGGAGGGCCCTCGAAAGGGGTTCAAAGGAAGCGCCGGTTCCTTGAGAACTCAACAGAGTGTTGTGAGCTTGACGGGGCTTGACCCCGTCCCCCGTGACGGCCGGGTGATGACCGTCGGCGACCGCTTCCGGTGTCCCGTTGGGGCTCTGGTCGGTGGTCGTTCTGCTGGCACAGAGCAGTGCGAACAGGGTGCCCCGACAGTTCGAGGGTCGGGACCGGGCGGCCGTGGCGACGGCATCCGGTGAAGTCCTCGAAGTCACTTCGACAGCCCCGGCAACCAGCCGCGAGGGCGCGGAATCAGATTCCGCCCGGGGCACTGGCCCGCCGCTTTCCTGCGGTGTTGGCCCTGATTGCCGGTGCGGCGCGCTCCCGGACAAGGACAACGCGCCGCTTCCGGTCTCCCTACCCCGACGCATCAGAGGAGAGATCCACCATGCGTATGCGCATGTTCGTCGCCGGTCAGGAAGCACACGGCGACTTGGAGTTCGCGGAACTGGCGCTCGGTATCGACATCGACCTGTTCCGGGGCCCGCTGGAGTCCGAGACGGCCGGCGAGCGGGCGGCCCGTGAGGACGCGGCCCGTGACGTCCTTGCCGACCTGCGGGCGGAGGCGGAGGCCGGTGACGAGATCGCCGGTTGGGACGCCCTGTACGCCGACGCGCTGACCCGCACGGTGCCGTTCCTGCGCTCCGTTCGCGTCCACCTGGCGAGGACGGGGGAAGCGGCATGAACGAGACCCGCAAGCCGCTGACCAGGGTTCAGATCGGTGTGCTGACGGCCGCGTTCGTGCCCATGCTCGCCACGGGCGTGGTCGGCGGTATCGGCACCTACAGCAACATCGGCCACGCCTACGGCACGGGGACCGCGCTCGGTGCGCTCGGTGCCGGTGAGGGCGCGACGGCCGTGCTCGCCCTGGTCCTGCTGGGTCTGACCATGCTGGGACAGTCCTCGCCGCGCGTCGTACGGGCCGGGCTGTGGGCTCTGCCGGCCGCCGCCGCCGTCATGGGCGCCATGGCCGCGCCGGACCCGGGCCGTACCGTCGTCTACGCGCTGACCCCGATGGGCATGTCCGTCTCGGCTGAGGGCATGGCGTTCCTCGCCCGCCGGATCGTGGTGCACACCGACGGCCGCGACGCGGAACACGAACAGCGAACCGCCGACATCGTGCAGGCGCTCGCCTACCACCGGGCCCGTGCCGCCCACCACCCGGTGAGCCGGGTGCGGAAGCGGTCCGATCGGGCGTCGTGGCGCCTCGCCCGTAAGGTCGGGGTCGGGGACGCGGCGCTCGGATCGAGGCTGTTGGACGTCCAGCGCACCCGGATCACCGACGGCGCGGACGCGGCCCTCTCCTCGATGTTCGGCACGGCGGTCCTCGATTCCTCTCCGGTCGCAAATGCGGAGGAATCGTCTGGAAGTAGTCGAGAACGGTCTACCTCTGACCTGCCGGTATCGACCCCGGCCACGGTCGTGCTGACGCGGCTTCCGGTGCCCGACTCGGCGCCGGTCGATCTCGGCAAGTCGGGCACCGGTATGAAGCCGATGCCCGCCGTCGCCCCGGTCGTGAAGCCGGTCCCGATCGCCCTGGTGCCCGCCCGTTCGGTCCCGGCCGCGCCGACCGCCCCGCGTCGGGCGACGGGCCGTGTCCCGGTCGCCGCCAAGTCGACCCGCACCCGCCGCACTCCCGATCAGCTCATGGCGGAAGCGCGGAAGGCGACGGCCGGGCTGACGGACGCTGAGGTGACGGGGGAGGGCATCCGCCGGGCCCTGCGCACCTCGCCCGCCAACGCCCGCATGCTGCGTGACGCCCTGCTCGCCGAACGCGCCACCACGGCGGTGGCGCCGTGAGCACCCTTGCGGCGCTCTTACCGGCTGTGCCGCCCGTCATCGGGTGGGCGGTGCACGCCCGGTGGCTGCACGGACGGCTGACCACCGCCCGCCGTGACCCGCTCACCGGGTTGTGGACGCGGGACGCGTTCACCCGGCGGGCCCGCCGCGTGCTGCGCGCCCGCGACCTGCGCCCCGGCGGTCAGGACGTCGCCGCCCAGCTCGAACGCCCCCGCCGCCGGGGCCGCCCGCCGCTGGTCGCCTACCTGTACCGCGTCGACCTCGCCCAACCGGTCCGGCCGATGACGCCGGGCCGGTGGCGGGCCCACCACGCGATGATGCGCGCCCGCCGCACCTGCCCCGAGTGCCGACGGGATGCCGGATACGTCATCCCACCCACCCTCGGCATGTGCGTGACCTGCGCCTATCCCGAAGAACAGTGCGCCGCCTAGCACGTTGTGCGCCTCAAGCCCATGTAGATCCGCCATGTCACTTGTGCATGGGATCAGCCGCTCGGACGCTCCACCATTCCTGTGCAGAGGGCCCGGCCGTCCGCCTCCTACAGCAAGCCGGCCGGGCCCGTCGACTCCCGAAGGAGTACGTACATCGTGACCGAGACCACCACCTTCACGCCCGCCGGGGACCCGGAGGGCACCGAACAGCCGACGGCCGCCATCGTGCCGTTCCCGCTGAAGAAGAAGACCGACCCCGACCCGGCCGCCCCGGGCGAGGGTGTGGTCAAGCCGGGGGAGTGGGAGGCCGAACTCCCCGACACCGACGACCCGGAGGCCGACGGCCTGAACGAGGGGGCCCCGGTCGACCCGCCGCGCGAGGTCTACCCGCCCTCGGTCGCGGAATGGATGGAGGCCAAGGACAAGGCCCGTATGCCGGTGCTGCCGGACTGGGTGAAGCTGCCTGACCAGCGCACCGCGGTGCGCAAGTGGGCCGTCCGGCACTACTCCGCCGTGGCCGGCTACCACGCCGTGCGCCTGCCGCTCGTGTACACGCCGAAGATCTGCGTGTACTCGCCGCGCGGCGCGTGGCGGTGGTCGACGGCCATCGGCCGGTGGGTGTTCGACGCGGAGGGCAAGACGCTGAGGCTCGCCTCCGTGGCGAACGAGGACGCGGCGGAGTACTTGAAGCTGTCCCGGCAGCGCAACGACCGCGTGAGGCTGCGGGGGATCGTGGCGGCGATCGCCGGTTTCGTCGGCCTGGCCGCCGCGCTGACCCTGTACGTCATGGCGCCGTCGTGGCTGCTCATGCTGGCCATGGCCGCCCTGACCACCACCCTCGGTGTGGCCGGTGCGCCGGCGGACCGGCCGCTGATCGACATGGCCAAGGTGACGTTCCGCAAGCGCAAGCTGTCCTCCGACATCGTCATCCGCGCACACGACGCATCCGGGCTGACCACCAAGGATCAGACGATCGCCTTCCCCCGCCCGATCGGCCGGGACGGCGACGGGTGGCGCGTGGTGGTCGACCTGCCGTACGGCAAGACGTTCGAGGACGCGATGAAGGCTCACGCCCGTCTCGCCTCCGGTATGGACATCGCCCCCACTCAGCTCTTCCTCGACAAGGACGAGACCAGTGGGCGGCGGGTGTCGTACTGGATCGCCGACCGTGACCCGCTCGCCGTCCCGTCGGGCAAGTCGCCGCTGCTGGGGGCGACGCGGGTGGACTTCTGGAAGCCGTTCCCGTGGGGCGTGGACGAACGCGGCAACCCGGTCATGGGCACCATGCTGTGGCTGTCGCTGCTGGTGGGCGCCGTCCCGCGGCAGGGCAAGACGTTCTCCGCCCGCACGATCGCGCTCGCCGCCGCGCTGGACCCGTACGTCAGGCTGTACGTGTTCGACGGCAAGGCGTCGCCGGACTGGCGCAAGTTCGCGCTGGTCGCACACCGCATCGGGTTCGGCATCGTGCCCAAGAACGGGTTCGACCCGGTTCAGCACCTGCTCACCTCGCTACGCGAGCTGAAGGCGGACGTCGAAGACCGCTACCACCGGTTGTCCGAACTGCCGCTGCACGTCTGCCCGGAGGGCAAGCTGACCCCGGAGATCAGCCGGGACAAGAAGCTGAACATGCCGCTGACGCTGTTCGTGGTGGATGAGGTTCAGGAGTACCTGACCCACCCCGAACACGGCAAGGAGATCCTGTCCCTGATGGTCTACCTCGCCCGGGTCGCCCCGGCCGTCGGCGTCTCGGTGATGACCGCGACGCAGAAGCCGGACGACAAGGCGTGCCCCTCGGAGCTGCGTGACCAGCATCAGGCCCGGTTCGCCCTGCGGGTCGGCGCCTACCAGGTGTCGGACACCATCCTCGGTGCGGGCTCGTACTCGGAGGGCTTGGACGCGTCCAAGCTGCTGAAGTCCCACAAGGGCGTGGGTCTGCTCAAGGGCATGTCGGACGACTCCGGGATCGTGCGCACCTACCTCGCCGACGGCCGCGACGCCGACCGCATCCTGACCCGCGCCGCCGCGCTGCGCGAGGCCGAAGGGACGCTGTCCGGTGACGCTGTCGGCGAGGTCCCGGCGGCGGAGACGTCCGCGACGATCCTTGACGACGTCGCGGCCGTGCTCGGCAAGGGCGAGGCCAAGGTGTGGTCCGAAACGGTCGTTGACCGGCTTGCCGACCTGCGCCCGGACGTCTACGGGCCGTGGGCGGAGTTGGAGGCCAAGCCCAAGGCGGAAGCGCTCACCGCCGCGCTCAAGCCACACGGCATCGGCACCGTGCAGATCAGCCGGCGCATCGACGGCGAACAGGTCAACAAGCGCGGCATCAAGCGCGACGACATCGCCACCGCGATTACGGAGCGCAACCAGAAGCGCGACGCCGGATAGGGCTCGGAGGGTGCTACCGGTAGCGGCGGACGTCGCTACCGGTAGCGACCCTGCTAGCGACCCAAACCGCCTCTGATCAGGTCGCTAGCACGTAGCGGCCGACCTGCGGAAACGCCCTTCAACCCCTCTGAGAGGCCCCTGATGAGCCTTGCGGCGCTCGCTACCGCGTTCCTCCTGTTCGTCACTCTTGGTTATGTCGTTAAGTGCTGGCTGAGCCCGTTCGGGGACTGCCGCAAGTGCGACGGCATGGGTCACGCCTTCAAGACCGACCGCAAGGGCAAGACCCGGCGCGGCAAGGACTGCCGACGCTGCGACGCCACCGGCAAGCGCATACGCGTCGGCCGCTGGATCTACAACCGCGCCGCGCGCACCTACCGCGCCGGCACCCGCTGAGACCCGCCATGGAGGCTCTGTGACCCTCACCATCCCGCTCGTTCTGTTGCTCGCCGTCGTCGTCGTGCTGTTGCTGCGGTTCAAGGCCGTGGGCGCTGGTGCGGCCGTGGCCGTCGCGCTCTTCGGCTTCTACCTCGCCCACACCGGCGCGGCCGACACCGTCAACCAGCTCGTCACCGCCTTCACCGACGCCATGCCCGGCGTCGGCCGCTGACCCGGAAGGGAGACCAGCACCATGAACGAACCCACCGCGTACGGCCGTCCGGCCGGACACGAGACGGCGGCCGTGGAAGTCCACACCCCCACGCCCCTCGCCCCCGCGCACACCGCCCCGCTCATGCCCGTGCAGCCGGGCACCATCCCGGCCGTGGCGAGCGTCGTCCTGCCCGACGGCCGCGTCGTCACCGGCTACGCCATCGAGCCCGCCAAGCCCGAACCGGTCGCCGTCAAGCCGGCCGTCTCGCGAGCGGCGGTGAACATCGCGCTCGGGGGCGTGGGGTTCCTCGCTGTGTGCGGCGGACTGCTCATGCTCACCGCGTTCATCACCGCCCTGACCGCCCTGGTCACCCAGCTCGTCATCCTCGCCGCCGTCATCTTCGGCGGCTGGATCGCCGTGCAGGTGTTCAGCGCGAGCGGCCACCGGGGCGGGACGACGGTCAACATCCGCAAGGCCGTCATCAAGCGGAACAAGTTCTACGGCTGACAGAGGGAGATCAACACCCGTGATCCGACTGCGTATCCAGCGCACCGCGCTGCCCCGCAACGCCCTGATCCTGACCGACACGCCCCGCCCCGACTGCCGTGACTGCGACGGCGTGGGCGGCATCCCGCACGACTACGGCGACCACACCGGCGAGTACGCCGGTACCGAGTGGGAGCCCTGCCCCTGCTGGACGGAGTGGCGCATGGTCCTACTGCCGCTCCCGCGCCGGCCCCGGTGGCTGCGTCGCCGTACCAACGGCCGCGACCCGTGGGGCCCCGGCGGCTACAGCGACGAACCGCCCTTCTGACGGGAGCCCCATGCCCTACCGCGACAACGACCCCATCTCTGAGGGCCCACTCGACAGCGCCCCGTTCGGCTACTCCCCCGAGTCCTCGCAGCGCGAGGCCCTGTTCGCCGAACTCGCGGGCGCGGGCGTCGAACTGGGTGCCTACGACCGGCGGATCGTCGACTGGATCGCCGGATGGGACTACCCCACCGTGGCCACCATCGCGAGCCTGATCCGCCGCGCCGGCCGCGTCCCGCAGTAGCTACGCCCGAGGGCGGCGGCTCCCGGACAAGGACAACCCGCCGCCCTCGGTCTCCGTATCCCGACGTTTCAGAACAGGAGACCTACAGCATGACCCAACTGCGCGTTTTCGGCGAGGGCCCCTCGGTCCCGGCCACCCTTTCGGGGCGAGTGCCCCGGCCGCGTCTGCTGGATCTGTTCTCGTGTGCCGGTGGGGCCGCCATGGGCTACCACCGTGCCGGGTTCGACGTGGACGGCTGCGACATCGCCGACCGCCCGAACTACCCCTTCCCCTACCACCGGGGTAACGCCCTCGCCTACCTCGCCCACTTGATCGCGTCGGGTGAGATCCGCCGGTACGCGTTCGTGCACGCGTCCCCGCCGTGCCAGCACGGATGCGCCTTGACCGTGGGCACCAATGCCTCGCAGGGATGGGGCCGCGCCCACGTCGACCTGGTGGCGCCCGTCCGTGACCTCTTGGACGCGACCGGTCTGCCGTACGTCATCGAGCAACCCAACGGCCGCGCCGAGATCCGCAAGGACCTGACGCTGTGCGGCGAGATGTTCGGTCTCGGAGTCATCCGTCACCGCAACTTCGAGTTGGGCGGATGGACGGCCGCACGGCCGGTGCACGTCCCGCACCGGGGCCGCGTCCGTGGCTACCGTCACGGCCGCTTCTACGACGGCCCGTACGTCGCCGCGTACGGCAACGGAGGCGGCAAGCCGACCGTGGCGGAACTCCAGACGGCCATGGGCATGACGTGGACCGATGTGCGCGAGGAACTCACGGAGGCGATCCCGCCCGCCTACACCGAGTTCATCGGCCGGGCCTACCTCGCCGCCGTGGCGACGTCGGGAGCGGCAGCATGAGCGCGACGCCCGAACCCCTGAATGTCGCCCTCGCCCTCGCGGCGGCCGGCGTCCCGGTCCTGCCCCTGCGGGCGGGCAAAGTCCCGTTCGGCAACTGCCGCACCTGCAAGGGAAACGCGTGCGGCGGACGGCCCAACATGAAGGCGGCGGGCCCCTGCCGGTGCTCCGCGCCGTGCCACGCGTGGGCCGCTGCCACCACCGACCCTCACACCCTTACCTCGCCCCTGTGGGCGCCGGTGTGGCGTGAGGCGGTGGCGGTCGCCTACCACCCCGGCGGGGCCGGGCTGACCGTGGTCGACCTCGACAACGCGGCGGCCGTCGCATGGGCCCGCGAAACCCTGCCCGCCACCCGCACCGTGCCGACGACGCGGGGCGAACACTGGCTCTACCTGGGTGCCATGCCGTCATCGAATGCGGTCCGGCCGGGCATGGACATCAAGTCCCTGACCCAGTACGCCCGTTGGCTGGGACCCGGAACCGGCCGTATGGCCGTTCTCCCGGCGGCCGTGCGCGCCCTGGTGGTGAAGGAAGACACCACCCCCGCCCCGGGGGAGGTGGCCTCTTCCCTTCCCGGCCGTACCCCGTGGGGCCGTTCGGTGGCCACCGGGTGCCGCCACACCGAGCGCTACGTCCGCACCGGCCTGGAACGCGGCCTCACCCTCGTACGGGCCCGCACCGAATCCGGCGCCGGCTCACAGGCGTTCGGCGTCGCCCGGTTCCTCGCCGCTCAGCACACCGGGTGCCCGGGACCGTGTGGACTCGCGGTGATCGGTGAGGAGATCGTGATGGCCGCCGTCTCCGTGGGGGTCCCGGAGGCTTACGCGCGCCGCGCGGTCGCCAACGGCCTTGAGACTGCTGTGGAGCGCGCGGCATGAACAAAGCATCCCGAACCCGTGCGAACGGCCCTCAGGGCGCCGTACAGCGCCCGCCACGGCGGACCGTGGGCGAACCGAAGGGCGTCGCCCGCAAGGGCGTCCTTTCTGCCGTTGGTTCTGACCCGCAGACGGTCACCGTCACCGGTATCACCCCGGGGCTTCAGATCCAGTGCGAGGGCGTACCGGTCGCGGACTGGATCTGTGCCTGCGGGCATCACGAACGCGCCCGGGGCCGTGCGGCCGTCATCCGGCTGACCGCCCGCGTCCGCGTCGGCGTCTGCCCCCACACCACCACCGCCGATGGGAGGGCCGCCTCATGACTCCACAGCCTGTGGACAATGACCTGTGGGCCGGACTGCCCACCCTGGAAGACCCGCACGGCGAGGACGACGCGGCACCGGACGTGTGGGAGGACCCCATTCCCCTCACCGGCCGCCGTGAGCGCCCCAAGTTCCCCGCCCACGTCCTCCCCACCTGGTTGGGGGAGTTCGTGGCCGCCGTCGGGGAAGAGACACAGACCCCCGTCGACCTCGCCGGGTCGGTCGCCCTCGCCGTGCTCGCCACGGCGGCCGGCGGCCGGTCCGTGGTCCACGTACGCGGGAACTGGCGTGAGCCCACCAACCTGTACACCGTCGTGGCGCTCCCGCCCGCCAACCGCAAGTCCGCCGTCTTCGCCCTGCTCACCACCCCCCTGTATGAGGCTGAGAAACGGCTCAAGACAGCCGTGCAGCCGGTGATCGTGGAGGCGGAGCTGACGGCGAGGTTGGCCAAGGAAGCGGCGGACAAGGCCGCTGCCAAGGCCGCGTCCGCCGACGGTGACAAGCGGGACGAGATGGTGGCCACCGCCGTCGGCCTCGCGCAGACGGCCGACACGCTCACCGTCCCGGCCGAACCGGTGCTGCTGGCGGACGACTCGACACCCGAGACGGTCACCTCACTCATGGCCGAACAGGGCGGCCGGCTGTCGGTGATGAGCGCGGAGGGCGGCATCTTCGACATCATCGCCGGCCGCTACTCCGGGGCCCCCAACATGGAAGTCTTCCTCAAGGGGCATGCCGGGGACCGGCTGAGGGTGAACCGGCAGACCCGCCGCGAGTACATCGACGCTCCCGCGCTGACCATCGGCCTTGCCGTACAGCCGGGCGTGCTGAGGGACATCGGGAAGGTGAAGGGGTTCGAGGGCAGGGGGCTGCTGGCCCGATTCCTGTACTCCCTGCCGGTGTCCACGGTCGGTGACCGTGAGATCATCACCGACCCGGTACCGGAGGAGACGGCCGCCACCTACACCGCCCGGGTCATCGACCTCACCCTGTCCCTAGCAGAGTGGACTGACCCGGCCGTCATCCAGCTCAGCCCGGAAGCGGACGCGGCCCTGATCGCCTATCAGAAGGGCATCGAACCGCAGCTCAAGGCACGGGGCGGCAAGTTGGGCCATATCTCCAACTGGGCTGGGAAGCTTGCCGGGGCGACCGCCCGTATGGCCGCGCTGCTGCACCTCGCCGAACACGGCGGCAACGGCTACGCCCACCCGGTCACCGAAGACACCATGCGCGCGGCCATCGAGCTGGGGGAGTACTACACCGCCCACGCCCTCGCCGCGTTCGACGTCATGGGAGCCGACAACACGACCGCGCGCGCTCAAAGCGTCCTGGAAGCGCTGCGCATCCACCGGTGGACCGAGATCAGTAAGCGCGACCTGATGGTCAAGCTCTCCCGCTCGGAGTTCCCCACCGCTGCGGACTTGGACCCGACGCTGACCCTGCTGGAAGACCACGGTTACGTGCGGGCACAACCCGTCGTCCGCACCGGAGGTCGCGGCCGGCCGCCCTCGCCGCGCTACCTGGTACACCCCCGGCTGGCCGACCCGACCACCTGAGCCCGTCCACAGAAACCACAGAATCACAGAAATGCCCGCCGCGCGCCCCTGACCTGTGCAGACAGCCATGTCAGGGGCGCACGGCGCCCTGCCACAGAAACCCGCAGAGAAGCCACAGAAATAAGCCCGACCCGGCCGCGCCGGGCCTGCCCCCTTATTTCTGTGGGACCTTCGGCGATTTCTGTGGCAGCGACCACCACGCAGTATCGCCGCAGGTCAGAGCCGCGATCCCAGGTTTCTGTGTATTTCGTGGTTTCTGTGGCGGCACTCCCCGTGAACCCGTGACCCACCAAGGGAGCGAATCTTGAACGACCACGGAACCCCGGTGCCCACCGACGACGACGCCACGTTGGTTCTCCTCACCGTCGAAGAGGCCGCCCGCCGCCTCCGTATCGGCCGGACCACGTGCTACGGGCTCATCCGTTCCGGAGAGCTTGAGTCCGTACCCGTCGGCCGTCTGCGGCGAGTCCCTGCTGACGCGCCGGCCGCCTACGTGACCCGTCTCCGCACCGCCCAACGCGCCGCTTGACGACGCCCGGGGCGGCGGCTCCCGGACAAGGACAACCCGCCGCCCCGGTCCCCATCCCGACACCAAGAATCAGGAGCCTGCCTGTGGCAGAGAAAAAGAAGAAGGGCACCCGCCGCGCCAACGGTGAATCGGCCATCTACCTGGGGGCGGATGGTCGTTGGCACGCCCGAGTGCCGATGGGCTACAAGGACAACGGGGAGCCCTACCGCCGACACATCACGCGCAAGACGCGCGACGACCTGGTTGAAGAGGTCAAAAAGCTGGAGAAGCAGCGCGACGCGGGTTCGGCACAACAGCCGGGCAAGGCGTGGACGGTTGAGAAGTGGCTTCAGCACTGGGTTGAGAACATCGCCAAGCCGACGGTCAGCGAGAACACCTACGACGGCTACGAGGTCGCCGTTCGCGTGCACCTCGTTCCTGGTGTCGGCAAGCACCGCCTTGACCGCTTGCAGCCCGAGCACCTGGAAAGCCTGTACCGCCGTATGCAGGCGAACGGGGAGCGCAAGGCCGGTACGGCTCACCAGGCGCACCGCACCGCCCGAACCGCGTTGGGGGAGGCGGTACGGCGTGGCTACGCGGCGAAGAATGCCGCCGCGTTGGCGAAGGCGCCACGGATGGAAGAGGACGAATCCGAGGTAGAGCCCTACTCCGTCGAAGAGGTTCAGTGCCTGTTGCTTGAAGCCAACAAGCGCCGGAACAGCGCCCGTTGGATGCTCGCCCTCGCGCTCGGACTCCGGCAAGGCGAGACGCTCGGACTCCGCTGGGCTGACGTCGACCTCGCCAACGAGTACCTGAAACTGCGCCGGAACCGTCTGCGTCCCCGATACCAGCACGGGTGCCCGGAAGCCTCGCCGTGCGGACGGAAGGCGGGGTACTGCCCGGCCAAGGTGCAGACCCGGCGGGAGACCAAGAACACGAAGTCCCGCGCGGGCCGCCGCGCCGTGCCCCTGCCGGGCCCGCTGGTGGCCATGCTCCGTGCACACCGCGAGACGCAGGCGCGGGAGCGCAAGGCGGCCGGCGACCTGTGGGTTGAGTCGGACTACGTGTTCACCAAGCCGCTGGGTGGCCCGCTGAGCCCGAACACGGACTATCACGACTGGAAGAAGCTGTTGGAGGACGCCGGGGTTCGGAACGCGCGGCTGCACGATGCCCGGCACACGGCCGCCACGGTGCTCATGCTGCTTGGCGTCCCGGCCCGGGTCATCGATCAGATCATGGGGTGGGAGCCGGGCACCTCCGCAAGCATGCGGGCGAGGTACCTGCACGTGCCGGACGCCATGCTCAAGGACGTCGCCCGGAAGATCGCCGAAGCCATCTGGGGAACCCCCGAGACACCTGCTGTGGACAAAAACCAGGACAACGGGGTCTGAGGGCAACGTCGAAGGGCCCCACCTTGCGGTGGGGCCCTTCGACGTATTGCCCGGTGAGAGCAATGGCGGAGGATACGAGATTCGAACTCGTGAGGGGTTGCCCCCAACACGCTTTCCAAGCGTGCGCCCTAGGCCTCTAGGCGAATCCTCCGCCAGGAACATTACATGACCCGGAGGAGTGCTCGCGAACTCGTTCCGGGCCGCTGACATCGGGTACTCTCTGGGCAGCCCCTCACGCGGCGCTATCTGACTGAACTCCCCCAGGGCCGGAAGGCAGCAAGGGTAGGTCGGCTCTGGCGGGTGCGTGGGGGGCGCTTGCGTGCCCGGGGGATCTTCCGGGCGGGGGCCCGTTGTCGGTGGGCGCCTATAACCTCGTATGCGTGTCGTCTCTCGCGCTGTACCGCCGCTATCGCCCGGAGTCGTTCGCCGAGGTCATCGGGCAGGAGCATGTGACCGACCCGCTGCAGCAGGCGCTGCGGAACAACCGGGTCAATCACGCGTACCTGTTCAGTGGTCCGCGCGGCTGCGGCAAGACGACCAGCGCGCGCATCCTGGCCCGCTGTCTGAACTGTGAGCAGGGTCCCACCCCCACCCCCTGCGGCACCTGCCAGTCCTGCCAGGACCTCGCGCGCAACGGACCGGGGTCCATCGACGTCATCGAGATCGACGCCGCGTCCCACGGTGGTGTGGACGACGCCCGTGAGCTGCGGGAAAAGGCGTTCTTCGGGCCCGCGGGCAGCCGGTACAAGATCTACATCATCGACGAGGCCCACATGGTCACGTCGGCCGGCTTCAACGCGCTGCTGAAGGTCGTCGAGGAGCCGCCGGAGCACCTCAAGTTCATCTTCGCCACGACCGAGCCCGAGAAGGTCATCGGGACCATCCGCTCGCGCACCCACCACTACCCCTTCCGGCTCGTCCCGCCGGGCACCCTGCGCGACTACCTCGCCGACGTCTGCGGCCGCGAGGAGATCCCCGTCGAGGACGGCGTGCTGCCCCTCGTCGTGCGTGCCGGCCAGGGCTCCGTGCGTGACTCCATGTCCGTCATGGACCAGTTGCTCGCCGGGGCGAAGGAGGAGGGTGTGACGTACGCCATGGCCACCTCCCTGCTCGGGTACACCGACGGCTCGCTCCTGGACTCCGTCGTGGAGTCGTTCGCGACCGGTGACGGCGCCGCCGCCTTCGAGGTCGTGGACTGTGTCATCGAGGGGGGCAACGACCCCCGCCGGTTCGTCGCCGACCTGCTGGAGCGCCTGCGGGACCTGGTGATCCTCGCGGCCGTGCCGGACGCCGCCGAGAAGGGCCTCTTCGACGCGCCCGCCGACGTCCTGGAACGTATGCGCGCCCAGGCCGACGTGTTCGGCGCGGCCGAGCTCAGCCGCGCCGCCGACCTCGTCAACGAGGGGCTGACCGAGATGCGGGGCGCCACCTCGCCCCGGCTCCAGCTCGAACTGATCTGCGCGCGCGTGCTGCTTCCGGCCGCCTACGGGGACGAGCGTTCCGTCATGGCCCGGCTCGACCGGCTGGAGCGGGGCGTCAGCTTCTCCGGGGGCGGCGGAACGCCCGCCATGGGGTACGCGCCCGGCCCGGACGCCCACGCGGCGCCCCCTGCGGCCCACCCGGGGCCCACGGCCGCCCACCACGCCGCACCGGCCGCCCCCGCCGCACAAGCCACACACGCACCCCACGCCCCCTACACTCCCCAGCCCCCTCACGCCCCCCACGCCGCACCGGTCCCGCCCGGCGGCGGTCCCGCCGCGGCCCGTGCCGCCGTACG
>NZ_AGBF01000065.1 GCF_000225525.1 Streptomyces zinciresistens K42 | reverse complement strand
GGCGTGGAGTTCCTCCAGGGCGTCGAGGACAAGGGTGCGGCGATGCCAGGACAGCCACCGGCCGAGCGCCGCCGCGCCGGTGTCCAGGGCGGTGTGCCGGGAGCGGCTGAGGCCGGCGAGCGGCCGGGCGTGGTGCGAGGAGATCACCGCGAGGAGGGCGCCGCGCTCGTCCAGGACCGGGACGCTGTGGCAGGCGCGGCTCCCGGCGTGCAGGATCACGCGCCGTGAGGTCTCGTCGAAGACCTCGGCGCGGGCGACGTCGCGGACGAGGACCTGTGCCCGCTCCGTGGCGGCCTGGGCGCAGGCCGTCGTGCCGTCCTCGACGAACGCGAAGTAGTCCGTGAACTGCCGGTCGAGCCCGCGGTGTCTGTCCAGGCGCAGCAGCCCGCTCTCCGCGAGCTGCACGTTGCCCATGTCGGTCTCCATGACCTCCAGCGCGCGGGTCAGCGCGGCGCCGAGCGCCGCGCCCTTCGACGCCGTGGCCGGGTCGGCGTCGGCGGCCGGTGCGACACCCGCGAGGCCGGGCGGCCCGCTGCGGGCGCGGCCCGGGAACCACCGCGGTGCGCCGTGGTCGGGGCCGGGCACGCGGACCACCGCGTCGGCGAGGGTGTGCAGCTTGATGTTGTGCTTCTGCGAGCAGTTCCTCAGCAGTTCGAAGCCGTCCGCGGGCGCGGGGAGTCCGTAGCGCTCCATGAGGATGCCCTCGGCGGCGGAGACGGCCGAACGGGCGAGCATCCTGTTGCGCAGGGCGATCTCCTCGCGCCACAGCGGCTGCGGGTCCTGCCGGGCACGCCCGTCCGGCAGGTCGGCGGACCCGGTGAAGGCGCCGGGTTCCCGGCTCATCGAGACCGGCCTCCTCCAAGTGGCGGACGCTCGCGGGGAACACGGAACAGGGCATCCGGATGCACAGGCATCGACCGAGCCTAACCCGTTCCGTACCGGTACGGAGGAGCGCGGGGGCGGCCGAGCCGCAGTGCGCGCCCCCGGTCCGGACCCTGGCCGGGCATCCGGCGCGGATCCCCCGTCGGGAGGATGTGCACGTCTTGCAGGCATAGATCTTCACAACCCGGGGCACTTGGGGTTCTGCTCGGCTGCTGCTGCGCCGCACGGCGCGCCAGCGTCAGGAGCTTGCCCGCAGCCCGTTCCTCGCGGTGGCGTCGCCGCCTTGCGAGCTGTGCTTTGAAAGAGGAATCTTGATGATCCTTCCGGCGGAGAAGGAACTGCGCGCCGCGCTCGCCCGGTTCGCCCAGGCCCGTATCGAACACGACGTGATCCCCACGGGCCGCACCAGCGGCGCGCTGGAGGACGCCACGTACACGCTGTGCGTGATGACCGGGACCCGGACCGCCGACCATGCCCTGAGCGCGGCCGACGCGCTGATGGAGCGATACCGCGCCGAACGCGGTGAAGCGGCCCGGGAGGACGAGACGCTGGCGGCGTAGCGGAGGGACGTGCCCGTGAGCGAGGCGGCGGAACGCGGGCCCGCTGTCATGGCGGAGCCTTCCGGACGCCGGGCGTGCGGGAGTCGACCTGGCCCAGGAGAACGGTTGTTGACGCGTGCCGGCCTCGGCATGATGGGTTCCGGGCGCCAAGTGCGCTTCTCTGCAAGGGGGTTCGGGTGCCGGGTGCGGATGTGCGGGCTCGCTCCGCCCCCGCCCGGCCCGGCTCGCGCTTGTGTCGCGATATAGCGCTAGTCTGCTCATTCCGTGGCCGAAGGTGGCGCGGGGACGAGCGACGGAGCGGGGCGGGACGATGCCGGGAGAGATCACACCCACCGGGGAGCACGGCGATTCCGGCGTGCCGCCGGGCGTGCGGGCCTCGCACGCGGACCGCGACCGGACGGTGGACGTGCTCCGCGTCGCGGCGGGGGACGGCCTGCTGAGCGCGGACGAGCTGGACGAGCGGCTGGAGGCGGCGCTCACCGCGCGCACCCTCGGCGACCTGTCCGCGCTCTGCGCAGACCTGCCGGGCGCGCGGGCCGGGGCGGACGCCGAGGCCAAGGACCTGGTCCGGATCGAACAGGTCCACAGCGGCCCGGTCGAGCGCGCGGGGCGCTGGGTCGTGCCGCGGCGCCTGGAACTCGCGGTGACGTACGGCCAGGTGACGCTGGACTTCACCGACGCGGTCATCACCCACGGCACCCTGCGGATCGACGTCGCCATGGCCGGCAGGACCCTGAAGCTGATCACGCGGCCGGGCATCGTCGTCGACACCGACGGCCTGGTTCTCGTGCACAGCAAGGTCCGCCACCGCCCCGCCCCCGCGGACCCCGGCGCCCCGGTCGCGCTGCGGGTGGAGCTGGTCGGCCAGAAGGCGTTCGGCCGCGTGGTGGTACGGCCCCGGCGCCGCACGCCGTTGCAGTGGCTGCTGCGCCGGACCGGTGGGCGGCCGTCCGCGCCCGGGTCCGGGTGACGGCCGGGCCAGGGCCTCCTCGGCGGGGTGCAGATGCCGGGCGACCGGTCCGCGGGAGACGGGTCCGCCGGTCACCCGGGCCGGCTGCGCGTGCGGACGCGCCGCCGGGGCGTACACGCGTGCGCGGTCCCGGGCCGGTCGTGCTGCTCAGGCCAGGGCCTCCTCGGCGGCGTGCAGATGCCGGGCGACCGGTCCGAAGGAGATCAGGCCGCCGGCCGCCCCGGCCGACTCCGCCCGCGCGGGGGCGAGTTCCTCGACCGCCCGCCGCAGGACCGGCAGATGGCCCACGGCGCCGGCGGCTCGGGCGAGCAGACACCACAGCGCTTCCTGGAGCAGGTCGTGCGGGGGACGGCGGACCCGGTCCAGGGCCTGCCGTGCCCGGTCGGCGGAGCCCGCGGCGGCCAGCAGCAGCGGGGTCAGCCACGGCTCGTACGGGCCGGCGTCGAGTCGGGCGAACTCCTCCGGCGACGGCAGGGCGCCGTCGGCGCGCAGCACGGGCACGAGTGCCACGAGCGCCTCGGTTCCCCGGGCCAGGCCGGGCATCCCGCAGCCCGCGGTGGCCTCCAGCGCCCGCGCGTACAGCGGGCGCGCGGCCCGCCAGCCGTCCGTCTCGCACGCGCGCAACGCGGCGAACCACGCCGTGAACACGCCCGCCAGGGGCCGTTCGTGGCGTGCGGCCAGCCGGTCCGCGGCCTCCGCCTCGGCCGCCGCGGCGTCGAGATCGCCCAGCCCGGCGAGGGCCTGGAGCCGCATCAGGCGGCCCAGCACCTCATGGCCGGGCAGATGATGCCCGGCGGAGAGGCGGACCAGTTCCCGGCCGGTCGCCTCACGGCCCGCGCAGCCGCCGCACCGGCCGAAGGACTGCATGAAGGCGCCGTTGAGCGCGAAGGCGAGCAGCGCGGGGTCGCCCGACAGCCTGGCGAGCCGGACCGCCTCCTCGGCGGCCCGCTCCGCCCGTGCCCGCCAGGGTTCGCGGACCGGCGGTCCCGCCGCACCGGCGAGGGGGCCGTCGGCCGCCGCGTCGCCCCGGGACTCGACGGCGACGACCGACAGCAGGCGGGCCCGCAGCGCCGGTGACCGGCCGGGGTCGAGCGACGCGGCGGCTCGGGCGGCGGCGCGGACCAGCCGGGCCGCTCCCTCGGGGTCGTCGGCGCGCGTCCACACGGCGGGCACGTCGTAGGAGCCGATGATCCGGGCCGTCAGTTCGGCGTCCCCCGTGGCCTCGGCCGCGGCGACGACCTCCTGCCGGTGCCGGTGCGCCTCCTCCAGCCCCTCGGACCCGGTGACGGCGAGATCGCGCAGCAGTCCGGCGGTGGCGTGCAGCCGCGCCGGTGAGCGGGCCGGGACCGAGCGCTCCCACGCCGCCGCCGCGCTGCTCCAGACGCCGTCGGCGATCCCGGCCGGCACGTCGGCGCCGGCCCCGGGACGCTCGCGGAGAATGCGCGCCTCGGCCCGGACGAGCCCCGGACCCGGATCGGTGCCGAGTTCCTCGGCGAGGACGCGCCGGGCACGCCGCAGGGCCGCGAGGGCGTCGCCGCGGCGGCCGGAGCGGTCCAGCGCGGTCGCCAGCAGTACCCAGCCGTCCTCCCGCCACGGGTGCGCGGCGACATGCGCCTCCAGGTCCACGGCCGCCTCCCGGACACTTCCGGTGGCGAGCAGGGCGTCCGCGCGGCGCTCGACGGCGTTCAGGCGCAGCGCCTCCAGCCGGGCGCGGTCCGCTCCCGCCCACGGGGCCGAGGGGAAGTCGGCGAGCACCGGGCCGCGCCACAGGGCCAGCGCCGCGTCCCACAGCGCGACGGCCGCCCGCGGCGGCGCCGCGCCGGCCCGCTCCACCGTCGCCTCGAAGCGCCACGCGTCCACCGCGTCCCGGTTCGCGTGCAGCACGTACCCGGGCCCCTGGGTCACCAGCAGCCGGGAGGGCCGGCGCGGCGGGCGATCCGGTTCCAGCGCGCGGCGCAGCGCGGCGACGAACGTACGCACCGCGCCCACCGCGCCCGCCGGCGGCTCCTGCGGCCACAGGTCGGCGACCAGTCGGTCCACCGGCACCACCCGGCCCCGCGCCACCAGCAGCCGGCCCAGCACCTCACGGTGCCGGGGCGCCCCGAGCGCGACGGCATCACCGGCAGCGTCCCAGGCGGCCACCGGGCCCAGCACTCCGAACGCGAGACGCACCGCACGGTCCCTTCCCGGGGAGGGCGACCGGCTCGCGGCGCCCTCCCGGACACTCATCGATCGCTGATCCGCGGCCCCGAGCCTGGAGGCGTCCCCGGACGGACACGGACCCCGGCGGTCCGCGCGTCCACTGTGTCACGACCTACAGGAGACCCCTCTTGTCCCCGCTGAGCATCCCCGGATTCACCGAGCACCGCGTACGCGTCGACGACGACGTGTCCCTGCACGCCGAGGTCGGCGGCAGCGGCAGCCCCGTCGTCCTGCTGCACGGCTTCCCGCAGACGCGTCTGATGTGGCGGCACGTCGCGGCCGACCTCGCCGCCGACCACACCGTCATCTGCCCCGACCTGCGCGGCTACGGCGCCAGCGACAAGCCCGCCGCGACCACGCCCGACGTCTACGCCAAGCGCACCATGGCCCGGGACGCCGTACGGCTCGCCGCGGCCCTCGGGCACGAGCGGTTCACGCTCGCCGGACACGACCGCGGCGCCCTCGTCGCCTTCCGGGCCGCCATGGACCACCCGGACGCGGTGTCCGGCGCGCTCCTCCTCGACGTCCTGCCGACCCCCGACATGTGGGAGGCGCTGCGCGGGGTGTCCGGTGCGGTCGGTTTCCACCTGTATCTGACGGCCCAGGCCCCCGGTCTGCCCGAGGCGATGATCCAGGGGGCGGCCGACACCTTCTTCGCCCACTTCCTCGACGCCTGGACCAAGGACGCGAGGGCCCTGCCCGCCGACGTGCGGCGCCACTACCTCGACGCCTCCGCTGCGGCCGTGCCCTCCATCGTGGCCGACTACCGAGCCTCCGCGGGCATCGACCTCGAACACGACAGCGCCGACCGCGCGGCGGGCAACCGGCTCGCCCAGCCGGTCACCGTCCTCCAGCAGGACTGGGGAGCCGCGCTCGGCTACCACGCCGAGGGCCTGTGGCGGGCATGGGCCTCCGACCTGCGCCACCGCACCGTCTCGTGCGGCCACTTCATGGCCGAGGAGGACCCGCGGCTGATCGCCGCGGAGATCCGCGCGCTCACCCGGCGCTGACCCGCCCGGCCCGCGCCCCGGGACGGCTCCGCGGCCGCCCGGGGCGCCGCCCGCCGACGCCCCGGCGCGATGCCGGACACCGGGCGGGGACCGCTCCCACCCGGTCCGCACGGAGGGGCCGCACGGGAGAACGCCTGTGCTACAAATGACGCTGCGGCACTCGTGGCCGCACGGTCGGTTGTTGGGGAAACAGCAGCCTCACCAGGTAGTTCCCCACATCGTCACGCACCGACCGCAGCAACGGCGCTCGCCCGGCACCCCACCCGTACCGGGCGAACGCCCCCGCCCGGCCCCACGCCGTCCGCCCCACCGGGACAGCGCGCCGCCGGGCCGCGACCGCACCGTTCTGCGCACCGCTGCACGGATCGACAAGGAGCGGTCATGGCCGACATCACCACCTGCCCCGAGGCCCTGCTCGCCGCCCCCCTGCCCGCCGCTCTCCCGGTACGCGCCCTCTCGGAGCTGGAGCGGCTCGCCCTGCTCGCCGAGACCACCGCCCAGCTCATCTCCAACAACGACGTGGACGAGGCGCTGCACCGGGTGGTCGCCCTGGTGCTGCCCCGTCTCGCGGACTGGGCCGTCATCGACATGATCACCGAGAGCGGCGACGTCTCCCGGCACCTGGTGGTCCACGCCGACGCGACGGGACTCACGGTCCGCGACGATCTGCAAGGACCGATGCCGCCGGTGTCCGACGCGTCCCCGATGCCCCTGTCCCGGGCGCTGCGGGGCGTCGCCTCGAACCTCGCCGGCCCGCAGACCTACGAGGGCTCACCGGACAGCGGGATCGCCGTGGAGCAGCGCAAGCTGTTCAAGGTCACCGGCATCAGGACCGCCTGCATCGCACCCGTGCGGGGCCCGCGCGAAGTGCTCGGCGCGCTCACCCTCGGCCGCTCCGACCAGGCCGAGACCTTCACCCTGGACGATCTGGCGCTGCTGGAGGACATCGCCCGGCGCATCGGACTGGCCCTGGAGAACGCCCGCCACTTCCAGCGCCAGCGCCAGGTCGCCGAGACGATGCAGCGCTACCTGCTGCCGCAGCTGCCGTATCTGCCGGGTGCCGCGATGACCGCGCGCTACCTGTCCGCGCCGGACGCCTCCTACGTCGGCGGCGACTGGTACGACGCCTTCGCCCTCCCCGGCGGCGACACCGCGCTGGTCGTCGGCGACGTCGTCGGCCACGACCTCGAAGCGGCGGCCGGGATGGCCCAGCTGCGCAACATGCTGCGCGCCTTCACCTGGTCGCGGGACCAGCCGACGCACCGCATCGTCCAGCATCTGAACGAAGCCATGACGCAGATCACCGACGTGCGCATGGCGACCATGATCCTGGCCCGGCTCTCGGTCGACGCCGCCGGGGCCTGGCACCTGCGGTGGAGCAGTGCCGGCCATCCGCCGCCGCTGCTCGTCACCCGCGACGGGCTGACCCGCTACCTCACCGATGCCAACGGGCTGCTGCTCGGGCTCGCCGGCGACCGGCCGCGCACCGAGGCCGCCGTCGTCCTGCCCGCCGGATCCACGCTGGTCTTCTACACGGACGGCCTCATCGAGTCCCGCCGGCAGCCCCTGGACGCCGGAATGGAGAACCTGCGCCGGCACGCCGCGTCCCTGGTCCACCGGGACCTGGACGCCTTCGCCGACGAACTGCTGCGACGCGCCAGACCGCACGACAACGACGACGACGTCGCCCTGCTGGTCCTGCGCCTCCCCCTGGCCGCCGCGGGCGAGGAGAGCTGACCCGGCGCCGCGCCGGCCGCCCTCAGCGCCGGTAGCGGGCGATCGCCCGGCGCAGTTCCAGCCGCTCGGCCTCCGGCAGCTCGGCCCCCTGGGCGAACGCGAGGACGTGCTCGGCCACCGTGCGCAGCTTGGTGTTGGTGCGCTGGGACACGTCGCGCAGGGCCCGCCACGCCTCCTCCGGGGCGATCTGCCCCAGGGCCACGACCGCGCCGAGCGCCTGGTCCACGACGGCGTGGGACGCCACGGCCCGCCGGAGTTGCTCGCACTCCCGTTCCAGCCGCTCGTTCTCCGTCGCGAGATCGGCGGCCGACAGGAGCGTCAGCGGCCGCGAGCGGGAGATCGCGAAGAAGGCCATCAGTCACCCGGCGGGGAGGTCGTCGGCGGCCCGAGCGCGCCGCGCACCGCCCCCGGCCGGGGGCCGAAGTGCCGGGTCGGGGGCTGGGGAGCCGGCTGGTCGAACCCTTGCGCGTACCGCGGTCGGGTGTCCGGTCGTATGAGGCGCGCGGTCCGCCCTGAGGGGAACAGTCCGGTTCTTCACACGACGAGCATGGCCCAAACAGTTGTCGTCGTGCAACGATGAGAGGACCGAGACTGACCGGTGCGACGTACTGGTCAGGGGTTCTGGACGTTGCCCCCACCCCGGGCATTCAGCTCCCGCCATCGTCGACCCGCCCGGTCAGCACGGGCGTCTCGCCTTTGGGCTCAAAACCCCCGTGAGAGGGGGCCGCCCACCATGGTGATCACCACCACGACCATCGACGGCACCACCGCCCGCGTACGCCCCTACGGAGCGATCGACCACGACACCCTCCCCGCGGTGCGCGAGGCGGTGACCGCGCTGCCGCTCCAGGTGACCGACGTGGTCTGGGACATGCGCGACGTCCCGTTCATGGACGCCGCCGGACTGCATCTGCTCACCGACACACCGGCCGGCCCGCGCAGGCACCCCGCGCGGCGGACCGCGGCCGTGGAGCGGCTGACCCCGCAGCCGCTCTGGCTGCTGCACCTGGCGGCCGCCCTCTTCCCGACCGCGGGCTTCGACCGGCTGCTGGCCGAGATTCCCCCCTACCAGGCGGCCTGACCCCGCCTGCCGCGCGGTACCTCCGGCGGCCCGCCCGATGCCCCCTGACCGGCGCGGACCCTCCGTGTGCGCTCGACGGCACCGGCCCGCGGCGGCAGGAGGTCTATTCTGCTCGGAATCGGCAGCCGGATGCACCCGGGGCCCCTGTGTGATGCGAAACTGGCGTACGACAGGCATACGCAGGGGTGCGGGCGGGAACCGGGTGGTGACCGTGGACGGGGAATGAGGACGATGCCGGTGAAGGGGCACCACCAAGAGCGATCCACCGAGCCCGAGGCGCCCCTGGCACGGGCGCGCCATCTGCTCGGCGCCGGCGCCTCCATCTCCGAAGCCCGCCACCACGCCGCCGCGTTCCTCGACCGGGCCCGCGCCGACAACGGCCTCGACGTCTCCGACCGCGCCTCGGACATCGTCCAGCTGGTCGTCAGCGAACTGGTCACCAACGCCTACAAGTACGCGCCCGGCCCGGTGCGGCTGGAGCTGCGCCTGACCGCCCACGCCGTCGACATCGTCGTCAGGGACGGCGACCCCACGGTCCCGGCGGCCCGTACGGCCGACCCGCGCCGCGTGGGGCAGCACGGCCTGGAGATCGTCAGCGCCGTCTCCGAGGCGCTGGAGGTGGCCGTGGAGCCGCACGGCAAGAGCATCACCGCCCGCATCGCCCTGTCGGACGCGCCCACCCGCGCCTGACACGGCCGCACGCGGGCGAGCCCGGTCAGGCCCGCTTCTCCCCCCGCGCCTCCGGGGCCGCGGGGGCCGTGACGGACGCGCTCGTGTTCCAGTCCAGGCGCAGGACGGCGAGGTCGTCGGTGTGCCGGTCGGCGTTGAGGGTCCGGGTCCGCGCGATGAGCCGGTCGAGGTGGGCCCCCGGGTCGGGAGCCTCGATGGTGTGGATGATGCGCAGCAGCCCCTCGACCCCGAGCCGGCCGCTGGCGTCGTCCGCGAAGCCCTCTATGAGCCCGTCGGTGTAGGCGACGAGCGCGCCGCGGGCGGGCAGGGAGAACGTGGTCGGCGGCCACTTCCCGATGCCCGGGGCCACCCCGAGGGCTATGCCGTGGGCCGCGGTCACCTCCTCGACGCCGCCCGCGGTCATCAGCAGGGGCTCGTGGTGGCCGGCGAGGTGCAGGGTGCACGTCGCCGTCGCGGGGTCCAGTGTGATCAGCGTGCAGGTGGCGAACAGGTCGTGGCCCGTGCGTTCGGCGATGTGGATGCGCTCCAGCAGATGCAGCAGGTGCTGGTCGCGGTGGCCGCCCAGGGTGAGGGCGCGCCAGGCGATGCGCAGGCAGACGCCGAGTGCCGCCGCGTCCGGACCGTGTCCGCTGACGTCCCCGATCACCGCGTGGACCTGCCCGTCGTCGGTCTGCACGACGTCCAGGAAGTCGCCGCCGAGCAGGGCCTGCGTCCGGCCCGGGTAGTAGCGGCTGGACGCCGTGACGGCGGCCGACTCCAGGAGCGGTTCGGGCAGCAGGCCGCGTTCCAGACGGGCGTTCTCCTCGGCGCGCAACTGGCCGATCTGGAGCGCCGCGTTGGTGCGCTCGACCTGCTTTCGCTGAACGGCGTAGCGCACCGCCCGCTGCATCAGATCGGGCTCGACCTTGCCCTTGACGAGATAGTCCTGCGCGCCCGCGGCCAGCGCGTCGACCCCGGCGCGGGGTTCGGCCAGACCCGTCAGCACGATGATGGCGGCGTGGGTCGCCGGCTGCAGCGCCTGCACGGTCTCCATGCCCGATGCGTCCGGCAGGTGCAGGTCGAGCAGGATGCAGTCGACGGTGCCCGAGGCCAGCGCCGCCCTGGCCTCGGCGGCCGTACGGCAGCGGGTCAGGCGGTGCGGGAGGTCGGTGTCGAGGAGCAGCTCCTCGACGAGCAGGGCGTCCCCGTCGTCGTCCTCCACGAGCATGATGTGGAACTGCTCGCGGCCCGGCCCGGCCTGGCCGGTCACGGCCGGGTCCCCGGGTCCGCGGCGTCGGGAGCGTCCGGGAGGGCGGAAGGAAGGGTGAAGACGACCCGGGTGCCCGGCCGGTGGTCCGGGTCGATGCCGATGGTCCCGTCGTGGAACTCGACGATCTTCTTGCACATGGCCAGGCCGATGCCGGTGCCGGGGTAGGCGTCCTTGGTGTGCAGACGCTGGAAGAGGATGAAGACCTTCTCCTGGAACTCCGGCTCGATACCGATGCCGTTGTCGCCCACCGCGAACCGCCAGTGGTCGCCCTCGGCGGCGGCGCTCACGTGGATGCGCGGGGCGCGGTCGGGGCTGTGGAACTTGACCGCGTTCGACAGCAGGTTCTGCCAGAGCATGCTGAGCTGTGTGGTGTCCCCCGAGACGGTGGGCAGCGGGTCGTGGGTGATCTCGGCGCCGCTCTCCTCGATCGCCATGCTGAGATTGCCCAGGGCGTCGTCCAGCACCCGTTGCAGGTCCACGCTCTGGTGTTCGTTGTGCACCCGGCCGACCCGGGAGAAGGCCAGCAGGTCGTTGATGAGGACCTGCATGCGGTTGGCGCCGTCCACGGCGAAACCGATGTACTGGTCCGCGCGCTCGTCGAGTTGGCCGCCGTAGCGGCGCTGGAGGAGCTGGGTGAAGCTGGAGACCTTGCGCAGCGGCTCCTGCAGATCGTGGGAGGCGACGTACGCGAACTGCTCCAGCTCGGTGTTCGACCGCTTGAGGTCCGCCGCCTGCTCGTCGAGCAGCCCGCGGGACGCCTCACTGGACTCCAGTTCGGCCACCAGGCGCCGGCGCATCAGATCCACGTCGGAGGCCAGTTGCCGCAGATCGGCCGGGCCGGTGACGGTCAGCGAGCGGTCGAAGCGGCCGCGGGCGACGTCGCGGGCGGCCGCGCCGAGCGTGCTGATCGGTCCGGTGATCCCGCGCCGCATGCCCTCGAAGACGAGCACGGCGACGAGCAGGATGACCACGGCGATGCCGGTGAACATCCAGTTGCGCAGGGTGATCGCGTCCCGCAGGTCGCCGCTCGCCCCGGTGCGCCTGGCCTCCAGGTGGGTCTGCTGGCGCGTCATGGCGGCGCGCAGCCGGTCGAACGTGGCCTTGCCCTCCGCGGTCCGCGCCCCGGCGATCTTCACGACCTCCCCGGCCGTCGCGCTCGACAGCGGACCGGCGACGCGGTCGTGCCAGGTGCCGGCCAGCCTCTCCACCGCGGCCAGGTCCGCACGGCCCTGCGGGTCGCGGCTCAGCAGCGGCCGCAGGCGGGTGAGCGCCGCCGCCTCGTCCTTCAGGCCCTGCCGGTACGGCTCCAGGAACGCCGCACGGCCGGACAGGCCGTAGCCGCGGATACCGGTCTCCTGGTTGATCAGGGACGCCTCCAGCCGGATGGAGGCGACCAGCGCGGGCGAGCGCCGGTCCACGACCTGGGTCGTCAGCTGCGACGTACGCCACATCGCCCAGGTGCCCATCGACCCCAGCACGGCGAGGACGAGCAGGGTGGTGGCGACCCCCACCCGCAACCAGCGCCGGGTGGTCCAGGCGGACAACGCCCCCTCGGCGGGCGACGGCTTCCTGCTCATCGCGGTTCGTACTTCTCCCTAGAGCGCTCCGTACCGCGACTCCCCGCGCGGCACGCACACTGTACCCGCGGCACGACAACGCATGTTGTCCCCGGGGAGATCAACGGCCTAGGCTGGCGGCATGCCCGGACCCGGCTCCACAGCCCCTCCACCCGCCGGTGAGACGACCGCCCTGGTGAACCAGGTGCTGGACGAGCTCACCCGGCGCATGGCGCAGCTGGGCGGCACGCGCCCCGCGGAGCCCCCCGAGGTGCCCGGCGACGGGCTCCAGGGCGCACTCGCGTGCCTGCGGGTCCTGGCCGGCGTCAAGGAATGCGTCCGGGACCTGGAGGACGAGGCCGCGCACGCCGCAGCCGCCCACGGCGCCGGATATCCCGAGATCGGCCGGGCCGTGGACATGAGCCGACAAGGAGCCCGGCGCCGCTGGCCCGGACTGATCACCAACGACCCGCACCGCCCCGTCCTGCCACCACACCCCCGGAGCTCGTGAATCATGGCTGCCGCCGCCGCAATCCGCCCCTACGACGTCCTGCTCGTGGAGGACGACGCCGCCGACGCCCTGCTCATCCAGGACGCCCTCACCGAACGCGGAACCCGCAACCTCACCCAGGTCTCCGACGGCATCGCGGCCCTGGAGTTCCTGCGCGACCCCGGCAACGAGCGGCCGGACCTGATCGTCCTCGACCTCAACATGCCCCGCATGGGCGGACGCGAGTTCCTCGCCGTCGTCAAGGAGGACCCCGAGCTGCGCACCATCCCGGTCGTGGTCCTCACCACGTCCTCGGCCCCCGACGACGTCACCGGCGCCTACCACCACCACGCGAACGCCTACGTGACCAAGCCCGTCAACCTGGAGGAGTTCGAGGCGGCCGTCCGCAGCATCGACGCCTTCTACCTCGACATCGCCGTCAAGCCGCCCAAGTCCTGACCCGCGCGGGGGAGGGGCGCGCCCGCGCCCCGCGGCGTCCCCCGCGCCGAGGCCGCGGCACGCCGTGTCCGCGCCGTGGCCGATGCGTGTCCTTCCGGCGTGAACGCGGCGGCTCCCGCCGCCGTATCCCTCTGTGATCGGGACGGGGATCCGGCCGGATCCCTCGGTCTTCACGGGGTGGAAGCACACGGCCGCGCACACCGCGGCCCGGGGCGAGGGGCGAGTCATGAAGGCGGCGGACAACACGGTGCGCAGGGGCACCGTCGCGGTGGACGCGGCACGCTGGGCGATGTGGGCCTGGGTCGTCGTCAACGTGGTGATCGTCGAGGCGCTGTTCCTCGGCGCGGGCGAGGGCAAGAACGGCGTCCTCACCGTCGCCAGGTTCTTCGGCCTGCACGCGGCCCTGCTGATGCTGTGCCAACTGCTGCTGGTGGCCCGGCTGCCGTGGCTGGACCGCCGGATCGGAACGGACCGCCTCACGGTGTGGCACCGCTGGGTCGGCTTCCTGCTGCTGTGGACCGTCCTCACCCACGCGACGCTGGTGGTGCTCGGCTACGCCACACTCGACGACGCCTCCATGGGCGCGACGTTCGTCGCGCTCGGCGGCGTTCCGGCCTCGCTGCTCGGCATGCTCGCCGCGGCCCTCGTCGTCCTCGTCGGCGCGATCTCCACCCGGGCGGTGCGGCGCCGGCTGCGCTACGAGGTCTGGCACGGACTGCACCTGCTGCTCTACGTGGCCCTCGGCCTGGCGTTCGTCCACCAGTTGCAGGAGCGACGACCTTCACCTCCTCCGCGTTCGCCGTGGCCTACTGGTGGGTCCTGTGGCTGTTCTCCTTCGGCGCGCTGCTCGCGGGGCGGATCGTGATGCCGTTGTGGCGCAACGCCCGCCACCGGTTCCGGGTCGCGGCCGTCGTCCCCGAGTCGCCGGACGTCGTCTCGGTGTACGTCACGGGCCGCCACCTCGACCGACTCCCCGCTCGGGCGGGCCAGTTCTGCTTCTGGCGGTTCCCCGGGCACCAGCACTGGTGGCTCGCCAACCCCTTCTCGCTGTCGGCCGCGCCCGACGGCCGGGGCCTGCGCCTCACCGCCAAGGCGGTCGGCGGTGCCAGCGCCGCTCTGCGCGATCTCCCCGTCGGCGGGCGTGCCTTCGTCGAGGGACCGTACGGGGCCTTCACCTCGCTGCACCGGACCCGTCCGGGAGTCCTGCTGATCGCGGGAGGCGTGGGGATCACGCCGGTACGGTCGATGCTGGAGGAGCGGACGAGCGGCGACGTCGTCGTGCTGTACCGGGTCCGCAGCGAGGCCGACGCCGTACTGCTCGACGAGGTACGCCAGTTGGTGGATCAGCGGGGCGGCCGGCTGCACCTGCTCACCGGCCGGACGGCGCGGAGCGGCGTCCCGCCCTTCGCCGCGGGCAGCCTGCACCGGCTGGTCCCCGACGTCACCGACCGGGACGTGTACGTCTGCGGCCCGCCCGCGATGACGGCGGCCGTCCTCGCGGGCCTGCGCGAACTCCGCGTCCCCGCACGCCAGGTGCACGCGGAGAGGTTCGGCCTGGCCTGAGCCGGCGCCGTCCTCGCCGCCGGGCCGCGAGGAGCACCGTCCCCGCGGTACGGCTGTCCCGTCGCGGCGGCCCCGCCCGGTGAGCGGGGCCGGGCGCCCGGACCGTCCGGCCCTCGCAGGCTGATCCTCGCGGCCGCGACGCGTGAGGTGTGAGCGGGGCTCGTGGGGTACTAGGCCGTCATGGCTGTACACACAGATTCCCTCGGGTCCTGGCCGGTGGCGCGACAGTTGCGCCGGATGCGGGCGTGGTACGCCGCCGGTGTGCTGCTGTGGGCGGCGTCGAGTCTGGGCACGGCGTGGTCGTCCCCGGGCAGCCGCCCCATGTGGACGTCCGTGCTGCTTCTGGTGGTCTTCACCAGCCTGCTGGGGCTGTCCAGTTGGTGGCTCCGGAGCCTGAAGTCCGCCGAGTCGGCCGCGCGGGACGGCCGTTCGGTACCGCACGGAGCCGCCGCCGCGCGGCACGCCCGCGTCTGACACCCGGACGGGGCGGCGCGCGGCATCCCGCCGACCGGGCGCGCCGCCCTCCCCGGAACGAGCCGACGGGTGACGGCCTTCGACGTCACCCCTTCCGTTCTCCCGTGCCTTCGGGGCCTCCGGGCCTCGGGTCCTCCCGCCGCCCGCACGGGTGATTGAACGTTTCAAACGGCGGTCCGGGTCATCTGGGCCCCTGGGGCCGGACCCTGAGAGCGGGCGCCGATCGGCGCCGCCATCTCCCCTCATCTGCGTTTTTCACGCGAACTCCCCAAGTCGGCATCTGGCGTGCCCGGTTGAATGTGTGTGAGAAGTCTTGACGCTCGTGATGCCCGAGCTTAGCGTCTGCGCCTGCCGGATAAAACGATTCAATCAAGCGGCGGCGCAGCGCCTCGTCCCCCGGCCGGGCGCGGCTGCCCCTGTGCGCCAGCCCGCCCCGCCGAAGGGAGTTCCGTACGTTGCACGCCCCACGCGACACCGCCGGCCCGTCCCGCCGCCAGGTCCTGTTCACCGCGTCGGCCACCGCCGCCGCGACCGCGCTCACCCCCACCGCGGCCGCCCGCGCGACCGAGCCCGCCGCAAGCCCCGCCGCAAGCACCGAGGCGCGGGGCACGGGCCCGGCGGCCGGACGGGGAACCCCGGCCCTGGACGCCTTCGGTCTCTCCGAGGTGCGGCTCCTGGAGAGCCCCTTCCTCGCCAACATGCGCCGCACCAGCGCCTATCTGCTGTTCGTGGACGCCGACCGGCTGCTGCACACCTTCCGCCTGACCGCGGGTCTGCCCTCCTCCGCGCAGCCCTGCGGCGGCTGGGAGGCCCCCGACGTCCAGCTCCGCGGCCACACCACGGGCCATCTGCTCAGCGCCCTCGCCCAGGCCCACGCCCACACCGGTGAGCGCGCCTACGCCGAGAAGGGCCGCGCGCTCGTGGCCGCGCTCGCCGAGTGCCAACGGGCCGCCCCCGCGGCCGGGTTCACCCGCGGCTATCTCTCCGCGTTCCCCGAGTCGGTCTTCGCCCGGCTGGAGGCGGGCGGCAAGCCCTGGGCGCCGTACTACACCCTGCACAAGATCATGGCCGGTCTGCTCGACCAGTACCTGCTCGCCGGCGACCGCCAAGCCCTGGACGTCCTGCGGGAGATGGCCGCCTGGGCCGAGGCCCGCACCGCCCCGCTGCCCTACCCGCAGATGCAGAACGTGCTCAGGGTCGAGTTCGGCGGGATGAACGACGTGCTGATGAGGCTCTACCTGGAGACGGGGGACCCGGCCCATCTGCGCACCGCCCGCCGCTTCGACCACGAGGACCTCTACGCGCCCCTGGCCGCCGGGCGCGACGAACTCGCGGGGCGGCACGCCAACACCGAGATCGCCAAGATCGTCGGTACGGTCCCGTCGTACGAGGCGACCGGCGACACCCGCTACCTGGACATCGCCGACACCTTCTGGACGACCGTCGTACGCCACCACTCGTACGCGATCGGCGGCAACTCCAACCAGGAACTGTTCGGGCCGCCCGACGAGATCGTCAGCAGACTCTCGGACGTCACCTGCGAGAACTGCAACAGCTACAACATGCTCAAACTCGGCCGGGGTCTCTTCCTGCACCGCCCCGACCGCGCCGGGTACATGGACCACTACGAGTGGACGCTCTACAACCAGATGCTGGGCGAGCAGGACCCCGCGTCGGCCCACGGCTTCGTCACCTACTACACCGGCCTGTGGGCCGGGTCCCGGCGCGAGCCCAAGGCCGGGCTCGGCTCGGCGCCGGGCAGCTACAGCAGCGACTACGACAACTTCTCCTGCGACCACGGCACCGGACTGGAGACCCACACCAAGTTCGCCGACTCGGTCTACTTCCGCTCCCGCGGCACCCGCGACGGCGTCCCCTCGCTGTACGTCAACCTCTTCATCCCGTCCGAAGTGCGCTGGCGGCAGACGGGAGTGACGGTGCGTCAGAAGACGTCGTACCCGTCCGAGGGGCGCACACGGCTGACGGTCGTCGCCGGGCGGGCCCGGTTCGCCCTGCGGATCAGGATTCCTTCCTGGGTCGCCGGCACCGGACGCGAGGCCGTCCTGGAGGTCAACGGCCGCGGCGTCGCCGCCCGGCTCCGGCCCGGCACCTACGCCACCGTCGAGCGGACCTGGCACACCGGTGACACCGTCGACCTCACCCTCCCGCGCCGCCCCGTGTGGACCGCGGCGCCGGACAACCCCCAGGTGAGGTCGGTCTCCTACGGCCCCCTCGTGCTGGCCGGCGAGTACGGCGACGACGATCTCGCCACCCTCCCCGTCATCGGACCACGGTCACTGCGGCCCGTCGCCGGGACCAGCACCCGCTTCACCGCGCTCGCCGACGGCGCCCCGGTGTCCCTGCGCCCGTTCCACGAGGTCCAGCACCAGCGCTACAACGTCTACTGGGCCGTCACCCCGGACCGGGGCCGTGCGAAGGAGATCGCGCGCTATCCGCTGGACGAGGGCGCCGGATCACCGGCCGACGCCGTCGGCGCCTTCGGGGACGCGACCCTGGCCGCGGGTGCGGACTGGGCCGACGACGGGACCGGTCCGGCCGTGCGGTTCGACGGCGGCGGAGGCCATCTCACGCTTCCCCCCGGCCTGTTGAGCGCACTGGACGAACTCACCGTCAGCCTGCGGGTACGGGTCGACGCGCTCGCGCCGTCCGCCCGCGTCTTCGACTTCGGCTACCACAAGGACACCTATCTCTTCCTGGCCGCCACCACCGGAGGCGGGCGGGCCCGCGCCGCCCTCAAGATCGCCGGGATGGAGCGCGAGGACTACATCGACGCCGACGGGCCCCTCCCGGCCGGCAGATGGACCCACGTGGCGCTCACCCTGGGCGGCGGCACGGGAGTGCTCCACCTCGACGGCGCGGAGGCGGGACGCAATCCGGCGATGGTCGCCTCCCCGCTGCTGCTCGGCGTCACCACCCGCTCCTTCCTCGGCCGTTCCCAGAACAGCACCCACCCCTTTCTCAAGGGAGCGGTCAGGGACGTGCGCGTGTTCAACCGCGCCCTCACCGCCGCCGAGGTCGCCCGCCTGGCCGCCGACTGAACCGGTCGCGCCTCCCGTACCCCGTCACGCCGCCCCCCACGCGACCACCCGCCGCCGTACGACGCCCCCGCAGGAGCCCCCGTATGACTGATTCCCTCTCTCCCGCCATGCCCGAAAACCCCCTGTCCAGACGCGGGTTCGTCGCCGCCGCGGGTGTCGGCGGCGCCCTGGCCGCCGCGGGGACCGGGCTCGGGCTCGCCGTGCCGCCCGCGTCCGCCGCGCCCGGACCCGTGTCCGCGGCGAGCGCGTCCCGGGACACCGTGCCGACCGCCTTCACCGCCCGCCGCTTCACCGATCCGCCCCAGGACAGCCGCCCCACCGTCTACTGGTACTGGAACGGCCCCGTCACCCCCGAACTCGTCGACCGGCAACTGGCCGACCTGCGCGACAAGGGCATGTACGAGGTCATCCTCTTCTCCTTCGACAACGACGCCATGCGGCCCGTCTTCTTCACCGAGGAATGGTTCGCCGTCGTCGAGCACGTGCTGCGCACCGCCGAGCGCACCGGGATGCGCGTGTGGCTGTTCAACGACGACCACTTCCCGAGCGGCCGGGCCGGCGAGTACATCGTGAAGGGCGGCACCGTCGGCTCCCGCACCTACCGGCCGCGCCCCGACCTGCGGCTGAAGGCCCTGTGGCGGTCGACCACCGTGGTCGAGGGCCCCACCCGCGCCGATCTGCGCCGCAGCACCGGCGTCGGAGTGGAGGCCGGGCACCTGGTCGCCGACGCCACCGTCCTCGGCGGGGCGAGCGTCCTGCGCGCCTCGGACACCTGGACCGACGTCACCGTCACCACCAGCGCCAAGGCCGACCGCACGGCCGCCACCGTCGTCGTCCGCGCCTCCGCCGACGGCCGCGACGGCTACGCCGTGGCCTTCGACCAGACCGGCGCGGTCACCGTGCTGCGCCTGGCCCGGGACGCGGAGCCGGCCGAACTCTCGCGCAGCACCCGCACCGACGGCTTCAACAAGACGAAGTACCACACGCTGGAGGTGTCCGTGCGCGGCACCTCCCTCACCGTCACCCTCGACGGCCGCGCCAAGGGCACGGTCTCCGACGGCAGTTACCCGTCCGGCGGAGTCGGAGTGCGGGCGGTCGGCGACGAACGCGGCCTGTTCGACAGCCTGACCGTGACCACACCCGACGGCGCCACCCCCTACACCACGACGTTCGACGACGCCGCCACCGCGGGCGACTTCCCCGACCGGGCGCGGCTCACCGTCGAGGCCGCCGCCGCTGCCGCCCGGCCCGCGGGGGCCGCGACCGCGGACGACGTGCTCGACCTGACGGGCCCGCTGACCGGCGACGGCACCTGGCGGGTCCCCGCCGGGCGCTGGCAGATCGACCTGTTCGGCGGCACCCCCCTGATCGACGACAGCCAGGGCTACAGCCGCAGTTACGTCGATCTCCTCGACGACGAGCCGGTGCGCCTGTTCCTCGACATCGTCCCCGGTGAGTACCACCGCCGCTTCCGCCGCTACTTCGGCACCGTCGTGCCCGGCTTCTGGGACGACGAGCCGTTCTTCGCCTCCGCCGAGGCCCACTTCAAGCGGCTGCCGTGGTCGCCCACCCTCGACAGGGCGCTGCGCGAGGTCGGCGCCGAGCCGGGCGTGGCCTACTCGGCCGCCCTCGACGACCTCGGCCGCACCGGCCGCATCTCCCGCGGACTGTACTGGCAGGCCGTCGCCAACCGCTTCGCCCGGTACTTCCGCACCCAGGCCCGCTGGTGCGAGGAGCGCGGCGTCGCCCTCATCACCAACCCGCTCTACGACGAGACCGCACCGGCCAAGCGCGTGCCCAGTACCGGCGACCTGCACAAGGTCCAGCAGTGGGCGCAGGTCCCCGGCGGCGACATCATCACCGCCGAGTACACCGCGGGACAGCAGACCATGCTGCCCCGCAACCCGGTCTCGGTCGCCCACCAGATGGGCCGGGAACGTGCCCTGATGGAGATGTTCGGCAACATGGGCTGGCAGGTCACCCCCGGTTTCGTGCACGCCACCGTCGGCGCCCAGGCCGCCCGGGGCGTCAACCTGACCGTCCTGCACGCCCTGTGGACCGACGAGGCCGTCGTCTACTTCCCGCCGCCCTTCGGACCCCGCGCCCCCTGGTGGTGGTCGATGCGCCCGCTCGCCGAGTGGATCGGCCGGGTCATGGAGGCCGTGCGCGGCACCTCGGGCGCCCGCACCGCGCTGCTCCAACCCCAGCGCGCCGCCGAGCAGTTGAGCGGAACCGACCGACAGGGCGAGGTCGACGGGGCACTCACCGGCGCCGCCTTCGCCCTGGAGCGCGCCCAGGTCGACTTCGACCTGCTCCACGAGGGCGCCCTGAGCGGTGATCCGGAACTGCTGGCCCGCGCCCGCGTGCGCGCCGGGCGCCTCGCCGTGGGGGAGGCCCGCTACGACCTCGTCGTCCTGCCGCTCACCCCGGCGCTCGACACCGCGGCCGTGCGCGCCCTCACCGGCTTCGTCCGGTCCGGCGGCACCGTCGTCGCCGTGGGCCCACTGCCCGCGGAGGACGCCGACGGCAACGACCGCTCCCTCACCCGCGCCCTGACCGACCTGTTCGGCGACGCCCCCGCCGGCAGCCGCACGCTCGGCCGCGGGCGCGCGGTGCGGGTCGCCGACGCCGGGGGCCTGGGAGCAGCCGCGCAGGAGGCCGGGGTGGCCGTCGCCGTCCTCGAACCCGCCCGGGAGTCGATCCGGGCCCTGCGCACCGTCCGCGGCGACGACACCGCCCACGTCTTCCACAACGAGAGCGGCACGGCCGTGTCCACCACCGCGATCCTGCCCGCCGCCGGCGCCCCCGAACTCTGGGACCCGGCCACCGGACGCACCAGGCCCGCCCCGGTGCACCGGTCCAGCAGACGCGGACTGCACCTCCCGCTGAGGTTCGAGCCCTACGAGACCCTGATCGTCGTCGTCCGCCGGAGCGGCGCCGCACCCCCGCATCTGACCGAAGCCGCGGTGGACGTCCTCGGCGTCGAGCGCACCGGCCACGCCCTGCGCGCCACCGTCGAGGTGACGGAGCCCGGCAGCCACGTCCTCACCGGCACCGACGCGGGCCGCACCTACCGCGGCACGGTCCGCGTGGACGACCCGCTCACCCCGCTCGCCCTCACCGGCGACTGGACCCTGGCCCTGGAGCGCCCCGGCGCGGCCCCCGTCACCGGCCCGCCCGGCAGCTGGACCGCGTACGACCCGCTGTTCTCCGGCAGCGGCACCTACACCAAGGACGTCGACCTGGACCGCGCCGTCCTCGACGGACGACGGGTCCTGCTCGACCTCGGGGACGTGCGGGACGTGGCCCGGGTGAGCGTCAACGGCGAGGCGCTCGACCCCCTGCTCTGGGCGCCGTTCGTCACCGACGTCACCGCGCTGCTGGTCCCCGGACGCAACCGGATCGCCGTACGCGTCGCCAACACCCTCTCCAACGAACGCAAGAAGCCCCTGCCCTCCGGTCTGCTCGGCCCCGTCACCCTGCGGTTCGCACGCCGGGTCACCACCGGTCTGAACCGCGTCTAGAGCCGCGGCACCGGAGCCGCGGCATCAGAGCCGCGGCACAGAGCTGTGGCATCAGAGCTGTGGCACCGGACGCGGTGCCTGCAACGGCCCACCGGCCACGCCCCCGACCCGTCCTCCGCGGAAGGAACCCCATGCCCCGACCCAGACGCCTCCTCGGCGGGAGGCGGCTCGCCGTCCTGCTGCCCGCCGCGGTGACCGCCTTCGTCACCGCCGTCGCCGGCACCGCCCCCGCCGCCGCGACCACCACCGCGACCGCGGGCACGATCACCGCCGGCCAACTCCGCGCCCAGCACCTCGCCCAGGCCCTCGGCATCGACGACACCACACCCGATCTCAGCTGGCAGACGTCCGCCCGCACCACCGGCGTCCTCCAGAGCGCCTACCGTGTCCAGGCCGCCACCTCGCCCGAGCGCCTGCGCTCCGGCCGGCCCGACCTGTGGGACTCCGGCAGGACCGCCTCCGCCGTGCCCGAGACGACGTACGCGGGCCGCGCGCTCGGCTCGCGCACCCGGGTGTACTGGCGCGTCCAGCTCTGGTCCGGCACCGGCCGTGTGTCCGGCTGGAGCGCACCGTCCGCCTTCGAGACGGGTCTGACCCGGGCGGCGGACTGGGACGCCCGCTGGATCACCGACCCCCGATGGCGGCTCAGCGCACGGGAGATCGAGCCCGTGGTCGTCAAGGTGCCCCGGACCACGTCCCGTTACCTCCGGCTCGACGTCACCCGCCTCGGACTGCCGCTCAAGGAGAGCGCCGACGCCCGCACCTGGCGCCTGCAACTCGGCGAGATTGACCTACGCGACTCCGCCACCGCCACGACCGGCCTCGCCAAGGGCGCGGCGGTCACCGCCTCCGAGTCCCTCACCGTCCGCAAGACCTACGAACCCGCCCTCGCCGTCGACGGCCTGACCAACAGCGCGCTCCAGACCGCCGCGGGCTACTCCGGCGCCGCACACGGCTCCGCCGACACCTCCGACGCCCCCGTCACCCTCACCCTCGACCTCAAGAGCGCCAAGACCTTCGACCAGGTCGCCCTCTACCCGCGCGCCGACGTCCTCACCGACACCGGCCAGGTCCCCAACTTCCCCACCGACTACGCCCTTTCGGCAGCCGACGCGGCGGCGGGGCCGTACACCCCGCTCACCCGCGTCACCGGGCAGCGGCCGCCGGAGCCGTACCTGCCCGCCGGACTCCCGCTGCTCGCCCGGGACTTCACCCTCCCGCGCGCCGTCCGCAGCGCCCGCCTCTACATCGCGGGACTCGGCATCTACGACGCCACCCTCAACGGGCGGCCCGTGGGCGACGCCGTGCTGGAACCCGCCAACACCGACTACCGCGACCGCGTCCAGTACGCCGCCTACGACGTCACCGACCGGCTCCGCGACGGCGCCAACACCCTCGGCGTGGCGCTCGGCAACGGCATGTCCAACGTCATCAGCACCGCCGACCGCTACCGCAAGCTGTACGGCAACATCAGCGACCCCAAGCTCCTCGCCCAGCTGGAGGTCACCCTCGCCGACGGCAGCCGCCGCGTCATCAGCAGCGGTGACGACTGGCGCACGACGCTCGGCCCCACCACCTCCAGCAACTGGTACGGCGGCGAGGACTACGACGCCCGCCGCGAGATCCCCGGCTGGGACGCACCGGGCGCCGACCGCCGCTCCTGGGAGCGCGCCGCCGAGGTCGCCGCACCCGGTGGCGCCGCCGGCCCCGCCGCGCTCAGCGCCCGCGAGACCGAACCGATCAGGGTCGTCGAGACGCTGCGCGGCACGGAGGTCGACGGCGCCGAGGGCAGCCGCGTCTTCGACCTCGGCCGCAACATCGCCGGCTGGCCCGAGATCACCGTCAAGGCACCCGCCGGCACCGAGGTCCGCGTCTTCCCCGCCGAGAGCCTGAAGGACGGCCGCGCCTTCCAGTCCCTCAGCAACATCGGCGCACCCCTGTGGGACAGCTACACCACCCGCGACCGCCGCAGCGCCACCTGGCACCCGAAGTTCAGCTACCACGGCTTCCGCTACCTGGAGCTGAGGGGGCTGCCCGAGGGCGCCGAGGTGTCCGTGCGCGGCAAGGTGCTGCGCACCGACAACGCCTCGGCCGGGGACTTCACCAGCTCCGACACCCTGATCAACGGCATCCACCGCATCATCCGCCGCGCCGTCGAGGGCAACATGATGAGCGTCCTCACCGACTGCCCGAGCCGGGAGAAGCTCGGCTGGCTGGAGCAGAACCAGCTCGTCTTCCCGGCCCTCGCCGCCAACTTCGACATGCGGGCCTACCTGCGGAAGATCGTCCGCGACATGGCCGACGCGCAGACCGCCGAGGGCCTGGTGCCGAGCACGGTCCCCGAGTACACGAACCTGCCCGGCGCCTACCGCAACGACGCCAACTGGGGCGGCGCCTTCGTCCTGGTGCCCTGGCAGCTCTACACCACCTACGGCGACCGCGAGACCCTGCGCACCTACTACCCGGGCATGCGCCGGTACGCGGCCTTCCTGCGCGCCCAGGTCTCCGGCGGCATCCTCGACTACGGCCTGGGCGACTGGTTCACCCCCGACCGCACCTTCCCGCGCGCCGTGGCCGGCACCTACGGCTACTGGCGGGTCGTCGACACCCTCGCCCGGATCGCCGTCCTCATGGGCGACGAGACGGCCGCCGCCGGCTACCGGGCCGACGCCGACGCCTCGGTCCGTGCCCTCGCCGCCAAGTACTACGACGCCTCCACCGGCACCTTCGCCGGCGGCGGCCAGGGCGCCGAGGCCCTCGCCCTCGACATGGGCGCCTACCCGCCGGGGGAGAAGGAGCGCCTGCTGGCCCACTTCACCGGATCCATCACGGCCGCGGGCGACCACCTGCTGCTCGGCGAGATCTCCCTGCCGTCCGCCTTCCGCGTCCTGTCCGCCGCGGGCCGCGACGACATCGTCCTGCGCATCGCCACCCAGACCACCAGCCCCAGCTACGGCTACCAGGTGCTCGCGGGCAACACCACGCTGGGCGAGTCCTGGGACGGCGGCCCAGGCCAGTCGCAGAACCACTTCATGCTGGGCGCGATCGACTCCTGGTTCACCGGCTACCTCGCCGGCATCCGGCAGACGCCCGAGTCCGTCGGCTACCGGGGACTGCTCATCGCCCCGGCCGTGGAGGGAACGATGACCTCCGCGTCCGGTTCGTACCGCACGCCCTACGGCGTCGCCCGCACCGACTGGCGCCGCACCGCCGACACGTTCCGGCTGACCGTGGACGTCCCCGCGGGCAGCACCGCGCTGGTCCGCGTCCCCGCCGCCGACGGCCGGGCCACCGCGCCCCGCGAAGCCGAGCCGGTCCGCACCACGCCCGGCACGGCGGAGTTCCGCATCGGGTCCGGCCGCTGGACCTTCGGCTCGACCCTGCCCTCGGGCACCCGGCCCGCCACGCCCTGAGGCAGTGGCGCGGGCCGCGTCCCGGCATGACATGACGCAGGTCACGCCGGGACGGGGCCCCTCGTGGAATGCGCGGCCTCCCCCCGATGGTTCACTGTTGAAGGGTTTGCCCTGTGTGGGGGGTGCGCTGGGCGACGGAGCTCGACGCGGCCGGCCGAGGTGTGCGCGCACACCTCGGCCGGTTCCGTTCCCCGCCCGGGACCGTCGTCTTCGAAAGGTTCACCCGCACCATGCCTCTGGCTCTGCTGGCCCTGGCTGTCGTCGCCTTCGGCATCGGCACCACCGAGTTCGCCACGATGGGGCTGCTGCCCCAGATCGCCGAGGGCATCGGGGTGTCGGTGCCCCAGGCCGGGAACGTCGTGTCGGCCTACGCGCTCGGCGTGGTCGTCGGCGCCCCCGTGCTGACCGGCATCGGCGCACGCGTCCCGCACAAGCGGCTCCTGCTGTGGCTCTCCGGGCTCTTCGTCGTCGGCAACATCGCCTCCGCGCTCGCTCCGGACTTCGGCCTCCTGTTCGCCGCCCGCTTCCTGGCCGGACTGCCGCACGGCGCGCTGTTCGGCGTCGGCGCGGTCGTCGCCTCCCGGCTGGTCGCGCCCGACCGCGCCGCACGCGCCGTGTCCAGGATGTTCCTCGGCCTGACCGTCGCCAACATCATCGGCGTCCCGGCCGGCACCGCGCTCGGCCAGCAGCTCGGCTGGCGGTTCGCCTACGCGGCCGTCGCCGTCCTCGGCCTCGTCGCGCTCGCCGCGCTGGCCCTGTTCGTCCCGCACCAGCCCCGCGGCAGCCAGTCCGGCGTCCGGCACGAACTGCGCGCCATGGGCAACCGGCAGGTGGCGATCGGCCTGGCCACCGCCGTCGTCGGCTTCGGCGGCTTCTTCGCCGTCTACAGCTACCTCGTCCCGATGCTCACCAACGTGACCGGCATCTCCGACTCCTCGACCACCCTGGTCCTCGCGCTGTACGGCGTCGGCATGACGCTGGGCACGCTGCTCGCCGGCCCGCTCACCGACCGCGCCCTGCGCCCCACCCTGTACGCCGGACTCACCCTGCTCGCGGCGGGGCTCGTGACGTTCTACTTCACCGTCCACAGCACCGTCCCGGCCCTGGTCACCATCACCTTCATCGGCGCGATGGGCGCCTTGATCACCACGCCCGTGCAGATGCTGCTCATGGCCAAGGCGAAGAACGCCCCGACCATGGCCGCGGCTTCCAACCACTCGGCGTTCAACCTGGCCAACGCGGGCGGCGCCTGGCTCGGCGGCCTGGCCATCTCCGCGGGCTGGGGCTGGGCCTCCCCGAACCTGGTCGGCGCGGGCCTCGCCGTGGCGGGCCTCGGACTCGCCGTCGTGGGCGGCCTCATGGACCGGGGCGGCCGGCACGGGGTGAGTTCGGAGGTCGTCGCGTCGTCCGCCGCGGAGAGCGCGGCGCCCGTGCCTCCGGCGACGGCCGCGGACCGCGGATAGCGCCCGGCGCCCCGTCGTGACGGGCGGCGAGGGCCTCTCGCCGCCCGCCGCGGCCGCGCTGTCCCGGCCCGAGCGGCCCCGCCTCACCCGGCGCGGGGCAGCTCGGACCGGAAGGCCCCCGCTCCGCCGCCGAGCTTCGGAGCCAGGTAGCCGCGGCCGGGTGACCGCGGCAGGGCGACGACCCGCCGGGCGCTGTCCGGGCCCGGGGGGCGTACGGCGCCGTCCGGGGCGGCACTGTACGTCCCCCGGGCCTTCACGACCGGGAAACAGCGTGGGGGCCGCGTCCTGCGGAGCTGGCCCGGCACGGCTGCCCCTCCGCCTGCCCCCGTCGTTCCCCTCCGGCGGCCTCTGCGAGCCGGGAGGTCCACATATGTGTCCAGGCGGGGCGGGAAGCCGGCCCGCTCAGCGCGCGCGGGCGCGCCCGGCTGGCTAGGTTGGCGGTGAGGATAAGCCCGCAATAAGGAGCCTGAACTCCGTGAACCCGGAGATCGACTACGAGGCGCTGTTCGCCGTGACGCCGAGCCCGTATCTGGTGCTGGCGCCGGACCTGGTGATCGCCGACGTCAACCAGGCGTATCTGCGGGCGACCGGACGCACCCGGGACGACCTCGTGGGCCGGCACCTGTTCGACGCCTTCCCGGACAACCCCGACGACCCGGACGCGGACGGCGTGAGCAACCTCGGGGCGTCGCTGGGCCGCGTCCTCGCCACGGCCGAGCCGGACATCATGGCGATGCAGCGCTACGACATCTCGCCCGTGGAGCGGCCCGGGGTGTTCGAGGAGCGCTGGTGGTCGCCGGTCAACACCCCCCTCCTGGGGCACGACGGCCGGGTGGCGTGGATCATCCACCGGGTCGAGGACGTCACCGCGTTCGTCCGCTCCCGCCGCTCCCGCCACGGCAGCGCCGACGGGCGGCTCAGTGAGCGCGAGGAGGGGATGGAGGCCGAACTGTACGCCCGCGCAAGGGAGTTGCAGCGCCTCAACGAGGAACTGCGGGCCGCGCACGCCCGTGAGCGCGAGGTCGCCGTCACCCTCCAGGAGGCGATGCTGCACTCCCCGGACCTGGAGCGCCACACGGACGTCGCGGTGCGCTATCTTCCGGCGATCGGCTCGCTGAACGTGTGCGGCGACTGGTACGACACGGTCGACCTGCCCGACGGGCGCTTCACCGTGGCCGTCGGCGACGTCGTGGGGCACGGGCTGGAGGCGGCCACCGTGATGGGCATGCTCCGCAGCGCCCTGTCCGCCGCCAGCCGGGCCGTCGCCGGGCCCGCCCAGGCCCTGGAAGTGCTCGGGATGTACGCCCGCTCCGTCGACGGCGCGCTCGTCGCGACGGCGGTCAGCGTGCTCGTGGACACCCGCTCGAAGCTGCTCGTCTACTCCAGCGCCGGGCACCCGCCGCCGGTCCTGGTGCACACCGACGGCACCGTCGACCTGCTGGAGCGGGCCACCGACCCGCCGCTCGGCGCCCGGCCCGAGCACGTTCCCCGCCCCCAGGCCGGCACCTCCTACCGCCATGGCGACACCTTGATCCTCTACACCGACGGGCTCATCGAACGGCGGGACGAGGACATCGACACCGGCCTGAACCGCCTCACCAGCGCCCTCGGCGGGCTCACCGCCCTCCACCCGGAGCGCCTGGCCGACGCCCTGCTGACCGAACTCGGCGTCTCCGGCGGAGCGCGCGACGACATCGCCCTGGTCGCGGTACGCCTCTGAACCCGACGGGCGCTCCGGCACCTCGACCGCGCCCTGGGCGGCGCCGCGCGCGGAAGTGGCCTGCGGGCACCGCGCGCAGGCCACCCCGTCGAGAGGATCACGCGGCAGGGAAGTCGTCCTGCGACATGATGCGTTCACGGATCCAGACCCCGGCCGGCTTCAGGGGGGACGTTCCGGTCCAGGGGCCGGCACGGTTGCACGTGCCCGTGTTGAAGACGGCTCCGGTGCGGTTGTCGTCGGAGAAGTTCCAGTTCGTCCAGCTGATCTTCTTGCTGGCCATGAGGTCGAGGAAGCGCTGTGACATGGCGAAGTCGTCGCCGCCCTCGCCCGCGTAGTTCTGGGTGCCGAACTCGGTGACGAACACGGGGAGTTTGTCGGCGGCCCGGGACAGTGCCGCCAGATACTCCTCGCGATGCGAGTACGCGTAGAAGTGGAAGGTGTACATGATGTTGGCGGCCCGCACCGGGTCGTCCACCACCTCCGACTCGTTGGCGCCCTCCGAGACGCCCAACGAGGACCAGGCGCGGGTGCCCACCAGGACGGGGGCGTCGGAGTCGATGGCGCGGATCGGTCAGGGCCGGTCAGGGGGGACCAGAGCCGTTGAGCCAGAACGCGCCGTAGACGGCGGACAACAGGCAGGTCGCCGCGATCACGGACACCCGGACCCTCGTCGACCGACGTCCTAGGAGCGCCGCGAGGGGGATGAGCAGACTGAAGACGGGAAGGAGGAGGCGCGGTTTCGAGCCGAAGAATCCCGACGAACCGAGGGCCAGCGCGATGATGACCCCGGAATACACCTGGAGCGGCAGCGGATAGGAGGCCGAAAAACCCCGGGAGTAGGCCCAGACGGCCAGGCCGACCGCGACGAGAAGAGCAATTCCCCCGGCAAAGGGAGGTGTGGTCGCGAGGTTTCCCGCGAATACGAGGAAGCTGATTCCGCCGTCGAATCCGTTGCCCCACGCCGACTGGACGTCGAAGTAGCCGAAAAGACGTCCCTCCTGCATTCCCACCCACAGGACGTACGAGGCGAATCCGGCGGGCGCGACCACGAGGGAGACGGCCTTCTTCGCGTCCCATCCCTGCTCGCGGATGCCGGTGACCACGGCGGTCCACACGCCCAGCGCCACGGCGAGGCCCACCGGGCGGGTCAGCCCGGCGGCACACGCGAGGACGGCGGCGGGGATCCACCGCCGGGTGAGGGCGAGGTAGAGGGCCCAGACGGCGACGGCCGTGAACAGCGACTCGCTGTACGCCATGCTCTGCACGATGCTCACCGGCAGGGTCGCCCACAGCGCGACCGTGAGCAGCGCGGTCCGGTGGTCGGTGAAGAGCCCGACGACCCGGTAGACGCCGACCGCGGCGACCAGGGACGACACCGCGCTGACGAGCAGCCCGGCATCCGCCGGAGTCAGCTGGGAGAGCCGCGAGAGCGTCCACTGCAGGGCGGGGAGCAGGGGGAAGAACGCCCTGTTCGACAGGACGCGCCCGTCCGGGGCGGTCAGTGTGAAGTCGTATCCGTGCTCCACGACCCTGACGTACCAGAGCGAGTCCCAGCGGGCGGAGAGCAGGGTGTGCGCGCTCTTGCCGTTGAGCGAGGACCAGAGCGCGAGGACCAGGACGCCGATGACCTTGGCGGCCGCCATCACGGCGAGAGGGTGGGCATCGCGCGGGCCGTCCGCGACCGCGGCGGACGAACCGCGCGGTCCTTGCCGCCCGTTCATGGTGAACATAGGGGTCACAATGCGGTGCTCAGACGTTCCTGTCGGTGAATTCCGGACCGATTGGCCGAGAAAGGCGTGCGCGAGGCGAAGAGAACCGGGTTGAGAAGATGCGGGGGCAGCGAAAGAGACGGATCCGACATGACATGTGCGTACCGTGCACGGATCCGCCTCGTTTCACCACTCTAGCCCAGCCTCCGGTTGTGATTCCGGCTCCACGGCCCCCGCTCCTTTTCGATCAAGGGCGGCCGGCGGTGCGGCCGGTCATGTCCCGTCCGCGCGCTTGATCCGGGCGAGCCATTCCGCGCCCAGCCGCCGCCCGTCCGGCAGTTGATCGTCGCGATCCCAGCGCCAGGCCGTGATCATCGCGAGGACGAGGGTGCGGCACTGGCGCAGCGTCTCCCGGTCCACCCCGGGACAGTGCGCGGCCACCTCCTCCGGTGCGTGGGCGAGGTCGAACTCGACCGGGCCGGTGCAGCACGTCTCCAGGTCGATGAAGAGCAAACCCTCCCGCGTCGCGAGCAGGTTGCCGGGGTGCGGTTCACCGTGCAGAAGCTGTCCGGGGCCGCAACGCCCGGCGATCGCCCGGCCCAGATCGCGCAGGGTGTCGCCGAGCAGGCGGCGGTCCGGCTCGGTGAGCGCGGGCGTGCGGGCGCGGTCCGCCACGAGTCGCCGGGCCTGCTCGACACGGTCCGTGAAGTGCGGTGCCGGGACGCCGACCGCGCGCATACCGGTGTGCAGCCGCTTCAGCGCGGCGGCGTAGTCGGCCGGGGGGAGCTCCGCGGGGCCCACCGGTTCGTAGTACGTCCAGAACGTGATCGCGAAGCCGTCCCGCTCATGCACACGGGGCTCCAGCCCGGGGGCGAGGGCGGCCACGGGACACCCCGCCCCGGCGAGCCGCCTGCCGACTTCGACCTCGAACCCGGCCACCCGGTCCGTCGCAGGCGCCACCCGGGCCACGACGTCGCACGGGGCCAGGCGCAGCGTCAGCTTGTTGGAGTTGTGCAGGACCTCCGCGGAATCGACCCTCAGCCCGAGGGCCGAGGCGGTCGACCGGACTGCCGCCCTCGCGCGCGTGACCTCCGACGCCTGCATGAACGGCCGCCCCTCTCCCCGTGAGTGCCGCGGCGGTGCCGACGGCCACCTCGGATCTATCATCTCTGCCGCGTACCGGACAACCGCGTTTGTGCCGCTCACCGCGTGCGGCGGCGGCCGCTCCCGGGGGTGTGGGCTCAGCCGCCTACGCCCGGTCGAGGGGTGGCCTGGAGGCGCGGCTCCCGGCGGCCCGGGCGTTCGGCCGGAGCGCCGGTGCGTACGGCGGCGCCGGTGGCGAAGACCCCGTGAGAGCCGCACACCGGGCGGCCGCCGAATCCGTACGGTCGTCCGTCAGGCGGCGTCACCCGTCGCCCGGCGGGGCGCCGTCCGGCGGCCCGACGAGCGGCCCGGCTTGCCCGCTCCGGCGCGGGTCGACGTACCGGC
>NZ_AGBF01000066.1 GCF_000225525.1 Streptomyces zinciresistens K42 | reverse complement strand
CCGGAACGGGCCGAGACCGGCAGCAGGACGGGCCCCTCCGCGGCCTCCGGACCGGCCGGGGCCGCCGCCGCGCGCCGGTGCGCGCGCACGGCCGGTACGGCGTCGGGGTGGGCGACGATCAGATGCGCGTTGGTGCCGCCGAAGCCGAAGGAACTGACGGCGGCGTACCGCTGCTCGGGCGGCTGCCACGGCTCCGTGCGGCGCGGGATGCCGAAGCGCTCGCCCTCCAGCTCGATGAAGGGATTGACCTCCTTGAGGTTGATCTGCTCCGGCAGCAGGCCGGCGCGCAGCGCCCCGAGCACCTTGATCAGCGAGGCGACGCCGGCGGCCGACTCCAGGTGCCCCAGGTTCGCCTTGACCGAGCCGAGCCAGCAGGCCGGGTCCTGGGCGCCGCGTCCCCCGTAGACCGCGCGCACGGCCTCGTACTCGATGGGGTCGCCGAGCGGTGTCCCGGTGCCGTGCATCTCGACCATCGTCACCTCGCCCGCGCCGAGCCCGGAGGCGTCCAGCACCCGCCGCATCAACTGCTCCTGGGCGACCGGCGACGGCGCCGTGAGGCCGTTGGTGCGGCCGTCCTGGTTGGTGGCGTCGGCGAGGATCACGCCCTCGATCGGGTCGCCGTCCGCGAGTGCGTCCGACAGCCGCCGCAGCACCACCAGCGCGGCGCCCTCGCCGCGCACCATGCCGTCGGCGTCGGCCGCCAGCGCCTTGGTGCGCCCGTCGGGGGCCAGCGGCAGCGCCCGCCCGGTCATCGTGGTGGACAGCGGCGACAGGATGAGGTTGACACCGCCGGCCAGCGCCCGGTCGCAGCCGCCGGACCGCAGGGCCTGGCAGGCGAGATGGACGGCGACGAGCGAGGAGGAGCACGCGGTGTCCACCGCCATGCTGGGACCGCGCAGACCGAACTCGTAGCTGAGCCGGTTGGCGATCAGACTCCGCGCCCCGCTGCCGGTGGAGAGCCTGCTGCCGATGTCGTCGCGGGCGGCGAGCGAGGTCAGCAGGTAGTCCTGGTGGCCGACGCCGACGAACACACCGGTGGCGGTTCCGCTCAGGTCGCGGGCCTGCCAGCCGGCCCGCTCCAGGCACTCCCAGGCGATCTCCAGCAGGACGCGCTGCTGCGGGTCCAGCAACTCGGCCTCGGCGTCGCCGATTCCGAAGAAGGCCGCGTCGAAGCCCGCGACGTCGTCGATCTGCCCGGCGTACTGGCTGAGCCGGGCGAACCCGGGGTCGTCCAGCCCGCCGAAGTCGATGCCGCTCCAGCGCTCGCCGCGCAGCGGCCGTACCGCGTCGCGGCCCTCGGCGAGCAACTCCCAGTAGTCCTCCGGGTTTTCGACGCCGCCGGGCAGACGGCAGCCCGAGGAGACGACGGCGACCGGCTCGGGGCGCAGCCGCGTTTCCAGCGCGTCGACACGGGAGCGCAGCGAGCGGATGGTCTCCGCGGCGCGCAGCAGGGCCTGATCGGTCGTGGTGTCGGTGTTCATGCCTTCCCCCGTGGCCGGCCGTCGAGTTCCGCCAGCAACTGGCTCAGGGCGTCGGAGCCGGACGCCCCCGCAGCACCCGTCGCCTCCGGTGCCGCGGGCGCGGCCTGCCGGACCTGCTCCGCGCCCTGGACGACGCGCCCGAGCAGGGCGTCGGTGAGCTGCCCGATGGTGGGGTGGGCCCACACCAGGGTGGCCGAGAGCCGGATGTCCAGTTCCTTCTCCAGCCGGTTGCGCAGCTCCACGCCCATCAGCGACTCCAGCCCCATCTCGGCGAAGGGCAGGTCGTCCGCCGCGTCCTCGCGCAGGCCGTTCGGCAGGATGCCGCCCAGCACGCCGCGCAGCCAGCCGCCCAGCGCCTGCCGGCGCTCCGCCTCCGTGGGGAGCGCGAACAGGGTCCGCCTCAACCCGCCGCCGGAACCGGCCCGTTCGTCCGGGTCGGCGACGCGGTCCTGCGGATCGTCGCCGCCGCGCCCCGACAGCTGTGCCAGTGCCATGTGCTGCACCTGGGCGAGCAGACTGCCCGCCGTGGAGACGAACGCCAGATCCATGACCACCTCCCCGTCGCACTCCCGCAGCCGTCCCCGCGCCACGGCCTTGTCCGCCGTCCACGCCTCGGCGGTCACCCGGACCGCGCCGACCCGCGTGACGGCCGTCCGGTCCGGGTCCAGGCCCGGCCGGCCGGCCAGCAGCGCCCGCGCCACCTCGGGCAGGGCGCGGTCCAGCACACCGGCCGACGACGCGGGCGAGGCGGTCGGCGGGAGAGCGGGCACGCTCACCTCGCAGCGGACGGCGGAGTCGATCTCCGCGAGCGGCGCGGGCGGCCGGACGCCGACCGTGCAGGACGCGGCGGTCGTCCACCCGCCGGAGCGGCGGTGCAGGAAGCGCACCGCGGCGGACCGCGCGGGCCGTGCCCCGCCGCCGCCCAGGTGGACGACGACCTGCCGGGCCGCGTCCGGGTCGGCGGGCAGCGGCCGGTGCATCTCCAGGTCCTGCACGAACTCGGCGTCCTCGACGCCGGCTTCGCGCGCCGCCCGCAGGGCCGCCGCCACGAGCTCCGTGACGGACACCGCGGGCTCGCCCGCCACCAGATGCTCCTCGCGGGGCTCGGGCAGGGTGAACTCCCCGAGAAACGTGCCCGGTTGGAAGGACGCCTCGGTCAGGACACCGGGACCGGAGCCGCCCGCGCGCCCGCCCGGCACGGCCTCGGGAGCCCGGTAGACCGGAGTGCGGTGGAAGGGGTGCACCGGCAGCCGGTCGGCCCAGGCGCGGGTCGCCGCGTCGGCGTCCGCCCGCAGGTGCAGGCCGTGTTCGAACAGGGCCGCCTCCACATCGCGCAGCCCGAGGTCCCCGCGCTGCTCGCGGTGGCCGGTGGGCAGCGCCACCGCCCCCTCGCCCAGGGCCATGAGGGACTCCCGCAGCGCCACGAGCAGCACCGGATGCGGGCTGATCTCCAGCACATGGGTGACGCCGTCGTCCGCCATGGCGGTGACCGCCTCCCGGGCGCGGACCGGGTGGGTGAGGTTGTCCAGCCAGTACCCCGCGTCCAGGGGCGCGTCGTGCAGCCGGCCGAGCACGGACGAGTAGAACGCCGGCCCGCAACCGCGCCCGGGTGCCTCCACCGTCCCCAGCACCCGCCCGAGTTGCTCGGCGGGGCCTTCCATGAGCGGGCCGTGGGAGGGGTAGTCGACCTTGACGCGGCGGGTGTCGCGTCCCTGGCGCCCGAACGCGTCGAGCGCGGCGTCCAGCGCCTCGCCGGGCCCGGACAGCACGCAGGAGCGGGGGCTGTTGTCCGCCGCCACCGTGACCGGGCTGCCGAGCCCGGCCAGGATCTCGGCGGCCTCCCGCGCGCCCGCCTCCACCACGGCCATGCCGCCGGTGCCGCGCGCCGCCGCGACGGCGTCGTTGCGGGCCCGCAGCACCCGGCAGGCGGTGGCCAGTCCGAGCCGCCCGGCGACGACGGCGGCGCTCAGCTCGCCCATGCTGTGACCGGCCACGGCGGCGGGCCGGATCCCGAGGTCGGCCAGTTGCGCGGTGAGGGCCAACTGGACCGTGAAGATGAGGGGTTGCGCGACGCAGATGTCGTCGAGGTCCGCGGGCGCGGTGCCCTCCAGCGCCGCGAGGGGGCTCCAGCCGAGCATCGGCGCGAGGACGGCGTCGGCCTCGCGCACCCGCCGTGCGAAGGGCGGGCAGCGGCGCAGCAGTTCGCGGCCCATGCCCTCCCACTGCGACCCGTGCCCCGAGTACACGAACCCCACCGACGGGGGCCCGGCGGTCCGGGTCTCCCGGGCGCCGCGGGTGCCGTCCGCGAACTCGGCCAGCCGCTCCCGCAGTTCCCCCCGGTCGGCCGCGGCCACCGCGGCACGCCACTCGAAGGCCGTGCGGTGCGCGGACGCGGCGCGTGCGGCACGCCGGACGTCCGCCCAGTCCTCCAGGGACTCCAGCCACTGCGCCCAGTCGCCGGCCGTCACCGCCAGCGACCGGGCACTGCGGGCCGACAGCGCGAGGACGACGGGGCCGGAGTCCTCCCGCGCGCCGTCCTGCCCGGGGCACGGCCGCCGCGGCGCGCGGGCGAGTACGACGCACGCGTTGGTGCCTCCGAAACCGAAGGAGCTGACGGTGACCGCGCCGGCCCGCGCCGGCAGCGGGGTGTGGGCGGCCGACATCGACAGGCCGAAGCCGTCCAGGTCGATACGCGGGTTGACCTCCCGCAGATGCGGATTGCCGGGCACGACGCCGTGCCGCAGCACCAGCGCGGCCTTGATCAGGCCCAGCACGCCGGCCGCCGCCTCCAGGTGGCCGATGTTCGCCTTGACCGACCCGACCGGCAGCGGCGGCCTGTCCGCGCCGACCGCCTGGTCCAGGGCCGCGCCCAGCGCCCGGCCCTCGATGGGGTCGCCGAGCGGGGTGCCGGTGCCGTGCAGTTCGGCGTAGCCGAGGGCCGTCGCGGACGTCACCCCGGCCTGCCGCAGCGTACGCGCCATCAGCTCGGTCTGCGCCCGGCCGCTGGGCGCGGTGAGCCCGTTGGTCCGTCCGTCCTGGTTGACGCCCGACCCGGTGATCACGGCGTGCACGTGCTCGCCCGCGGCGAGGGCGTCCGCCAGCCGGCGCAGTACGACGGCCCCCGCGCCCTCGGAGCGTACGTACCCCTGGCCCGAGGCGTCGAAGGTGCGGCAGCGGCCGTCCGCGGCCAGCGCGGTCAGACCGGCCGCGCCCAGCTGCGGCACGGGGGAGAGCAGGGCGTTGACGCCGCCCGCCACCGCGCGGTCGCACTCGCCCGAGAGCAGGCTGCGCACGGCGAGGTGCACGGCGACGAGCGAGGAGGAGCAGGCGGTGTCGACGGTCAGCGAGGGGCCCCGCAGGTCCCACAGGTAGGAGAGGCGGTTGGCGGTGATGGCGTGCGAGAGGCCGGGGTTGGTGTACGGGCCCTGCGCCTCGTGCGCGGACCGCCCGCCCAGGAGCATCGCGTGGTCGTGCGTGGCCTGCCCGAGGAAGACCCCGGTACGGCTGCCGAGCAGGTCGTCGTGGACGACGCCGGCGGACTCCAGGGCCCGCCAGGCGACCTCCAGGGCGAGCGCCTGCTGGGGGTCGATGCGGGCGGCCTCGCTGGGCGAGATGCCGAAGAAGCCGGGGTCCCAGCTCTCCAGCCCCGCGACGAAGCCGCCCCAGCCGGCGCCCGTGGCGCCCGCACCGGCCGCGGTCACCGCACGGTGCAGCGACTCGCGTCCGGCGGGCACCGGGGTGATCTCGTCCCGGCGCTCGTCCAGCAGCCGCCACAGTGCCTCGACGGTGTCGGCGCCGGGGACCCGGCAGCCGAGTCCCACGACGGCGACCGCGCCGTCCCCGCCCACCTCAGCCACGGGCGGGCTCCGGTGCGGCGAGCGCGTCGGCGAGGAACGCCGACAGGCTGTGGACGGTGGGGTGGTCGAAGAGCCACTCGGTGGGCACCTCGAACCCCAGCTCCTCGGTGACCGCGCCCGCCAGGCCGATCAGAGCGGCGGAGTCCAGTCCCAGATCCACGAACGCGGTCCGGCGGTCCACCCGTTCCTCCTCGGGCAGGCCCAGTTCGCTGGCGATCGACGCCTGGACCACGGCCGAGATGGCGCGCTGGGTGATGGGTGCCTCGGCGGTCAACGCCGTCCTCCCTTGCTCGTCGCTCCCCGGTGCCAGAGGGCCACCGTCCTGAACTCGCCCGCGCTCCACCGCTGCGCGGCCTCGGCCCGCCGGAGCTTTCCGCTGGTCGTGCGGGGCACCGCGCCGGTCTGGACGACCGCGACCGCCGCCGGGGCGATGCCGTGCTCCTCCAGGACGGCCGTGCGCAGCGCCGTGAGGACGCCGGCGTGGTCCGAGCCGCCGTACGCGTGCAGTTCGCAGGCGAGCACGACCTGTTCGTCCTGGTCGTCCTCGTCGCGGACCGCGAACGCGACGGCCCGCGCCACCTGCGGGTGGCAGCCCTCGGCGGTCGCCTCCAGGTCCTGCGGATGGTGGTTGGTGCCGCGGTGGATGATCACGTCCTTGATGCGGCCGGCGACGCGGAGCTGGCCCTCGTGCCAGATCCCGAGGTCCCCGGTGCGCAGGAAGCGGCGTGCGGGGGAGCCGGGTTCGTCGACCGTCGCGCCGAAGGTCTCCCGGCTGGCCTGCTCGCGCCCCCAGTAGCCGCCCGCGACACCGGGGCCGCTGATCCAGATCTCGCCGATCTCGCCGGCGGGGAGCCGGCGGGAGGTCCGCGGGTCGACCACGGCCACCTCCGTGTCCGGGGCGATGGCGCTCCCGCAGCCCACCAGCTCGGTGCGCGCGGTGCCCGCCCGGAAGTCCCCGGACCGCGGGGCGGCGCCGCCGAGCGTGCGCCGGTCGGCCTCGTGGAGCGCGGGCGGTGCCTGCCGGTCCAGGCAGGTGACGACCAGCGTCGCCTCGGCCAGGCCGTAGACCGGCATCAGCGCGTGGGGGTGGAAGCCGTGGGGCGCGTACGCCTCGGTGAACGCCGTGACGGTCCTGCGGCGCACCGGTTCGGCGCCGTTGAGCGCGTGCCGCAGCCCCGACAGGTCCAGGCCCGCGCGCCGCTCCTCGGGCACCTTGTGCACGGCGGTCGCGTAGCCGAAGTCCGGGGCGATGGTGAAGGTGGACCGGGTCTCGCTCAGGGTCCTCAGCCAGCCGAGGGGGTTGCGCAGGAAGCCGGTCGGCGTCGACATGTGCAGGCTCATGCCGGCGGTCAGCGGGTGGCAGACCATGCCGATCAGGCCCATGTCGTGGAAGAGCGGCAGCCAGCCCGCCGCCGACTGGCCGGGCCCGGTGGAGAGGTTGCGCCGGATGTGGGCGATGTTGTGCGCGAGGTTGGCGTGCGACACCATCGCGCCCTTGGGGCTCGACGTGGAGCCCGAGGTGTACTGGAGCAGCGCCAGATGGTGCGGGCGGGTGCGCACCGGGCCCGCCTCGGCGCCGGCGTCCCAGCCGACGTCCTCGGGCGCGAGCACCAGCGGCGCCAGTGCGGCGGCCCCGGCGACGGCCCGTACCCGCGTGTGCAGTTCGGGCGTCGTGATGACGGCGGAGGGCTCGCAGTCGCGCAGGATCTGCTCCAGGCGGTGGTCCCACGCCCGGCCCGCCCGGGTGGTCGACATCAGCGGGGGATGGAACGTGACGGCCACGGTGTCCGCCAGCACGGAGCCGAAGAACGACGCCACGTAGTCCACGCCGTCGGGCAGCGCGATCAGGACGAAGGGCCGGTCGTGGGTGCGCGCGGGCAGGTCGTGCAGGGCCGCGCCGATCGCGGCGGCCTGGGCGTACAACTCGGCGTAGCTGCGCCGGTCCTGGCCCCCGTCGGGACGGCCGTACACGAGGGCCGTGGTCGCGGACAGCCGCTCCGCGTGGGAGGCGAGGGCATGTCCCAGGGTCAGGTGCTCAGTGGGGGTCTGCAACGCTGCGGAGGGCACTGCCCCGCCTCCCTTCGGTTCCCAGGGCGCCTATCAGCCCGTCGACCTCCAGCTCGGTCAGCCAGCTGTCGACGGCCGCGATGGAGTCGTGCAGCGAGGTCGGGCGGAACCCGAGCTCGCGCTGGGCCCGGCCGGTGTGGTAGAAGAGCCGGTTGACCGACAGCGCGGCGTTCTCCGGGACGAGGAACGGCGAGCGCATCGGGTCCCTGCGCAGCGCGGCCACCACCGCGCCGACCCGCCCCGCGGCCCGCACCACCGAGTCGGGCACCGCCCGCCTGGGCGGCGCGCAGCCCACGACCTCGGCCACCTGGTGGAACAGTTCGCGGTAGGTGAGGTTCACCGAGGAGACGATGTAGCGCGCGCCCGGCTCACCGCGTTCCATCGCGGCGCGCATCCCGAAGTTCATGTCCTCGACCGAGGTGAAGGCGGCGCCGCCCAGGGGATAGGCGACCAGCTTGTTCTGCCGGGCGCTCTCGATGAGCATGGCCCAGCCGTAACGGCGGTCGCTGTAGGGGGCGATGCAGGCGCTGAGGTTGACGATCACGACCTCCGGACCGCCTTGGCGCCAGCCGCGCAGCAGCTCCCGCTCGCCGGCCCGCTTGGTGATCATGTAGCTGTTGACGCAGCTGGAGCGGGAGATGTCGAAGTGCTCGTCGGCGATCTCACCGGGCGGCGGGTAGCCGATGGCGGAGATGGAGGAGGCGTGCACGATGCGGCGCACCCCGGCCGTGCGCGCGGCCCTGACCAGGTTCGCGCAGCCCTCGACGTTGACCTGCTCCATGAGGGGGTGCAGCTTGTTGAGCGTGATGGCGATGCCGGCGAAGTGGTAGACCTCGTCGACGCCCTGGAGAGCCGTCTCCAGGGAGGCGGGGTCGGTGACGTCGCCCCGGCGGATCTCGCAGCGGTGCAGATGGTGTTCCAGGCCGCCCGGTCCCTCGCCGGGGCGGAGCATGCAGACGACGTCCGCGCCGGACTCGATGAGATGACGGGCGAAGGCGGAGCCGAGGCTTCCGGAGGCTCCTGTGATCAGCACGCGGGTCACAGCGCGATGTCCTTTCCGTAGACGGCGTAGGTGCGCGCCGGGCCGGTCCTGGCATGCGCCAGATAGGCCCTGCTCTGCCAGTTGTGCTCGTGGATCCACGTCGTGTGCATGTCGCGGTACGAGCCGATGTCGCCCCTGACGACCTTCGCGATCTCGCCGACCAGAATCCGGCCCACGCCGCGGCCCGCCCACTCGGGGCGGGCGCCCATCATCAGCACCACGGTGCCGCGGATACCGGCCTTGAGCTCCTCGTAGCGGGCGGCGAACTCGTCGGTGACCGTGCCGTCCGCCACCTTCAGCAGCTCGTTGCCGTCGGCCGCGAGCATGCTGAAGGCGACGGCCCGGCCGCCGTGTTCGACGATGCGGGTCAGGCGCGGGTCGATGAGCTCGCGCAGCTCGTCCAGCTGGAAGCGCAGGACGGGCCTGCTGATCGGGACCATGTCGTGGTTGTCGGCGAAGGACGCGGCCAGCAGCTCCTGGACGAGGTCGACCTCGCTGTCCCAGCGCTCCGGGTCCAGGTCCCGCACGGTCAGGCCGAGCTTCTCGCACAGCTCCTCGCCCCGGCGGACCAGCGGGTCCATCCGGCCGGCCTCGCGCTCGCCGTACCAACTGAAGGTGTCGGTACGGAAGTCGGGCCCGTAGCCCGCGTCCTCCAGGAGCCGGCGGTAGTAGGGCGGGTTGTGCGGCTGGAAGACGGCGGGCCGGTCGCCGTACCCCCCGACCAGCAGCCCGAACTCCTGCGTCGCGCAGTACGAGTAGGGGCCGGCGACCCGGTCCATGCCGCGCTCGGCGACCCAGGTCTCGGCGGTGCGCAGCAGCGCCGCGGCGACCCCGGGGTCGTCCACGCACTCGAACCAGCCGAAGAAGCCGGTCTTGCCGAAGCGCTCCACGTAGGCGGGGTCGACCGTGGCGGAGACGCGGCCGAGGGTCCTGCCGCCGGGGCCGAGCGCGAGGAAGTGCTCGATCTCCGCCTCCGCGAAGTACGGGTTGACCGACGCGTCCATGAAACGGCGGACGTCCGAGGACAGCGGGGGAACCCATTGGTCATCGCCGAGCTCACGGTAAAGACGTGGCGCGAAACTGATGAATTCCTCGGTCATCTCGTCGCCGCGAACAGGAACCACTGACGGCACGGCTATTCCTCCCTGTCGGAAGTGCTGAGGCGGATCCGCCCGATCACCACGAATGGAAAAGCGGTCGCCTCTGCGTGGGCTGACCTACTCAAGTGGGTTCTTGGAATGAGCCGCAGTGAAGCACGGCGGCGTGCGACCGGGCAATGAAATTCTGGCCAGCCGAGGCCAGATCTGCCCGGAGAAACGCTCTGAACTGCGCAGATGCTGATCTATATGACAGTCATTCCCATCTGCGAGTCGTTAATGGTAGTCGTTTTCAAGGTTTCTGAATGAATTCAGACGGCCTGTGGAAATACTCAGGAGGCCGTGTTACTTTCGACCGCCGAAGGAGGTGATGAGTCATGCAGAAGAGTGCTGTGCTCTGCGGTCTCGGCGCCTATCTGCCGGAAACGGTGGTGACCAATGACGACCTCGCGGAAATCATGGACACCACCGACGAGTGGATAACCAGCCGAACCGGAATCCGGGAACGCCGAGTCGTCGGACCCGGCATCTCCACCGGAGACCTCGCCGTGCGGGCGGGAGCCCGCGCGCTGAAGTCCGCCGGCGGTGAACCCGTGGATCTGGTGATCCTCGCGACGACCACGCCCGACCATCCCTGCCCCGCCACCGCGCCCTTCGTGGCGCACCGGCTGGGCCTGGTGGACACCCCGGCCTGGGACCTGTCCGCCGTGTGCAGCGGCTTCCTGTACGGACTGACCGCCGCGAGCAGCTTCATCGCGGCGGGCGCCGCCCGCCGCGTCCTGCTCATCGGGGCGGACGCGTTCTCCACGATCCTGGCGCCGGCCGACCGCGGCACGAGGCCCATCTTCGGCGACGGCGCCGGAGCAGTCGTCCTGCGCCCCGGCGACCCCGGCGAACCCGGCGCCCTCGGGCCCTCGGTCCTGGGCAGCGACGGCTCCCTCCGGGAGCTGATCACCGTCCAGGCGGGCGGCTCCCGGGAACCGCTCGACCCGGCCGAACCGGACCAGGAGGGCCGGTACTTCACCATGCAGGGCAGGTCCGTCTTCCGGCACGCGGTCGCACGGATGACGGCCGTCACCGAGGAGGTGCGCGAGCGGGCCGGCTGGCGTCCCGAGGACGTCGACTGCCTCGTCGCGCACCAGGCGAACCGCCGCATCCTCCAGGCGGTCGCCGAACGCCTCGGGCTGCCGATGGAGCGCTGCGCCCTGCATCTCGACCGCGTCGGCAACACCGCCGCCGCGTCCATCCCGCTGGCCATGGCCGACGCCGTCGGCCGCGGCGGACTCCTGCCGGGCCACCGGGTCCTGCTCACCGCCTACGGCGGCGGGGCCACCTGGGGCGCGGCCGCCCTCACCTGGCCGGACATCACACCCCAGCCGGACGGGCGCGAGCGCGCCTCCGAGGGCTGACGACCACCACACCGCACCACGACCGAAGGGAACACCGTGACCGCCTCCGCGCACCCCTCCGCCGAGCAGCTTCAGGACCAGCTGCGTTCCGAACTCGTCACACGATTCGGTGTCGAGGACACCGACGTCACTCCGGAGACGACCTTCGGAGAACTCGGGCTGGACTCCCTGGCGCTGGTGGAACTCTCCGACGTGCTCCAGAGCGTGCTGGAGATCCCCATCGCCGACGACGACTTCAACGGTGAGCAGAAGATCACCGACGTCGTCGCGCTCCTGCGGGGCAAGCTGGCCGAACACGCCGGCGCGCAGGGCCGGGCATGAGCCACGCGCCGCGCACCCGGGCTGTCGAGGGGACAGCCACGACTGCCGGGCCGTCACGGGGCGGCCCGAGCGGGCGGCGCCGAACAGAGCCCTTCCACGCCGCCATCACCGGCATCGGCATGATCACCGCCGGCGGTCCGGACACGGCCCGCACCTGGGAGGCCGTGGTCCAGGGCCGCCCCACCACCGCGCTGATCCCGGAGCTGGCCGGCATGCCCGTCCAACTGGCCTGCCAGGCAACCGCGTTCGACGGGGACGCGGTCCTCGGCCGGCGCGCGGCCTGGCGGCTGGACCGCTGCACCCAGATGGCGCTGGTCGCCGGCCGCGAGGCGGTCGCCGACGCCGGTCTCGACCCGGCGGGGTGGGACGGCGCCCGGGTGGGCACCGTCCTCGGCTCCGCGCTCGGCGGCATCGGCACCTGGCAGCGCGAGTACGACCGGCTGCGCGAGCTCGGCCCCGAGCGGATCTCGCCGCTCACCATCCCCATGTCCCTGCCCAATCTGATCGCCGGTCAGCTGGCGACGGACCTGCGGGCCTGCGGCCCGAGCCTGGTCACCAGCACCGCCTGCGCCTCCGGCACCACCGCGCTCGGCGTCGCCCGCGACCTGCTGCGCCACGACAGCTGCGACGTCGTCATCACCGGAGGGGCCGAGTCCAGCCTCGTGCACTCGGTCGTCGCCGCCTTCGCCCGCGCGGGGGCGCTCTCGCGCAACGCCGAGGACCCCGAACTGGCCTCCCGCCCCTTCGACAAGGACCGGGACGGGTTCGTCATCGCCGAGGCGGCCGCCATCCTGGTGCTCGAACACCCCGACCACGCGCGGGCCCGGGGCGCCCAGGTGTACGCCTACCTCAGCGGATACGGCGCCTCGGCCGACGCCGGCCACGAGACCCGGCCGGACCCGGAGGGGGCGGGCGCCCAGCGCGCGGTCGAATCGGCCCTGCGCGACGCGGAGTTGTTCCCGATCGAGATCGACCACGTCAACGCCCACGGGACCTCGACACCGCTCAACGACCTCGCCGAGGGGCGGATGGTGCGCCGGGTCATCGGCGGGCATCCCCTGGTCACCGCCGCGAAGGGCGTCACCGGCCACTCCCTGGGCGCGGCGGGCGCGGTGGAGGCGGCGCTCACCGCGCTCACCCTCAAGCACCAGGTCGTACCGCCCACGGCCGGGTTGCGCGAGACGGACCCGGCCGTGGATCTCGACGTCGTCCGGGGCACCGCCCGCAAGGAGGCGGTGGAAGCGGCGCTGAGCAACTCGTTCGGCTTCGGCGGACAGAACGCCGCCCTCGTACTCACCCGGGCCTAGGGGGACTTGATGCAGACCGTGCAGCTGGCCGCGGTGGACCCGAACGTGCAGCTGGTCATCGACGTACTGCCCGCCGTCCTCGTCGTCCTGGTCCTCTCCGCCCTGTGCGGGAGACTCTTCGAGAAGGTCGGACAGCCCCGCGTCCTGGGCGAGATGGTGGCCGGCATCCTGCTCGGCCCGACCCTGCTCGGGCGCGTGGCCCCCGGGGTCCAGGACGCGCTGTTCAGCGCCGAGGTGAAACCGGTCCTGTACGTGCTCAGCACGATCGGGCTGACCCTGTTCATGTTCCTCGTCGGCGTCGGCCTGGACCATCACACCGCGCCCAGGGGCTACCAGGGGACCGCGGTGTCCATCGCCGTGGCGAGCATCCTGCCCGCGATGGCCGCCGGGTGCGGGGTGGGACTGCTCTTCTACGACAGCCTGTCGCTGAAGGACGTCAGCCCGTCCATGTTCGCGGTCTTCATCGGCGGCGCCCTGGCCGTGACGGCCTTCCCGATCCTCGCCCGGATGCTCTACGACAACGGCCTGGAGCGCAGCGCGCTCGGCATGCTGGCGCTCCTGGCGGCGGCCGTCGACGACGCGGTCGCCTGGTGCCTGCTGGCCTTCCTGATCGCCTTCCACAAGGGCGGCGGCTTCGACGAGAGCATGCGCACCGTGCTGCTGTCCGTCGTCTTCACGGTCGTGGTGATGACGGTGGGCCGGCGCCTGCTGGCCCGGCTGGGCGAACGCGTCGAGCGCAGCGGCACGCTGACGAGCGGTCAGTTCTGCGTGGTGCTGGTGTCGGTGCTCGGCGCGGGCCTGATCACCGAGCGGATCGGCATCTACGCGGTCTTCGGCGGCTTCCTGGTCGGCCTGGCCATGCCCCGGGGCGCGGTGTTCCGGCGGGCCCTGCGCGAGCGGCTGCTGGACACCGTGCAGGTCCTGCTGGTGCCCATCTTCTTCGCGTTCTCCGGGCTCAACACCAGGATCGCCGGGTTCACCGACCCCGGCACGCTCCTGCCGCTGGCGTCCCTGGTCGCGGCGGCCTTCGTCGGCAAGTACGCCGGCTGCATCGCGGTGATGAGGTGGCGGGGCTTCAGCTGGCGCGAGGGCTCCGCGATGGGCTCCCTGATGAACGCGCGAGGGCTCATGATTCTTGTTTTCATCAACGTGGGATTTGCACAAGGGGTCATTGGCCAGAAGGTGTTCTCCCTGTTGGTGCTGGTCGCCTTGGTTACCACTGCTAGTGCGCTCCCGCTGTGCAAACTGTCCCTGGGCGGAAAGCTGCCCCCGGTGGACGACGATGACCAGAACCGAGCGGTATCCGTTAGCGTGGACAGCCGCACCAGCATGGGAGGTATCAAGCATCCGAGTAGCTGATTAGCAATTCAACTACGTGAAGCCGACGGGGGAAGGCTTAATGGCGCACGCTGGTTTATTTCGCAATCTCATCAGGTGGCTGCTGCCCCTGCTCATGTGCGGACACGCCCTGCTGGGCCACGCCGCACCGCTGACAGAGATCCAGCCACCCACGTCCACGGCCGCAGCGCCGGCCCAGAACAACGAGGGAACCGAGCGGCGGCACGACGACGGTTCCTCGACACCCAGCGCGGTGTGTGAACGCGAGGGCGACGCGACCCTCAAGACGCAGCGGCTGCCGCACCTGTGCGCCGCCGAGCCACCGACGCTGGTCACGCTCACGCGCATGAGGGGAAAGGCCCCCCGTGGTCCACCGTGGCAGCACCTCGCCGTACCTCAGCCGAATCTGCCGCACGACGGCGCCATCCGGCCGAAGCTCCAGATGTGGTTGCTCTGAAACGGTCATGTTCAGACGCGTTCTGCTCGTACATCGCCGCGACAGAGAGACGACATCATGCGTACCCCGCGTTCATCCCGGTCGGCCGTGCCTGCCCAGCGTCCGCGAGGCCGTGACCGGACGGGCAGGGAACTCCCCAAAGTCCTTTTCATCTCGTGCACGGAATCCCGTCTGGTTCCCCAGCGATTCGTCGCCGATCCGGACCAGATGTACGAAGTGCGCAACATCGGGAACATCGTCCTCCCGTACAACCCGCGCATCGTCTCAGGAGACATCGCCACGATCGAATACGCGCTCACCCTGCCGGACCTGAAGGACGTCGTCATTTCGGGGCACTCCGGCTGCGCGGCGGTCGCCGCCCTCCTGGCGCAGAAGAGCGTCTCGTCCTCCATGCGGAGATGGCTCTTCGTCGGCAACTCCCGCACCGCCAGCCGGGAAGCGGTCGGCTCCCGGGCCGGCGCGGACCTCGACGCCGACGCCTACGACCGCGCGGCCCGCGCCCATCTGCTCACCCAACTGGCCAACCTGGCCGGCTATCCCGGTCTGGAGTCGGGCCGCCGGGGCGGGGACCTGCGCCTGCGGGCCCTGTTCCACTCCGCCCAGACCGGCTCCACCGACATCTACTCCCCGCGGGACGACTCCTTCGTCCCGCTGACCCGTCAGGTGCCCAGCGCGGCGCGGTGATCCTCGCTCAGCGGTAAGCCGGGCGCGACGGACCTCCGTCGCGCTCTCACCGGACCCTGTGCGAAAACAGGGCGTCCCGACGGAAGCGACGGAATCGAGCGGCGCCGCCGGTCTCGCGCCGACCAGCCTCACCGCGTACGAAATGCCCGCGCTCCACGGAGAGTCGAACCTCGGCGACGGGCATCCGCGACGGAGCTTCTCGGCCACCCGGCACCCTGGGCTCGGACGAGTTTTGGGGTCGGGCGGTCGGCCGGGCCGTGACCGGTCGGGGTGCGCAGCGGAGCGGGCACGACGTCGTGCCCGGCCGCCGCGGACGGGGGCTGTCGGCACTGATGCTCCGGGCCACGGCGGACAACGCCCGCGCCGGCGGCCGCCTACGCATGGTGGTCCCCGTACGCCCCACGGCCGAGCACCGAGGGCGCCCCGCACGCCGATGGACGCGTACGTGAAGGAGTGCGACGCCGACGGCCTGCCACGCTACCCCTGGCTGCGGACCCATGTGCGGACGCGAGGGCGGATCGTCGCAACCGCCGCCACGTCCATGGGCGTTCCGGGCTCGCTCGGGCAGTGGCGGCGCTGGACGGGGCTGCCCTCCGACCAGGACCGAGGGGTCGTGCTCGTGGGGGACCTCGGCCCCCGCGCACCGCTCCCCGGCCGCCGACCACGCCGTCCACGTCGAGCCCGACGTCTGGACCGTCCGCGACCTCCCGTGGGCGGGCCGGAGCGGGCGGCACCGCGCCGCTCCCGCCACTGGCAACCATTGCCACCACTGCCCTCACACCCCTGAACTGCGCGAACGGCGGCCGGACTTGAGCGTGAGAGCGGCGCAGGAGCGGGTGTCCGCCACGCGGGCCGTTCCCTTCGTACGCTGTGCACGGCCTTGCGGGTCACGATGCCCCCCCCGCAAGGCCGTCATCCGGGGAGGCGGCGATGAGCGGCACGTGGGTCCGGCGCCTGCGCACGGCGGAAGCGGGCGCGGCGGCACAGCTGTTGTGCTTCCCCTGCGCCGGAGGAGCCGCGGGCGGTTACGCCCGTCTCGCGCGCGCCCTCGCGCCGGACCTCGACGTCCACGCGGTCCAGTACCCGGGACGCCAGGACCGGCTCGCCGAGCCGCCCGCGCGCGACCTCGCCGGGATCGTCGACCACGTGGTGCGCGAACTGCCCCTGCACTGCGCCGCGGAGAGGCCGCTGGCCCTGTTCGGCCACAGCATGGGGGCGCTCCTCGCCTTCGAGACGGCCCGCCGCCTGGAGCGCGACCGCTCGCCCTTCGCGCCGGTCCGGCTGTTCCTGTCCGGGCGGGCGTCGCCCGTCCTGGGCCCGCGCGCCGACGACTTCCTGCGCGACGACGCCACCCTGCTCGCGCAGATGCGCCGCCTCGGCGGGGCCGAGCCCCAAGTCCTCGACGACCCGGACATGCGGGACCTGATCATGCCGTCGGTCCGCGCCGACCACGCCCTGCTGATGCGCTACACCTGGGACCGGGGGACGCTGCGGGACTGCCCGTTCACCGTGCTGGTCGGCGACCGGGACCCCGTCGTCACGGTGGCGGAGGCGGACCGGTGGAGGCAGTTGACCTCCGGCCCCACCCGCACCGTCTCCTTCCCGGGCGGCCACTTCTACCTCAACGACCGCGCCCCGGAACTCGCCGCCACCGTCCGGGAAGCCCTGTTCCCGGCGGGCCGGGCGAACGCCTCCGGCGGCTAACCGGCCGGGGGCTCCGCGTGCGTGTACCGCCGCAGGTGCGGGAGCATGCCGTGGCTCAGCAGGGCCCGGTGCCAGGTCAGCCGGGCCTCTTCGAGGCGGGCGGCGGTGGCCGCGGAGGCCCCTCTGCCGCGCAGCGCCGCGACGAGCGCGGCCGGCGCGCTGAGGGCCGCGATCAGCCCGAGCACCCAGCCGGCGGTGATCAGTGAGGCGGCCGTGGGGCCGTCCGGGACCGTCAGCCGGAGCACCTGGCCGAGGAGCAGGAGGGCTGCCGCGGACGCTCCGGCGATCGACGGGGTGAGGACGGCGAGGGCGGGGAGCGGACCGGCTCCTGCCCAGGGGTGCGGGGGTGCCTGCCGTCGCGCGGCGGCGCGCAGAGCGAGGTAGCCGCGGTACTCGTGCCGGGCCGCGGCGGCTATCTCGTCGGCGTGCGCGAGGGCCCCGGCGCGCAGCCGCCGCGCGGTCCGCCCGGTGGGGTCGGAGCGCAGCGCGCTGCGGATGTCCGGGGTGTCGAGGGCCAGGCGCAGCACGGCCTCGAAGTCCGGTCTGTCCTCGGGGCGCAGGGGGAGCGGAGCGACCACGCGGTCTCCTGTCGGTGGGGGCGAACGGGCCGGAACGGGAGGGCGGGGCGGGCGGCCTGCCCGCCGGGCCGCGTGCGCGGGCCCGGCGGGGCGGTCGTGCGGTGTCAGACGTTGACGCCGAAGTCGGCGGCGATCCCGGCGAGACCGGAGGCGTACCCCTGGCCGACCGCGCGGAACTTCCACTCGGCGCCGCTGCGGTAGAGCTCGCCGAAGACCATGGCCGTCTCCGTGGAGGCGTCCTCGGAGAGGTCGTAGCGGGCGATCTCGGTGCCGCCGGCCTGGTTGACGACCCGGATGAAGGCGTTGCGGACCTGGCCGAAGCTCTGGCCGCGGGCCTGGGCGTCGTGGATGGACACCGGGAACGTGATCCGGTCGATGTCGGCGGGCACCGCGGCGAGGTTGACCTTGACGGACTCGTCGTCGCCCTCGCCCTCACCGGTGAGGTTGTCACCGGTGTGCTCGACCGAACCGTCGGGGCTGGTCAGGTTGTTGTAGAAGACGAAGTGCCGGTCGGAGGGCACCTTGCCGGAGGCGTTCAGGAGCAGGGCCGAGGCGTCGAGGTCGTAGTCGGTGCCGGTGGTGGTGCGCACGTCCCAGCCGAGGCCGACCAGGACGGCGGTCAGTCCGGGGGCCTCCTTGCTGAGGGAGACGTTGCCGCCTTTGGAGAGGGAAACTCCCACTGCGTACTCCTCTTGATCGGTCGGTTCCCGTCGGGGCCGGCCCGACGGGCTCCCTGAAAAACTACATCAGTGTAGAAAATGTCAGGGGGCGGGGTGGCCGGGCGGGGCGGATCCGTACCTCCCCGCCGGCGCGCGGACCCGTCGCGGAGGACGGCGCGCACGGCGCTCACGGCCTGCGCGGCGCTCACGGCGTACGCGGCGCTCACGGCGTACGCGGCGCCCGCGCCCGAGGGGGCGGGCCTCGCCCCGCTAGATCCCCCGGCTGTCGTCGGCCGCCGGCGCACCGCCGCCGGCACGCAGGTCGAGCCCGGCACGGACGGGCCGGTGCCGACGTGCGTGCCGGGGGCGGGGCGGCGCCGGCGGGTCGCTCCCGGCGGGCGGTTCCCGTGGCCGGGTGAAGCGGGCGCGACCATCCGGATGCCTCGGGCGCGGCGCGCGGGCCGAGCGGGGAGCGGATGGTGTGCCCTGGGACGTCAGCACCGTGCACACCCGAAGGAGACCACGGCATGTTCGGACAGTCCCAGGCGTTCAGCGGCTTCTCCGTCGACGACCTCGGCGAGGCCCGCCGCTTCTACGGCGAGGTCCTCGGCCTCACGGTGGAGGAAAGGGGCGAGGGGCAGATGCGGATGCTGACGCTCGGGCTCGGCACCGGCGCCCAGGTCTTCGTCTACCCCAAGGCCGACCACACCCCGGCGTCGTTCACGATCCTGAACTTCCCCGTGAACGACATCGAGGCCGCGGTGACCGAGCTGGAGCGCCGCGGCGTGCGCCTCGACCGCGTTCCCGGGTTCGACCACGACGAGCGGGGCGTCGTGCGCGTCGGGAACGGCGGCCCGGCGGCGATCGGCTGGTTCACCGACCCGGCCGGGAACGTCCTCGCCGTCCTCCAGGAGAACTGACCCCGCGCCCTGCCCTCACCACGGCGTGCGCCCCGCGCCCCCGTACCCCGGCTCCGGGTGCGCGCCGCGCGACGCGGCGGCGCGGGAGAAGGACGGCGCGGGAGAAGGACGGCAGTGAGGAGAGCCGACCACCAGCGCTCCCGGACCTCGATCGAGGAGGCCGTGCATGACGCACCGTCACAAGTCCGGCAAGGCTGTGGAGGGCGACCCGGAGCATCGCCACGACAGGTGCCTGCCCCGCCGCCCCGACCAGGACGGACTCGTCAGGCTCACCGCCCGCGAACGCCAGGAGGCGTGACCCGGCGGCCCCCGGCGGAGGGCGCCGAGCCCCCCGGCGGAGGGCGCCGAGCCCCCCGGCGGAGGGCAAGGACGCAGGAGTCAGCCCCGCGTGCGGGGAATCCGGCGTGTCTTCGGGGGCGGTCAGCCGGCCGCTCCCAGGGACACCACCACCGCGGTGGCCGACCCGCCCGGGGCGTGGTAGCGCACGGTGTCCCCGGGGCGGTGGCCCAGCAGCGCGCGCCCGAGGGGGCTGTCGGCGGTGACCAGGGAGTGTTCCGTCGCCATCGTGGTCTCACCGATCTGGAACGTCTCCTCGGCGCCGTCGCCGAAGCGCACGGTGACCGTGCCGCCCACGCCGACCCGGTCGGTGCGCGGCGGTCCCGCGGCCACGGCCGAGCGCAGCCGCGTGGTGATCTCCGCGATACGGGCGTCGACGCGCCGTACGTCGTTCGCGCGCTGCAACTCGTCCGCGGCGTCGGCGAGATCACCCACCGCCGCGTCGGAGTCGCGCAGAGTGCTCGCGACCTTCTCGCGCTCGGCGCGCAGACGGGACAGCTCCTGCTCCAGGGCCTGACGGCCGGCCTCGCTGAGGGGTGCTGGTTCGCTGGACATACCTGCTCCTGAGGCCGGCGACGGACGGGCCGAGCGGTGTTCCTCCCCATTTTAGATACGTCGCGCCGCAGCCCGCCGGGTGGGAGCCTCAGCCGCCGAGCGCGGCCAGCACGACCGACCTGGCCTCCTCCTGGACCCGGGCCAGGTGCTCGGGACCGTTGAAGGACTCCGCGTAGATCTTGTAGACGTCCTCGGTGCCCGAAGGGCGGGCCGCGAACCAGGCGTTGGCGGTGGCCACCTTGATCCCGCCGAGTGCGGCGCCGTTGCCGGGCGCCTCGGTCAGCACGGACGTGACCGGTTCGCCCGCGAGGGTGTCGGCGGTGACCTGCCGCGGCGACAGCTTGGCCAGCAGCGCCTTCTCCGCGCGGGAGGCCGGGGCGTCGACACGGGCGTAGGCCGGGGCGCCGAAGCGGTCGGTGAGCCGCGCGTAGTGCTGCGAGGGCGTGCTCCCGGTGACCGCCGTGATCTCGGAGGCGAGCAGCGCCAGGACGATGCCGTCCTTGTCCGTGGTCCACACCGAGCCGTCGCGGCGCAGGAAGGACGCGCCGGCCGACTCCTCGCCGCCGAAGCCCAGCGAGCCGTCCGACAGGCCCTCCACGAACCACTTGAACCCGACCGGGACTTCGACCAGCCGCCGTCCGACGTCCGCCGCGACCCGGTCGATCATGCCGGACGACACCAGGGTCTTGCCGACTCCGGCGTCCGCCGGCCACCGGTCCCGGTGCGAGAACAGGTACGCGATGGCGACGGCCAGATAGTGGTTGGGGTTCATCAGCCCCCCGTCGGGGGTGACGATGCCGTGCCGGTCGGCGTCGGCGTCGTTGCCGGTGGCGATGTCGAACTGGTCGCGCCGCTCGATCAGCGAGGCCATCGCGTACGGCGAGGAGCAGTCCATGCGGATCCTGCCGTCCCAGTCCAGCGTCATGAACCGCCAGGTGGGATCGGCCAGCGGATTCACCACCGTCAGATCCAGCCCGTGCTGTTCGGCGATCCGGCCCCAGTAGGCGACGGACGCCCCGCCGAGCGGATCGGCGCCGATGCGCACCCCGGCCGACCGGATCGCGTCCAGGTCCAGCACGTTCGGCAGGTCCGCCGCGTAGGCGCCGAGGAAGTCGTGGCGGCCGGTGCCGGGCGCGGCCAGGGCGCGCGCGTAGGGGATGCGCCGTACGTCCTTCATGCCGCCGGAGATGATCTCGTTGGCGCGGTCCTGGATCCAGGACGTCGCCCCGGACCCGGCCGGGCCGCCGCTCGGCGGGTTGTACTTGAAGCCGCCGTCGGCGGGCGGGTTGTGCGAGGGCGTCACCACCACCCCGTCGGCGAGCGCGGAGGCGCGCCCGCGGTTGTGGGTGAGCACGGCGTGCGAGACGGCCGGGGTCGGCGTGTAGCCGTCGGCCTGGTCGACGAGGACGGTCACCCCGTTGGCGGCGAAGACCTCCAGGGCGGTGACCCGCGCCGGCTCCGACAGGGCGTGGGTGTCGGCGCCCAGGAAGAGCGGGCCGTCGGTGCCCTGCGCGGCGCGGTACTCGCAGATGGCCTGGCTGGTGGCGGCGATGTGGTCCTCGTTGAACGCGGCGGCCAGTGACGAGCCGCGGTGCCCCGAGGTGCCGAACGCCACCCGCTGCCCGGGTTCGGCCGGGTCGGGGCGCAGCGCGTAGTACGCCGTGACCAGCCGGGCCACGTCGACGAGGTCCTCGGGTCCGGCGACCTGCCCCGCTCGTGCGTCCTGCATTGCCCAGCTCCTCCGGATGGGTCGGCCATTGACTACGGCCCCCATTCTCCCCCGGCCCGCCCGTGGGGACACGCACCGGCGGCCCGTTGTGGCGCACCCCGGGCCGGTGCGACGATGCAGGCCGGCCCGGCGACAGGGAGGCGGACATGGGGCACGACGAGCAACGGCCGCCCGCCGCCGTGCTGTTCGACGACCTGGGCGCCCGGTACGAGAAGGCGTTCGCGCACGCCCCCGAGCACCTGGCCGCGCTGGACTGGCTCCTGGACCGGCTGCCGCCCGCCGCCCGCACGCTGGACGTCGGCAGCGGCACCGGCCGGCCCACCGCCGCCGCGCTCGTCGCGGCGGGCCACTCGGTGCTGGGGGTCGACGTCTCGCCCGTCATGGTCGCCCTCGCCGCCCGCCAGGTCCCCGGGGCCGAGTTCCGCTGCGCCGACGTCCGCGCTCTGCCGCTCGACGCGGACTCCTTCGACGGTGTCTGCGTGTTCTTCTCGCTGCTCCAGATGACCCGCTCCGAGCAGAGCGCCCTGCTGGCACGGCTGTCCCGGGCCCTGAAGCCCGGCGGCCATCTGGTGCTGGCGACCGTGCCGGCGGACGTGGAGGACGCCGAGGTGGTGTTCATGGGCCGGCCGGTGCGCGCGACGAGCTTCGCCGCGGCGGACCTCGTCGCGGCGGCCGAGGGGGCCGGACTGACCGTGCTGTCCAGCCGGGGCGGCACCTTCACCCCCGACCACCCCGGCGCCGGGCCCGAGCCGCATCTGTTCCTGCGCTGCCGCCGCGCGGCCCCGTCCTGACGGGCGCCGTACACGGGAGCGCCGAACGGCCGTACGCAGGAGGGCGGGAGGAGGGCGAGCGCGGTTGTCCGGCCGCGGAACCTTCCGCGGACGCGGGCGTCCGCGCCGCGGCTGACCGGTTCCGCCCCGCCGGTGGATCCGCCGAACTCCCGCGCACGAAAGGGTTGATGGGTCCCTGTCCCGTCGCCCCGAGGACGTTCCCGCGCGTGCGAGACAACCTTCCCGCACGCGAAACGGTGGAACGGCCCCCTCGTGGCGGCCCGTTGCCCCTGCCCGGGGCCTCACGGGCCCGGCCGGCGCTGAACCGGGCCGCGCGGGTGGGGCCGCGCAGGGCGGGTCCCGCCCGCGCGGCTCAGCCGACGGGAGGCATGTCCGTGGGTTCCGAGTCGAGGCCGGGCCGTGCGGCGGCCCACGCGCCGCGGGTGAAGTCGGGCACCTCCACCGGGTCGCCGCCCCGCGCCAGGGACGCGGCGCTCAGCGGCACCGCCGAGCACCAGACCGCCGAGTCGTACACGTCGATGTCGGGGACCAGCCCGGCGCGCATCAGCTGCACCGTGCGCCACTGCAGGACGTAGTCCATGCCGCCGTGGCCGCCGTTGTTCGCGGCGTCGTCCCCGACCTTCTGCCACAGCCAGTGGTCGAACTCCTTGGCGTAGTCGGCGAAGTCGCGCCAGGTGTGGCCGCCGTGGTCCGGTTCGAGGTAGACGCGTGCGCCCGTCGGGGCGGGCCCGGCGTAGTCCTCGACGATCCCCCGGGTGCCGGCCAGGGTGTTGATCCTGCTGTACGGCCGGGGTGAACTCACGTCGTGCTCGGCCCTGATGACCCGCCCCTTCTCGGTCTCGACGAGACAGGTGACCTGGTCGCCGTTGATGTACGTCTCCTTCCAGGACGGGTGGTCCCGGGGGACGAACCGCGCGCGGTAGTCGGCCAGGCCCCGCGCAGCGGTCGCCGTGGCGCGCAGCGTGCTCATCCGGTCGCCGCGGTTGATGTCCATGGCCGCCGCGATCGGGGCCAGCCCGTGCATGGGATAGAGGGACGCGGTGCTGCGGGTGTGCCACCGGCGCCGCCAGGCGTCGGTGTAGTAGGTGTCGGAGAACAGCAGTTCACGCAGGTCGTGGAGGTAGCCGCCATGGCCGTTGGTGATCTCCCCGAACCGGCCGGCGTGCGCCATCTTGAGCATGGCGAGTTCGTTGCGGCCGTAGCTGCAGTTCTCGGCGAGCATCAGATGCCTGCGGGTGCGCTCGGAGGTGTCGACCAGGTCCCACAGCTGGCGCAGCTCGGTGGCGACGGGGAGTTCGACCATGGCGTGGCGGCCGCTCAGCAGCGCCGCTCTGCCGTGCTCGTGGTGGAACTCCCAGGGCGTGGCCACGTACACCAGGTCGATGTCCTCGCGCCGGAGCATCCGTGCGTAGGAGTCGGCCGATCCGCCGTACTCGGCGGGGCGCGGCTCGCCCTTGCCCGCCAGCTGGTCGGCGACGCGCCTGGCGCGGTCGGCGCGGATGTCGCAGACGGCGGTCACGGTGCAGCCGGGCACGGCCGCCCAGCCCGGGGCCATGCCGGAGCCGCGGTTGCCCAGGCCGATCAGGGCCACGCGGACCGTTCCGCGCGCCGCGAACGGTACGCCGGTCATCGACCTCTGCCCGGGGCGGCGCCGGGGCGCGCGCATCGTCGCGGCGGCGGCGGTGGGGGCGGCGCCGGTCATCCCGGCCGCGAGCGCGCCGGTGGCGACGGCTCCGCCCAGGAGCAGCCGGCGGGAGACAGCGGGTGTTTCGGACATGACGGCAACACTCCTCGGTGGGGTGGTGTGCGGCACTGCCGGGGGCACTGTCGGGACTGTCGGGGCACGACTCTGCGGGTTGTGACGGTCGCATGTCAATACGTGCTCGATATTCGGCTGTTCCGAGCATCATCAAGCATTCATCGAGACGCTGACGATCCGTCAGGTGGGGTCGGGTGTGCCGGGCGGGGCCGGCCGGGGCCCGTCCCGTCGCGTTGTCAGTGCCGGATGTGAGGATGCGGAACGGAAGACGGGGACCCGTCCGCGCGCCGACCGACCGGACCCGCGAGCACCAAGGAGGTCGCCCGTGCACGGAGTCGCTCTCACCGAGCGCGCCATCGAGGCGGTGCGGCGCGATCCGGCGGCCCGCGTCCTGCCCTACGCCCCCGCGCCCTGGGCCGAGGGCGGGGTGCCCCGCCCGCTGTCCGGCGACGCGCTCGCCGCCGCCGTCCTGCCCTCCGGACGCCCCCTGTCGCCCAGCCTGCGGACCTGGCTCGCCCACGACGCCGGACTCCTTGAGCGGCACGGCTGGTTCACCCCGGACGGCCGGCTCGCCCCGCGCCCGCTGGACCGGCTCGTCGGCGACGAGATGAGCCAGGCATGGGCCCCGGACTTCGCGTGGCTGTCCGCCCGCTTCCCGGAGTGCTTCCTCCTGCCCGGCGGATCGGACTCCCGGCGCGTCCTCGCCGTCACCGAACCGGACGCCCGCGGCGAGTACCCGGTGCTCGCCCTCGACCTGGACGACCTGCCGTACCTGGGGCTGATGTACCCGGGCTTCGACGTCTGGCTCGCCGACACGGCAGGCGTCGTGGACCTGGGGAGGCGCGAGACCTACACCGACCTGATGGGCCATCCGTCCTACGGCCCCCGGATGCGCGAGCACGCGGCGCGGTGCTTCGCGGGGGAGAGCGGGGTGCAGTACCCCTTCGAGAGCGCGCCCGGACACGGGTGACCCGCCCCGCGGGGGCGACGCCGGAACCTGTCCCGCCCCCGCCCCTGACACGCGTCAGGACGGTCCTGGCCCGCCGCCCACCTAGGGTCGGGCCGACCCTTCGGACCCGCGTCACGGACGGGCGCGGGCCGTCCCGACCGTGGAGGAGTGACGGGCCTTGAGAAGCGTGTTCCGTTCGATGGCGGCCACGGCGGCCGCCCTGTGCGCGATCGCCGCCGGCGCGGTGCTCGCCCCGCCCGCGCCCCCCGCCCGCGCCGCACCCGCAGCGATCCAGGTCCCGGCCGGAGTGGAGGCCGGGGCGGCCGTGTTCGACCGCCGCACCGGCACGTTCACCGAGGAGTACCGGACCAGCAGCCGCTTCCGCTCCGCCTCCGTCGTCAAACTGCTTCTGGCACTGGACTTCCTGTGGAACAGGGGGCCCGCCTATGCGGTCCCGGCCGCCGACCGGGCCCGCCTGGAGCCGATGCTGCGCAGCAGCGACGACGACGCGGCCAGCTACTACTGGTCGCGGAACGGCGGCTCCGCGATCATCACCCGGATGGCCCGCGAACTCGGCCTGCCGGACACCCAGCCCCCGCCGCCCGGATACGAGGGCTACTGGGGCTACACCTCGCTGTCGGCCCGCGACACCGTCACGATCTACCGCTACCTCCTGGACACGGCACCCGGTCCGGTGCGCGACTTCGTGATGGGCAACCTGCGCGCCTCCACCCGCTGCGCGTCGGACGGCTTCGACCAGCACTTCGGTGTCGCCGGGGCGTTCGCCGAGCCGTGGGCGGTCAAGCAGGGCTGGTCCGGCGCGTTCGGCGCCGGCACCTGCACGGCCGCGCAGCCGCGTACGGCGAAGGCCCCGCGCGCCGCGGCGGCCGCCCCCGCGGCCGAGACCGACCTGACCCGGCCCGCGCTGCACAGCACCGGCACGGTCGGCCCCGACGACCGGTACATCGTCGCGGTCTACACCCTGCACCAGACCGGCACCGCCTACGGCAAGGCGTACACCGACATCGGCCGGCTGACCCGGTCGCTGAACGTCCCGGACGCCGCGCGCCCGGCGGGCCGGTGGTACGGCACCTGGAGCGAGAACGTGAACGTCCGGCCCGACCCCTCCACCACCCGGCCTCCCCTCACCCGGCTCCCGGCGGGGGTCGAGGTCCTCGTCGGCTGCCAGAAGCAGGGCCAGCGGGTCGACGCACCGCCCTACTCCAACGACTGGTGGGCCTATCTGCCCCAGTACGGCGGCTGGATCTCCAACATCTACATCAGCTCGCCCGGGAACCGGCTCCCGGACGTCGGGAACTGCTGAGCCGGGAGGGGTGGACGCCCGCGCCCACCCCTCACCCGCCGTACTCGGAGAGATAGCGCAGCACCTTCGCCACGTGCCCGCGCATCCGCGCCGGAACCCCGCGCTCCTCGATGACGGTGCGGTCGCTCGTGCGGTACCCGGCCGCCATCAGCGCGGGAAGGTCCTCGGCGGGCAGCCGGGCCTGCTTGAACCGCTGGTCGAGCCAGCACACGTACAGGCTCATCGTGGCGATCGCGTCCGGCGGCGAACGGTAGTCCTTGTCGCCGTCCTCGTCGCCGTCGACGGCCCACGCCCTGAAGACCGACGGGGTCCACATGGCGATGCCGTACTCGTCGCTGGCCGGCCGCGACGCCGTGGGGTCGAAGTTGCTCTCCGCCTTGATCATCGCCGCCAGCAGCGCCGGCGTCACCTCGGCGTCCGTGCAGCGCCGGGCCGCGGCGACGATGACGGGGCGCAGCGCGCGCGGGACGTCGGAGCCGGCCGGGATCTCCCCGCTCGCGACGCTCGGCACCCCCGTGCCGCTCGTCGACCCCGCCCGCGCGCCGGACACCGCCGACGGCTCGTCCCGTCCGCCGCCGTCCCCGGAGCCGTCCGGCCCGAGGAGCGTGTACCCCGCGACGGCGGCCGCCACCGCACAGGTCGCACCCAGCGCCGCCACCGGCCACCACCGGCGCCCGGCACGGCGCTCACCCGCGGCCCCGGACAGCGCGTCGACCCGCTCCACCAGACCCGCCGCGCTGTGCGCGAGCCGCGAGGCGTGGTCCGGCCCGAGACAGTCCCCGATCAACTGCCGCCAGCCCTCGGCGAGTCCGGCGTCCAGGCGCAGCGGGGCGCTGCCGCGGGCGTACGACTGCGCGGCCAGCGAGCGGGCGCGGGCGGTGGCGCCGGGGAACGGATGGAGCCCGCCGGTCAGGATCTGGTGGGCCAGCACCCCGAACGCCCAGATGTCGGCGGTCGTGCGCACCACCCTGCCGCCCGCCCCGGTGCGCTGCGACCACCACTCCGGCGGCAGATGGTCGAGGGTGCCCAGCGGCGGCACATAGGCGTGCGTGCCCTCCAGTTCGGTGGCCAGCCCGAAGTCGGCCAGCCACACCTCCCCGTCCGGCCCCAGCAGGACGTTCGCCGGCTTGAGGTCGCCGTGCACCCAGCCGGCACCGTGCATATGGGCCAGCCCGGCCGCCACCCCGCGCAGCAGACGCACCGCGTCCGGCACCGGCCGTCCCGCACCGGCCGCCTCCAGCACCTGGCGCACACTCGCCTCGGCCCGGTCCATCACCAGCGCGATCGACCCGTCCAGCTCGGGAAGTCCGGGCGTGACGACGGTGCACACCGCGCGGGTGCGCACCAGGTGCGGGTGGTCGGCCTCCGTACTGAACCGCACCTCCCGCGCCGCGAGTTCACCGAGCACCGCGCGCTGCCCCGGCGCCAGCGCCCCCGTCGGGAGCACCTTCACCGCCACGACCTCGCCGTCCGCGACCGCGCGCGCCTCGTACACCGTGCCCCAGCCGCCCGAGCCGATGACGGGACCGAGCTCCCAGCCCTCTATCCGGAAACCCTCCGGAAGCCGCGGCGCCCCGGCCGCTCCGTCCGCGCCGTAGGACGAACTCACCTGCCGCCTCCCGAGACCGCGGCGGTCTGCCGGCGCGACGGCAGCAGCGCGAGGTGCTTCTCGCGGACCAGGCCGAAGCGCAGGGCCACCCAGGCCAGCCGGGCCCGCTTGGCCCCGGTGCGCCCGGCGCCGTCCTCGGTGCCGCACTCCTCCTCGACGTCCAGGCGCAGCTTCGCCAGCGTCAGATAGTCGATGTGGTAGTTCACCGCCGACCGGGTCAGATCACGGCACGACTCCAGCGGCCGCAGCCGCTCCGCGATGTCCCCGGCACCCGGCAGGGCGCCGTCGCGCGCGCCGCGCAGCCGCGGCTCGCACAGCGCCACCAGGACCAGGAAGTACTTGGCCGTCACGTCCAGCGCGTAGGGGTGCACGGTCCGTTCGCCCGACCCCGGCGCCACCCGCTCGTCCAGATAGGCGTGTTGGGGGGCGAACACCTTGAACCCGCCGGCCTTCCCCAGGCCCGGCAGGACCACCTGGGAGAACTCGAAGGGCACCGGTGCCCCGAGCCGCCCCGGCGCGACGGTGATGTACTCGCCCCCGCCCTCCAGGTTCTCCACCACGTACGTGGCGCCCCGGCTGAAGTTCGACAGCCGCCAGTAGTCCTCCGCCGCCTCCAGCCGCCCCGCCCGCCGGGAGATCCCCGGATCCGGCAGCACCACGAACGGCTCCGGGGCGCCGGGCGTCCCGCGCCCGAACTCGACCATGTCTCCCGGCCCCAGATGCACCAGGTCGGCCCCGGCCGCGCCTGCCGTCCCGGGCAGACCGGGCGGCTGAACGATGATCGTCTCCACTGTGGAACTCCCCGAGGACAGCCGGGGCCGCGGACTCGGCCCCGCTGGCCGCCCGACGACCCCGCACGCACGCGTGAACGCCACGGCGGCCGGCCTTCGGTGAATGGTCGGTCCACCCCGGCTCGCCGTGCCACGGAAAGCATCACCGCTCACAGGTCCCCACCGCAACACGCGGGACCCCATGCCCGCCATGGGACGGTCCCGTCCCCGATGACATGCCGAAACACCGGAACCCGGGACGGAATCGGCGGCGGTGCGCCGGCTGTCGCCGGGGCGCGCCGCCGCCGCGTCCCTCTTCAGATGAGCTTCAGGCCGGTTTCAGGCGAGTTGTGGACGAGCCCCGGGGGAGCGGGCCCGCCCGTGAATTGCCCGGAACTGGTGCAGGAACCGAGCTGATGGTCCTACCGCACCTGGACGAACACCGGGTTCGAGTAGAACCACAGGTCGTCCCACGGGCTCTCCTGCCCGTCGGCCAGCGGCTCAGCCTCGTCCGTGCTGGTGCCGCGGACCCGGGCGTACACGTCGCTCTCCACGTTGCGCAGGGTGTGGCGGATGACGTACTCGTGCCCGTCCCTGCGCCAGTCGCGGCGGCCGAAGCGCGCCACGACCTTCGTGGTGGGGTTGGTGTCGGAGTCGAGGTTGCTGCTCGGGCCGGTGATCCCGCCGACGATCAGGTCCACCCGGTTGACCTCGGGACGGTCGCCGTTGGCGTTCTTGCCCGCCAGCGGCCGGAAGCGGATCTCGATCTCGACGTCGGTGCGGTTGCGGCGGCTGAGGGTGAGGTTCTCGCCCATGGCGGCACTCCGGCGCTGGCCGGTCGCCGTCAGGTCCAGGGTCGTGATCAGGTCGCCGGTGCCGACCCAGATCCGGCCGTTGCGCAGGCCGTCCATGATGTCGGCGTAGTCCTGCCTGGCGTGCACGTACGTCTTGCTGTACTCGCCCGGCCAGAAGTCGGAGCCGCCGCGCGTCCAGTGCACGTGCGAGTCCGAGGTCGCCGTGATCCACCAGCGGCGTCCCTCGCCCAGCAGCGCGTCCCAGAGCCCGCCGACCCGCGCGGTCATCTGGTCGAAGCCGCCGTGCGTGGGGTAGTTGCCGTAGCTGCCGCGGGCCTCGCCGACGAGCGGGCCGGCCTGGTGGCCGGGGGCGCCCTCGAAGCCGACGTAGATGTCGGGGGCCGCGTTGTTGCCGTTGCGGAACTCGCGCGGGGTGTCCTGGCCGTAGACCCCGAGGCCGGTCGCCGAACGCGACGCGTGGTGCGCGATGACCAGCGGCTTCTGCCGCATGGTCTTCGCCGCCTTCAGGAACTCGATCATCTTGGCCTCGGTGTCGCGGCCCGGGTCCTTCGGGAATGCCTCCTGCTTCGCGAAGCGGCGCTCCAGCTCGTACAGCTGCTGCGCCTCGTCCCTGTGGTGCGGGATCATCAGCGTGTGGTGGTCGAGCGCCGGGGCGTCGAGCTCCATGCCCCAGAACTGCAGCACCTCGGGCACGAGTTCACGCGAGCGCAGCAGGTCGGGGTAGGCCTGCTCCAGGTTGACCTTCGAGTGGTTGGGGCCGCCGTGGTCGGTGCACATGGCCCAGGTGAGGCCGAAGTTCTTGGCCATGATCGCGTTGGTGACGATCGGGTAGACCGCGTCGCCGCCCTTCTGGAACCGGGGCGGGTTGACCGACGTGTCGAACGATCCGCTGTACTCCGAGTGCACGTGGTGGTCGCCCGCGCGCCACACCCTGCCGCGGGAGCCGCCGCCGGGCCGCCCGTCACCCGAGTCCGCCGCGGCGGAACTCGCCGCCAGGGGGCTCGCGGCGACGAACGTCGCGCCCACTCCCGCGTACTTGACCAACTGGCGCCGGGAGACTCCCGAGGCCGTGGATTCGTCGTCCTTCTTGTCCTTCACCGCAATGCCCTTCGTTCGACCGGCGTGAGCACGCCTCGTCGGCAGTCTCGAAGTGCCCGCTGAACGCGGCGTGAACACGCAGCGGACTGTCGCGAACGAGAACGCTGCCGGACCTGTGAAGTCACCGCCGGCGGACACACGGCGGCGGATGCGAACCCGCCAGGGCGGATGCGCGCACAGTTGTACGAGCGACGGAACCGGCCCGAAGGAGCGGATGTGCGGACGGACATGAGGCGGAGGAGGCCGACCTCCCCGCCGTGGGAGGCGGCAAGGGCGGCGGGACGCTCGCCGTGGACGTCGCCCGCGGCGGCGGACGCGGCGCCATGGTGGAACGGGGCATGATCGGCGGCACCCGCATCAACGTCGCCGGCATCCCCACCAGGGCCCTGGTGACCAGCGCGCGGCTCAGGGACGCCCCGGGCCGCGCCGGGGCCGACCGACGGGTCCCGCGTCCCCGCACCGGTCCCGCACGGGTGGGGCGCGCCCGGTCCGGCCGGCGCACGCACCTGCCGGTGCCGGGTGCGCCTCGGCCCGTCCGCGTACCCGGGCTCCCCGGTTCCGCG
>NZ_AGBF01000067.1 GCF_000225525.1 Streptomyces zinciresistens K42 | reverse complement strand
GTCCCCGGGGCGCCCGGCGTACCCGGCGGCACGGGACCCGGTCCGTCGGGGGCGAGCGCCGAGACGAGCTGCGTCGGTACGTACCCGTCGGCCGGGACACCCGGCGCGGGCGGCGGACCGCCGACGCCCGGCGTCCCCGGCACTCCCGGCGGAGGCGGCGTCGCACCGCCTCGCGCGCGGGGCGGCGCGGCCTTGCTGGTCGCCGCGTCCGCGATGTCCCCGGCGCTCGGCGCGGGCGGCTGCCCCGGAACGCCCTGCGGCCGCGGCTGCCCGTACGACGACGCCGGAACACCCGGCGGCGGAGGCGGTGTCCGCCCCGGCACCGGGGCGGAGGGCGCGGGAGGCGTGGCCGGCCCGTTCACGCCCTGCGGATAGCCGTACGTGGGCGCGGGCGGCGGCGTCGCGCCCCGGCCCGCGCCACCCGGCGCGTGCGGATCGGCGAGCGCCGGCTCGATCGCCGTGTCCGGCAGCCTGCTGCCCCCCGACAGCAGCGCCGTCTGCGCCTCCGGCGGCGTGGACACGCCGTCGTCCCCGCTCAGCGGCGGGGCGAACACCGTCTCCGGCAGCGGCACCGCGAGATCCTCGCCGTCGGCGTTGGTGTCCGTGCCCGCCCAGGGCGTGGCCCCCTCGGGCACCCCCGGCGCCACGGGAACCGGCGCCACGGGAACCGGCGCCACGGGCGCGGCGGGCGGCGGTCCGCCCAGCGTCTCGGCCGGCGCCCCGGTGTCCGGCACGCCCGGTGCCCCCTCGCCGGCGGACGGCACCGCGTCCTCGGGCCCGGCATCGTCGGACGCCGCGCGCGCGGCACCCTCCCGCCGGCCCGGAATACCCATCCGGTCCGCCGCCTCCTGCAACCACTCCGGCGGAGTCAGCAGGAACGACGTCTGATGGAGATCGACCCGGGCCGAAGGCGCCGGAACCGCGTCGGCCACCGCCTCGTCCCGGCCGTACCGCTCCTCGTAACGGCGGATCACCTCACCCACCGGCAGCGCCGGCCACAGCGTGGCCTCCCCGCTGTCCCGGGCGATCACCAGCCGCTGCGCCCCGCCGTCCGAACGCGGCCCGTCGGCACGGTCCTCCGGCCACACCACGAACCCCAGCCCGAACTCCCGCACCCGCACCTCCCGATGCTGGTACGACGGGACATCCCCGTTGATCCACTCCTCGGCGCGCTCCTGCGCCTGCGCGAACGTCACCATCGCGAAGCTCACTCCCCCACGGCCGCGACGGGCACCGCACGCGTGAACCCGCCGTCCACCATCAGATTCGCCACCGTCTCCAGCTCCGGCGGCGAACCCGCCAGCCGGGACAGGAACGCGTCGAAGTCGTCACCGCACGGCAGCAGCAGCCGCTCCATCCGCTCCGCCGCCGACCACGACGGATCCGCGTCGCGCGCGTCGTCGTACGCCGAGAACCACACCGACCCCAGCCGCTCGCCCCTCACCTTCACGGCCAGCAGACCGCCCTGCACGAAGGCGACGCAGAGATAGTCCTTGGTCAGATGGTCCCGCAGGCACTTGTTCGCGTAGACCAGGTCGTTGACCGCCGCCTCGTCGCGCACCGTGAAGAACGGCTGGTCGACCAGCAGCCCCAACTCCGCGTCCAGCGCGGTCCCCACCGGCGCGCACCCGCCCGCCGCCTTCAGAAAGGCGCGGTACGCGCCCGGCAGCCGGTAGCCGAGATCCTCCTCGACCCCCTGCGCCTGCGCCTCCGTCACCGCCACACCCGACTTCGGCAGCCGGAAGTGCGCGGGCCGCGTCTCCTGCAACGGCCGCGTGCCGCGCTTGTGCTGGTCCACCGCCGACGTGGCGATCCCGCCGTGGTGCCGCAGCAGCGCCTTCACCTGGACCGGGACCAGCTCCAACCGCCGCGCGCCCGCCACGTGGTGCCACGTCCAGCCGTGCGGCGTCGCCACCGCCGGCACCGTGTCCCACAGCTCGTGGCCGGACGCGGCCATCGCCGCGTTCGCCGACACGTAGTCCGTCAGCCGCAGTTCGTCGACGCCGAACCCCTCCGGCGGCTCCGCGATCTCCGCCGCCGCGCGCGCGTACCCCGAGAAGTCGGGGTATCCGCGCTCGTCCACCCGTACCCCCCTCGGGTGACGTGCGGCACGCACCGGATCCGGGAAATGCACGACCTGCCCGGCGTACGCCGCGTTCGGCGGCACGGCGTCTCCCCCGGCCTGGCGGCCGGGAGGTGCCCCCAGCCCGAGCCGACCTGTCGTCATGGCGGTTGCCCCCTGCGGCGTTCTGATCCGGCCCGCCATGACCACTCTCGGTCACAACACCCCGAATCGCCTGTCTCGTCTGCGCTCGCGCGTCACCACGCGGAAAGCGGTGCCGACAGCCTATGCCGTACGACCGCACCGGTCACCGGCGCCGGTCATGACCCCCTCCGCTTCCGTGACCAGCCGTCACCCCACCGTGACAGCCAGCCCAAACCGGGCGTGTCGTGTCGCCCCAGCTTCCACACCCGCCACGCCATTTGGCACTCTGTGACCTCCGAGAGCATGCCCGGGGAACGCCCGGGAGGGGATGATGATCATGAACGCGACACAGGCGGGCCCGCACGCAGGCAGGTCCGGCGACCCCCGCGTCGGCTGGAGCGCCACCGAGAACCAGCACGCTCCCGCCCTCCGCCACCGCCGCGACGGCATACTCCCCACCGTCGCCGCCGCCCTCTCCGTCCGCGGCGCCACCCTCACCGGCACCGCCGCCCGCGGCGACCAGCCCCCGCAGCTGCACCACCTCGTCCAGGACTTCCTCGACACCCTCACCAGCTCCGACCGCGACCGCTTCACCGGACGCTGCGCCGAGACCCTCCTCATCTCACGCCACATCGCCGGCGTCGACGCCGCCCGCAGCAAACGCGCCGGACGCAAACCCATGACCAACGGCGAAGCCCGCAAAGCACTCAAACAAGCCAAACTCACCGCCCGCCGCATCCGCGAGGACGGCGACCCCCTGCACGGCAGCTTCGCCACCCCCTGCCGCGCCTGCGCCGCCCTCAGCGCCCACTTCGGCGTCCGCGTCGTCGACCCCTCGGCGGCCGACGGCTGAGCCGGACCCGCCCCCCCACACCAGCAGCGATCACCCGCACCACCGCACACCGCCGCGCGGAACGACAGCACCACGCGCCCGGCGCGCACGACGAACGAAGGGCAGATGCACACCGACCGCACCTCGACCACCCGCTTCCCCGTCCCCGTCGACGCCACCCTGCGCGCCGCCGGCTGGCAACCCGGACGCTGGGACATCAAGCAGGCCGAGATCTGGGCCGACACCCTGCGCGAACACCTCTCGCCCGCGGGCCACCGCCACGCCGTCTTCCCCGCCGCCGTCGAAGCCTGGGCCGAGTTCGGCGGACTCCACCTCGCCCCCACCGGACCCGGCCGCCAGGTCGCCCCCACCGCGCTCCACTTCGACCCGCTGCACGGCCTGCACATGGCCCGCACCCTCGGCGACCTCGGCCGCGCCCTCGACACCGAGGTCAGCCCCCTCGGCACCGAGACCGGCACCGACGCCCTCCTCGCCATCGACAGCGAAGGCCGCGTCTACGCCCTCGACCACACCGGCGACTGGTACCTCGGCCCCGACATCGACCACGCCCTCGCCGCACTCGTCGCCGGCACCGAACCCCCACGCCTCACCGCGGGCTGAACCGGCCGGCCCCCACCCTCCGCGCCACCGGGACGACACGGCCGGAACCACACCACCGGCAACCGCACCACCGGGCAGACACCGCCGCAGTCACCCCCGCAAGCGCACCCCGGGACGGCCGCCGCGGGCACGCGGGCACGCGCGCCCCCGCACGAGACGGCCCGCCGTCACACCGCCGGGATCACGGCCGACACCCGGAAACCCCCCGCGTCCGTCGGCCCCGACACGAACACCCCGCCCAGCGCCGCGACCCGCTCCTTCATCCCCACCAGGCCGTTGCCCCCCGACGGCAGCCGCGCCGCGGACTCCGGCACCTCCGGCGGCGGCTCGTTCTCCACCTGCATCGCGATCTCCGACACCCGATGCGCCAGCCGCACATACGTCTTCGCCCCCGCCGCATGCTTGTGGACGTTGGTCAGCGCCTCCTGCACCACCCGGTACGCCGTCTGCTCCACCTCCCGGGCGTACTCCCGCGACTCCCCCTCCACCGACAGCGCCACCACCATCCCCGCCGCCGCCGACTGCCCCACCAGCTCGTCCAGCTCCGACAGGCACGGCCCCTCGCCGACCCCCTCGCCACCCGGCACCCGCCCCCGGTCCGCCGCCGCCGCGGCCGCCGCACCCAGCGCCGCCAACGGCACCGCCGCCCCCGCCGCCCGGTCCGCCGGCGCGGCCCCGCTGCGCAGCACCCCCAGCATCTCGCGCAGCTCCGTCAGCGCCTGGCGCCCCATGTCCCCCACCAGCGCCGCGTTCTTCACGGCCTTCTCGGGATCCTTGCGCGCCACCGCCTGCAACGCCGCCGCGTGCACCACCATCAGGCTCACCCGGTGCGCGACCACGTCGTGCATCTCCCGCGCGATCCGCGTCCGCTCCTCGCCCCGCGCCCACTCGGCCCGCTCCTCCGCCCGCTCCGCGAGCAGCTGGAGCTCACGCTCCAGGCTGTCGGCCCGCTCCCGCAGACTCTCCATCAGCCGCCGCCGCGCCCCCACGTACAGCCCGAGCAGCAGCGGCGGCGCGGTGAGCCCGATCGCGGTGGTGACCGAGGCGAACGGGATCACCCAGTCCCCGAAGGACAGATTCCCCCGGGCCACGTCCTCGCGCACCCACACGAACGTGACGATCAGCGTGCCGGCGAACGACATCCCCGCGAGCGACGCGATGATCCGGCGCGGCAGCTCGGAGGCGGCGAGGGTGTAGAGACCGACGATCCCCAGCAGGAACCCCATCTGGGCCGGCATCACCGCGATCGACACCAGGACGACGGCTATCGGCCACCGGCGCCGCAGCACCAGCACGGACCCCGCCAGAACCCCCAGCACCACCCCCGCGGCCACCGGCACCCCGGCGTCCCCCGCGAACCTGACCCCCTCCGCCACGCACTCCAGCACGGAGGCGACGCCCAGACTCACGTCCAGCACCGCGCCGCGCGTCCTGCTCCACCACCAGGGCCCCGCCTCCGGCGGCGGGTGCCCGGCGTACTCTTCCCCCGTCGTGGTCATGCCCCCAGCCTACGGGCGGTCAGGCCCCGGTTTCCGGCGACTTTTGCGGACCGCCCCCACCGCACCCGGCGACCGGACGCGGGCCGAACGAACCGACATCCCCCGAACCGTTGCACCGCACACCGAACGTCGGTGACTGCCGTCGCGGTTGCCCGGTGATCAAAGTCCTGCGCGGAGCCGACTCGCACCGTCGCATCGAGGGCTCCCGGTACGGCATAGTGGAGTCCGCGCGTGAGGCCGATCACTCGATCAGGACATGACGCACAAACCATCCCGGATCGTCTAAGGGCAGGACAAACGGTTTTGGTCCGTTGAATGAGGGTTCGAATCCTTCTCCGGGAGCCCACGGAACACACAAGCTCGGTGCGGGCCCCGACTGCGCGAGGCAGTCGGGGCCCGCTCTCATGATTGCCGTGAAACGCCCCGGTATCCTGCGGATGTCACCCCACCCCGCTCCATCCGAAGGGCATCCCGTGAGCGTCGTTCGCCCGGCAGCCGTCGTCGTCCTCGCAGCGGGTGAGGGCACCCGTATGAAGTCGGCCACACCCAAGGTCCTGCACGAGATCTGCGGACGCAGCCTCGTGGGTCATGTGCTCGCCGCCTCGCGCGAGTTGCGGCCCGAGCACCTGGTCGTGGTCGTGGGGCACGCGCGCGAGCAGGTCGCCGCGCACCTGGGCGAGATCGACCCCGAGGCGCGCACGGCCGTGCAGGCGCGGCAGAACGGCACCGGTCACGCCGTGCGGATGGCGCTGGAGGAGCTGGGCGGGGCGGTCGAGGGGACCGTGGTCGTGGTGTGCGGTGACACTCCGCTACTGACGGGCGGGACGCTGGCGGAGCTGGCGGCGGCGCACACGGCGGACGGCAACGCCGTGACGGTGCTGACGGCCGAGGTGCCGGACGCGACGGGGTACGGGCGGATCGTGCGGGACGCGGCCTCGGGCGCGGTCACGGCGATCGTCGAGCACAAGGACGCGTCGGAGGCGCAGCGGGCGGTCCGGGAGATCAACTCGGGTGTGTTCGCGTTCGACGGGCGGTTGCTGGCGGACGCGCTGGGCAAGGTGCGTACGGACAACAGCCAGGGTGAGGAATATCTGACCGATGTGCTGGGGATCCTGCGGGAGGCGGGGCACCGGGTCGGCGCGTCGGTCGCGCAGGACCACCGTGAGATCGCGGGGATCAACAACCGGGTGCAGTTGTCGGAGGCGCGCCGGATTCTGAACGACCGCCTGCTGACGGCCGCGATGCTGGCGGGTGTGACGGTGGTGGACCCGGCGACGACGTGGGTGGATGTCGCGGTGACGTTCGAGCAGGACGCGGTGGTGCTGCCGGGTACGCAGTTGCAGGGTGCGACGCATGTCGGTGAGGGTGCCGAGGTGGGGCCTAACTGCCGGCTGAGGGACACGCGGGTGGGCGCGGGGGCGCGGGTGGACACCACGGTGGCGGACGGTGCGGTGGTGGGCGCGGGGGCGAGCGTGGGTCCGTTCGCGTATTTGCGGCCCGGTACCCGGCTGGGTGCGAAGGGCAAGATCGGTACGTATGTCGAGACGAAGAACGCGTCGATCGGCGAGGGGACGAAGGTGCCGCACCTGTCGTACGTGGGGGACGCGACGATCGGCGATTACTCGAACATCGGTGCGGCGAGTGTGTTCGTGAACTATGACGGACAGGACAAACACCACACGACGGTGGGTTCGCACTGCCGTACGGGTTCGGACAACATGTTTGTGGCTCCTGTCACCATCGGGGACGGCGCGTACACCGCCGCCGGGTCCGTGATCACGAAGGACGTGCCGCCCGGTTCGCTGGCCGTGGCCCGTGGCCAGCAACGGAATATCGAGGGTTGGGTGGCCCGCAAGCGGCCGGGGAGCGCGGCGGCGAAGGCGGCCGAGACGGCGTCGCGGCAGGTGGAGAGCGAGGACTGACCGGAAACGGCCGCGCCGGACACGGCGTACCGTGATAGGTGCACACCCAGCTGAGACACCTCTGAGGAGACAGTGCTGTGACCGGGATCAAGACGACCGGCGAGAAGAAGCTGATGTTCTTCTCCGGCCGCGCCCACCCCGAGCTTGCCGAGGAGGTCGCCCAGCAGTTGGGTGTCGGGGTCGTTCCGACGAAGGCCTTCGACTTCGCCAACGGCGAGATCTACGTGCGGTACCAGGAGTCGGCGCGCGGTGCCGACTGCTTCGTGATCCAGAGCCACACGGCGCCGATCAACCAGTGGATCATGGAGCAGTTGATCATGATCGACGCCTTGAAGCGCGCGTCGGCCCGTTCCGTGACGGTGATCGTGCCGTTCTACGGCTACGCGCGCCAGGACAAGAAGCACCGCGGGCGTGAGCCGATCTCGGCGCGTCTGATCGCGGACCTGATGAAGACGGCCGGCGCGGACCGCATCCTCACGGTGGATCTGCACACGGACCAGATCCAGGGCTTCTTCGACGGTCCGGTGGACCATCTCTTCGCGCTGCCGCTGCTCGCGGACTACGTGGGCCGCAAGGTGGACCGGGACAAGCTGACGGTGGTCTCGCCGGACGCGGGCCGGGTGCGGGTGGCGGACCGCTGGTGCGACCGGCTGGGGGCGCCGCTGGCGATCGTGCACAAGCGGCGCGACAAGGACGTGGCGAACCAGGTGACCGTCCACGAGGTGGTCGGTGAGGTCAAGGGCCGGGTGTGTGTGCTGGTCGACGACATGATCGACACCGGCGGCACGATCTGTGCGGCGGCGGACGCGCTGTTCGCGCACGGTGCGGAGGACGTCATCGTGACGGCGACGCACGGTGTGCTGTCGGGTCCGGCGGCGGACCGGCTGAAGAACTCGCGGGTGGGTGAGTTCGTGTTCACGAACACGCTGCCGACGCCGGGTGAGCTGAGCCGGGATCTGGACAAGCTGACGGTGCTGTCGATCGCTCCGACGATCGCGAGCGCGGTGCGCGAGGTGTTCGAGGACGGTTCGGTGACGAGCCTGTTCGACGAGCAGTAGAGATCGTTTTGGGTACGGCCTCCCGTGCCGAGTAGACTGCTTCAGTTGCTCGGCGAGGGAGGCCGTTTCCCGTGGTGGGAGGCGGCGGTCCGTTATCGACGCGCTCTTCGTAGCAGGCCGTTCGTGGCCGGGTGACCCTTCCCTCAGCTCTTCGGGGCGGGGGATCCACCGTTTCGAGTTCTACGAGGAGTGATCGCCATGTCCGAGGTGAAGATCGCCGCCGCCACGCGTACCGAGTTCGGCAAGGGCGCTGCCCGCCGTATCCGTCGTGACGCCAAGGTTCCCGGTGTGCTGTACGGCCACGGTTCGGACCCGCTGCACCTGACGCTGCCGGGTCACGAGCTGCTGCTGGCGCTGCGTACGCCGAACGTCCTGATCGCGCTGGACATCGACGGCAAGGCCAACGAGCTCGCGATCCCGAAGGCCGTGCAGCGCGACCCGCTGAAGGGTTTCCTGGAGCACGTCGACCTGCTGCTGGTCAAGCGCGGCGAGAAGGTCACGGTCGAGGTCCCGGTGCAGGCCGAGGGTGAGCTGGCCGCGGGCGGCAACCTGCTGGAGCACGTGCTGAACGCGCTGCCGGTCGAGGCCGAGGCCACGCACATCCCCGAGTCGTTCACGGTGTCCGTGGAGGGTCTGGAGGCCGGTGCCTCGGTCCTCGCGAAGGACATCGAGCTGCCGAAGGGCACCACGCTGGCCGTCGAGGGCGACACCGTGGTGCTGCAGGTCCTGGCCGCGCAGGCCGAGGAGTCCGCGGAGGGCGAGGAGACCGAGGCCGCCGACGAGGTCGCCGAGGTCTGATCCTCAGCTCCGGCAGAGGCGTGACCGGCTCTGTCGTCGTTCTGCCGGCCGCTGTCCCCGTGGGGGACGGCGGCCGGCGTGTATGAAGGAGACATGGACGTGACGACCGATCCGAGCGCCCCGTGGCTGATCGCCGGTCTGGGCAACCCCGGTCCCGAGTACGCCCGCAACCGGCACAACGTGGGGTTCATGGTGGCGGATCTGCTGGCGGAGCGGATCGGGGGGAAGTTCAAGCGGGCCGGCAAGGCGCAGGCGCAGGTCGTCGAGGGGCGGATCGGGCCGCCGGGGCCCTTGAACCGGCGGGTGGTGCTGGTCAAGCCGATGGCGTACATGAACCTGTCGGGGGGGCCGCTGAACGCGCTGCGGGATTTCTACAAGGTGCCGCTGGAGCATGTGGTGGCCGTGCACGACGAGTTGGACATCGAGTACGGGACGCTGCGGCTGAAGCTGGGCGGCGGTGACAACGGGCACAACGGGCTGAAGTCGATGACGAAGGTGATGGGTGCGGACTATCACCGGGTGCGGTTCGGCATCGGGCGTCCTCCGGGGCGTATGCAGGTCGCGGATTTCGTGCTGAGGGACTTCTCCGTGGCGGAGCGCAAGGAGCTGGACTACTTCGTGGACCGGGCGGCGGACGGTGTGGAGTCGTTGGTGATCGAGGGGCTGGAGCGGGCGCAAAGCACGTACAACTCGTGACTTGTCCGGTGCCCGGCAGGGCGTGAGTTGACCGGGCGCAGGGGCATGGCCAAGGATCGCGGCCATGCCTTCTGCCGTTGTCTCCCGTCAGGGCGCTGCTTCGGCGCTGCGGTTCGGGCGGTTGGCCGCGCTGGGCGCGGTCGTGGTGCTGATCCTGTTCGCGGGGGTGTGGGCGTCGTGGGGCAGTGCTCAGCACGTGATGCTGACCAAGGGCCGCGAGAGCGGCACGATCGAGGTCAGGCGGTGCGGTGCGGACACGTGCAGCGGGCCGTACACGCCGCTGTCGGCGGGGTCGCGGCCGCGCGGGTCGGTGGTGGTCGAGAAGAGCGCGGCGGTGCGCGAGGGCCGGACGTACACGGTGGTGGTGAAGCCGGACACGGACGTCGTGGTGCGGTCGGGTCCCGCGGGGGTGCTGTACGCGTGGGTTCCGATGGGCGGCGCGCTGCTGCTGGCGTCGGTGGTCGTGGGGGGCGGTCTGCGGCGGACGCGGACGGCGTGGGTGATGGGGCTGGCCGGGCTGGGGCTCTTGACGGCGGCGTTCCTGGTGGTGTGAGCCGTGGTACGGCGGTGCCCCCGTGCTTCGCGGGAAGCGCGGGGGCACCGCCGTGCGGGCGGGGTGGTCAGCCGGTGTTGCGCAGGCCGGCCGCGACGCCGTTGACGGTGAGGAGCAGGGCGCGTGCGAGCAGCGGGTCGGGTTCGGCGCCGCCGGCCGCGGCGTCGCGCTGGCGCTTGAGCAGGGCGACCTGGAGGTAGGAGATCGGGTCGAGGTAGGCGTCGCGGATGGTGAAGGTCTGCTTCAGCACGGGCTGCGCGTCGAGGAGTTCGTCCTCCCCGGTGACCCGCAGGACCTCGCGCACGGTCAGTTCGTGCTCGGCCTTGATGGTGTCGAAGACGTGCCGGAGTTCGTCGGGCACGAGGGTGTCGACGTAGTGTCCGGCGATTCTGAGGTCGGTCTTGGCGAGGGTCATCTCGACGTTGGAGACGAAGTTGCGGAAGAAGTGCCACTGTTCGTGCATCTCGTCGAGCACGGTGTCGAGGCCGGCCTCGCGCAGGGCCTTGAGGCCGGAGCCGACGCCGAACCAGCCGGGCACGATCTGCCGGGACTGGGTCCAGCCGAACACCCAGGGGATGGCGCGCAGTCCGTCGAGCGAGACGCCGGAGCCGGGGCGGCGGGAGGGCCGTGAGCCCAGGTGCAGGTCGGCGAGCTGGTCGACGGGGGTGGAGGCGAGGAAGTACGTCGGCAGGTCGGGGTCCTCGACCAGCCTGCGGTAGGCGGCGTGGGCGGCGTCGGAGACGACGTCCATGGCCGCGTCCCAGCGGGCGAGGGCCTCGACGGACTGGCGGGGTGCGGTGTGCAGGGCGGACGCCTGGAGGGTGGCGGCGACGGTCAGTTCGAGGTTCTCCCTGGCCAGGGACGGCACGAGGTACTTGTCGGAGATGACCTCGCCCTGTTCGGTGACCTTGATCTCGCCTTCGAGGGTGCCCCAGGGCTGGGCGAGGATGGCGTCGTGGGAGGGGCCGCCGCCGCGGCCGACGGTGCCGCCGCGGCCGTGGAAGAGGCGCAGGCGCACGCCGTAGCGGTGGGCGACGTCGCGCAGCCGGCGCTGGGCGCGGTGGATCTCCCACTGGCTGGTGGTGATGCCGCCGAACTTGGAGGAGTCGGAGTAGCCGAGCATGACCTCCTGGACGTCTCCGTTGAGCGCGACGAGGCGCCGGTAGGAGGGGTCGGAGAGCATGTCCTCCAGGATGGTGTCGGCGGCCTTGAGTTCGTCGGTCGTCTCCAGGAGGGGCACGATGCCGATCCTGGCCCAGCCGGCGTGCAGGTCGACGAGTCCGGCCTCGCGGGCGAGGACGGCGGCGGCGAAGACGTCGTCGGCGCCCTGGCACATCGAGATGATGTACGACTCGATGACCTCGGGTCCGAAGACCTCCAGGGCCTTGCGCACGGTCTGGAAGACGCCGAGGGTCTTCTCGCCCGCCGCGTCGACGGGGGCCGGGGTGGGGGCGAGGGGGCGCCGGGACCTGAGTTCCTTGGCGAGGAGCTTGGCGCGGTACTCGCGGGGCATGTCGGCGTAGCGCCAGGACTCCTCGCCGAGGCGGTCGAAGAGCTGGCCGAGCGCGTGGTGGTGGGCGTCGGCGTGCTCGCGGACGTCCATGGTGGCGAGCTGGAGGCCGAAGGCGGCGAGGGTGCGGATGGTGCGGTCCATGCGGCCGTCGGCGAAGAGGCCGCCGCGGTGTTCCCTGAGGGAGGTCTGGATCAGGGTGAGGTCGTGGAGGAGTTCGCCGGTGCCTAGGTAGTCGCGGCCCGCCTCGTGGGGGATGCTGCGGGCGAGGCGGGTCTTGGTGTTCTCCAGCTTCTGCCGGATGCAGGTGGCCTTGAGCCGGTAGGGCTCCTCGGCGTTGAGGCGCTTGTAGCGGGGGCTGATCTCGGGCAGGGCGTCGAGGTCGGCCCGCAGGGAGGTGAGGAGTTCCTCGGTGGCGCCGGTGTAGCGGATGGAGTTCGACAGGAAGCCGCGCAGTTCGTCGATCATCTCCAGGGCGTCGTTGATGCCGTGCTCGTGCTGGAGGATGAGGACGTCCCAGGTGACCTGGGGGGTGACGTTGGGGTTGCCGTCTCGGTCGCCGCCGATCCAGGTGCCGAAGGTCAGGGGCCGGGTGTGGTCCGGGAGGCGGTGGCCGACGCGCTCCAGTTCGGCGGTGAGGTCCTCCAGGACGTCGCCGACGGCGCCTGCGTGGAGTTCGTCGAGGTAGTAGATGGCGTTGCGGGCCTCGTCGGCGGGCTCGGGTCGCACCACGCGCAGTTCGTCCGTCTGCCAGACGAGGTCGATGTTCTCGGCCAGTCGGGTGTCGTTGCGGCGGCGGTCTCCTTCGAGGACCGGGGTCTCCAGGAGGGCGGCGATGCGGCGGAGCTTGTTGAGGACCGAGCGGCGGGCGGCCTCGGTGGGGTGGGCGGTGAAGACGGGCCGTACGTTGAGGTGCTGGACCGTCTGGGCGAGGTGCTCGGGGTCGGCGTCCTTCAGCCGGTCGGCCGTACGGGCGAGGAGGCCGCCCTCGGCGGCGCGCCGGGCGCGCAGTTCGCGGCCGCGGTGGACCTGCTCGGTGACGTTGGCCAGGTGGAAGTAGGTGGAGAAGGCGCGGACCAGCTTGGCCGCGGTGTCCAGCTCCGTGCCGCGCAGCAGTTCGGCGGCGGCTTCGCCGTCCTCTCGGGTGAGGCGGCGGACCTTTTCCACGAGGTCCAGCAGTTCGGGGCCCTCCTGGCGTACCAGGGTCTCGCCGAGGAGGTCGCCCAGTCGGCGGATGTCGGCTCGCAGCTCGCTGCCGGTCGTCGTGGTCTGGTCGTCGGCACTGCTCACAGGTGCGGCTCCTTGCAGTGTTGAAGCTCGTCCGGGAGGGAACCCGGCACCAGGCACCGCGCGGCGGGGGCCGCCTGCGGCTCCTGGCGTCCGGGAAGAAAACAGAGCGGACCGCGCTGTCCGACCGAGTCCAAGGATAGGTGTCCATGGGGACGCGCAGACTGTCGGGCTCTTGCCGCCGGGCATCGCACTGCCATACTTACGACGCCGTAGGTTACGGAACCGTAGGCACCGTTGTCACCGAACCCGGGAACGGTTCCGGCAGCCCCGGCACCCGCCGCAATCCTCGACCCCACAGGGGACGCCCATGACCACGAGCTCCGATGTGATCGACGACGCCCCGCAGGCGCACGACACCCCCACGTCCTCCGCCACGCTGGGCGGTGAGAAGAAGCGGTCGGTCGAGCAGCTCGCACTGCTCCTGTTCATCGTCTTCCCGTTCCTCGCGCTGGTGGCGGCGGTCCCGCTGGCCTGGGGCTGGGGAGTGAGCTGGCTCGACCTCGGCCTGCTGGCCTTCTTCTACTTCCTGGGCTGCCACGGCATCACGATCGGCTTCCACCGGTACTTCACCCACGGCTCCTTCAAGGCCAGACGGCCGCTGCGGATCGCGCTGGCGATCGCCGGGTCGATGGCGGTGGAGGGCCCGATCGTGCGCTGGGTGGCCGATCACCGCAAGCACCACAAGTTCTCGGACGCCGAGGGCGACCCGCACTCCCCGTGGCGGTTCGGTGAGACGCTGCCGGCCCTGATGAAGGGCCTGTGGTGGGCACACATCGCATGGATGTTCGACGAGGAGCAGACGTCGCAGGAGAAGTACGCGCCGGACCTGGTCAAGGACCCGGCGATCCGCGCGATCTCCCGTCAGTTCGTCTACTGGACGATCCTCTCGCTGGCCCTGCCCGCCCTGATCGGCGGCCTGGTGACGATGTCCTGGTGGGGGGCGTTCACCGGCTTCTTCTGGGGCTCGCTGGTCCGGGTGGCGCTGCTGCACCACGTGACGTGGTCGATCAACTCCATCTGCCACGCGGTGGGCAAGCGCCCCTTCAAGTCCCGGGACCGCTCGGGCAACGTGTGGTGGCTGGCGGTCCTCTCGTGCGGCGAGTCCTGGCACAACCTGCACCACGCCGACCCGACCTCGGCGCGGCACGGTGTGATGCGCGGGCAGATCGACTCCTCGGCGCGCTTCATCCGCGTCTTCGAGATGCTCGGCTGGGCCTACGACGTGCGCTGGCCGTCACGCTCGCGTATCGATTCGCGCCGGAACACCGGGGAAGGCGGCTCCCGGCGCCGGAGGGAACCCGCGAAGGCGGCATGATTGACGCCGTGGCGACCGACTCCAGCAGCACCTCCAGCAATGACAAGCCGCGGCGGGCGCGCCGCACCCGGATGACCGGTGCGGAGCGCCGCCAGCAGTTGCTGGAGATCGGTCGCACCCTGTTCGCCGCGAAGGGCTTCGAGGGCACGTCGGTGGAGGAGATCGCGGCGAAGGCCGGGGTGTCCAAGCCGGTGGTGTACGAGCACTTCGGCGGCAAGGAGGGCCTGTACGCGGTCGTCGTGGACCGCGAGATGCGGCGGCTGCTGGACATGGTCACCGGGTCGCTGACGGCCGGGCATCCGCGGGAGCTGTGCGAGCAGGCGGCGTTCGCCCTGCTGGACTACATCGAGGAGTACACGGACGGTTTCCGCATCCTCGTGCGGGACTCGCCCATCCCGCAGTCCACGGGTTCGTTCGCCTCGCTGATCTCCGACATCGCCACCCAGGTGGAGGACATCCTGGGCCGCGAGTTCAAGAACCGCGGCTTCGACTCCAAACTCGCCCCGCTGTACGCGCAGGCCCTGGTGGGGATGGTCGCGCTGACCGGCCAGTGGTGGCTGGACGTCCGCCGCCCGAAGAAGGCGGAGGTGGCGGCGCATCTGGTGAACCTGGCCTGGCACGGGCTGGACGGGCTGGAGGCGAAGCCGCATCTGATAGGGCGCCGCAAGAGCTGACGCGCGGCGCGCGCGCCGGCTCCGCGGCGGGGAGCGGGTCAGTGCTTGAAGGTGTCCTTGCCCTTCTCCTTGGCCTGGCGGGCGTCGCCCTTCATCTGGTCGGCCTTGCCCTCGGCGGTCATCCGCTCGTTGCCGACCATGCGGCCCACCGCTTCCTTGGCCTTGCCCTTGACCTGGTCCTTCTTGGCCTGGGCCTTCTCGTCCTTCGCCACGTTCCTCAACTCCCGCAAGGTTCGACGTCGGGTCAGGGACCGGGTGACCCGCCCGCGCCCGCCCAAACGGCCGACGCGGGCCTTGATCGTCACGCCTCCTGGCGGACGACGGCGAAGACGCGGCGGAACGGGAAGGGGGTGCCGTGCGGGCCGGGCGGATAGGCGGCGCGCAGGGCCCGGCGGTAGTCGTCGAGGAAGGCGTCGCGGCGGGCGGGGTCGTCGGCGAGGGCGGTCAGGACCGGGCGCAGTCCGGTGCCGCTGACCCAGTCCAGGACGGCGTCCTCACCGGTCAGCAGGTGGAGGTAGGTGCTCTCCCAGACGTCGGCGGTGCGGTGCGGGCCGGTGAGGCGGGCCAGGTAGTCGCCCGGGGTGAGGACGGCGTCGCCGTGGCGCAGGACGCCGGTGAGGCCGTGGCGGTCGGCGAGCTCGCGCATCAGGCGGTGGCTCGGGGCGTCGAAGTTGCCCGGGACCTGGAAGGCGAACGTGCCGCCGGGGCGCAGGGCCGCGAGCCAGTCACCGAAGCGCTCGGCGTGGTCCGGCACCCACTGGAGGGTGGCGTTGCTGACGATCAGGTCGTGGGGTTCGTCCGGGGTCCAGGTGCGTACGTCGGTGGCGGCGAAGTCGAGGCGGCCGCCGCCCGGCGTGGGGCCCTCGTGCTCGGCGCGGGCCCGGTCGAGCATCTCGGCGGAGCTGTCGTGGCCGGTGATGCGGGCGGTGGGCCAGCGCCGGGCGAGCAGGGCGGTCATGCCGCCGGGGCCGCAGCCGAGGTCGGCGATGCGCGGGTGCCGCGCGGGCAGCTCCGGGACGCGGGCGAGGAGGTCGGCGAAGGGGCGGGCGCGGTGGCCGGCGTGGCGCAGGTACTGGGCGGGGTCCCAGACGGGGGACGTGACGGGCATGGCGGGCCTCCTGTCGGTCTCCTCCACCCTGCCCCGCGAGGTATCTTGACGTCAAGAGACTTCACGTCGACACAACCACTACACTGATCGTCATGGAGGACGAGGTCGATCGGCTGGTCGCGGCGTGGCGCCGGGAGCGCCCTGACCTCGACGTGGAGCCGCTGGAGGTGCTCAGCCGCGTCAGCAGGCTGGCCCGGCATCTGGACCGGGCGCGCCGGATCGCCTTCTCCGAGCACAGCCTGGAGCCGTGGGAGTTCGACGTGCTGACCGCGCTGCGGCGCGCGGGCACGCCGTACCAGCTCTCGCCCGGTCAGCTGCTGACCCAGACGCTGGTCACGTCCGGCACGATGACGAACCGCATCGACCGCCTGGCCAAGAAGGGGCTGGTGGAACGGCTGCCCGATCCCAGCGACCGGCGCGGGGTGCTGGTGCGTCTCACCGACGAGGGGCGTGACCGGGCCGATCAGGCGCTGGCGGGGCTGCTCGATCAGGAGCGGGCGATTCTCGCGGAGCTGTCCCGGGGGCAGCGGGGGGAACTGGCGGGGCTGCTGCGGCGGCTGACCGCGCCGTTCGACAACATTCCCGGGTAGCGGGGGTTCCCTGCCGTGGGTTCCCTGCCGTGGGTTCTCGGCAGGGGGTTGGTTCCCGGCGGGGGTCTTCAGGCTGTGCTGGGTTGCTCCGGGAGGATTCGGGGTGTGGGAGGCAGGTCCGCCGGGCCCACGCCGGCTCGTCGGGCCAGGGCGACCGCGGCGAGGGTGGAGTGGACGCCCAGCTTGCCCAGCACGTTCTGCATGTGGGTGCGGACCGTGTGCGGGGACAGGAACAGCCGCTCCGCGACCGCCTTGCGGCCGAGCCCGGCCACCATGCAGCGCAGCACCTCCCGCTCGCGCGGGGTCAGGGACTCGACCAGCCGCTCGCTCTCGGTGCGGTGCTTGCGGGCCGCCGTCAGCTCGCGCAGCACCCCGGTGAGCAGCGCGGGCGGCAGATGGGTCTCCCCGCGCAGGACTCCGCGGATCACGGTCAGCAGCCGGGACAGCGAGCAGTCCTTGGCCACCCACCCGCACGCCCCGGCCTGGAGGGCGAGCGCGGCCCGGCGCGGATCGTCCTTCTCGGCGAGGACGACGATCCGTACGGCCGGCTGCGCGGAGCGGACTCCGGCGACCAGCGAGAGGCCGTCGACCTGCCCGTCCTCGCCCGCCTCCTGGACCGGCGCGGCGGGCCGGACGCCCGGTACTCCGCCGCCGAGGTCGGCGTCGACGAGCAGCACGTCGAAGCGGCGCCCCTCGGCCGCCGCCCGGTCCAGGCTGCGCAGCGCCGCCGGACCGCTGCCGGCCGCGGAGACGTCGACGTCGGGCTCGGCCGCCAGCGCGGCGGCGAGCGACTCGGCGAAGATGCGATGGTCGTCGACGACCAGGACTCGGATGCGAACCACGTAACCCCCTTCCCCGAGCTCCCGAAGAGCAGGGGACACCCCATCGTCATGAGGACGGCACCGGGACGCGACACCTGCGGCCGCACGGCCGCGGCCGTGCAGAACTGCTACCCCCGCTTCGGGTGCCGTACCCGAACCGGCTCGCCCCCTGGTCGGCACCGGCCCCCACCGGCGCTGTTCATCAGGGTACGGACGGGCGCCCGGAGCGGAAGGGAATTTGCAGAACTGCCCGCCCGGCACGCCTATGGTGAGGCACATGTTTCGTCTGGAGACAGAAGTCGACAAGTCCCGGCACGATCTGCTCCGCCGACGTCTGCGGGCCGCCAACACGGCGGCCTCACCGGTGCTCCGCGCGCTGCGCGGAACCCCAGGTGAACGCGAACTTCCGCTCCATCTGTGGGCGTTGGACGAGGGCGGCGACATGGCCGGCGGCCTCGTCGGGCACACCTGGGCGAGCTGGCTCCACGTCGCGCTGCTGTGGGTGGACGACCGCCACCGCGGCGCGGGGCTCGGTTCGCAGCTGCTCGCACACGCGGAGGCCACCGCCCGCGACACGCGCGGCTGCACGGCCGTACGCCTGGAGACGTGGGACTTCCAGGCGCCGGAGTTCTACCGCAGGCAGGGCTACGACGTGGTGTGTGTGATCCCCGGCTACCCGCCGGGGATCACGGAGTACACCCTCACCAAGCGGCTTCGCTGAGCCGGGTCAGCGCAGCCGCCGCGCACCCGCGGCCGGCACCGCCTCGAACACCCGCGGGGCGGTGAGGCCGGCCGCGGCGAACGCCTCCACGACCGCCTTGGTCACCGGCTCCACGTCGGTCGCCTCCGCCAGCACGATCGCCGAGCCGCCGAAGCCCCCGCCGGTCATCCGGGCGCCCAGGGCGCCGGCCGCGAGGGCGGTGTCCACGACCAGGTCCAGCTCCGGGCAGGAGATGCGGAAGTCGTCCCGCAGCGAGGCGTGCCCCTCGGTCAGGAGCGGGCCGATGGCCCGCGTCCGTCCCGACTCCAGCAGCGCCACGACCCGCTCCACCCGCCGGTCCTCGGTGACGACGTGGCGCACCAGCCGGCGCACCTCCTCCTCGTCGCCGAGCCGGTCGAGGGCCGTGTCCAGATCGTCGTAGGCGACGTCCCGCAGGGCGTCCACGCCCAGCAGCGCGGCGCCCTTCTCGCAGCCTGCGCGGCGCTTGCCGTACTCGCCCTCGCTGTGGGAGTGCTTGACCCGGGTGTCGACGACCAGCAGGCGCATCCCCTCGGCGGCCAGGTCGAAGGGGATCTGCCGCTGGGAGAGGTCGCGGGTGTCGAGGAAGAGGGCGTGCCCCGCCGCGCAGCACGCGGACGCCGTCTGGTCCATGATGCCGACCGGCGCGCCGACGTAGACGTTCTCCGCGCGCTGGCACAGCCGGGCCAACTGCCAGCCCTTGAGGCCGAGTTCGTACAGGTCGTTCAGGGCGAGGGCCACGACGACCTCCAGAGCCGCCGAGGACGACAGGCCCGCGCCGGCCGGGACCGTCGAGGCGAGGTGGACGTCGGCGCCGGTCACCGCGTGGCCGGCCGCGCGCAGCGCCCAGACCACACCCGAGGGGTACGCGGTCCAGGCGCGGTCCGACTCCGGTTCGAGGGCGTCGACGCGCAGTTCGGCGACGCCGCCCTCGACGTCCCGCGAGTGCAGCCGCAGCACGCCGTCCGTGCGCCGGGAGACGGCCGCGACCGCGGTGTGCGGCAGCGCGAACGGCATCACGAAACCGTCGTTGTAGTCGGTGTGTTCGCCGATCAGATTGACCCGGCCCGGCGCGGCCCACACCCCTTCCGGCTCCGTCCCGTACAGCTCCCGGAACCGCTCGGCCACCGCGGCCGCCGTCTCGACGCTCATCCCCTGACCCTGACCTTCCCTGCTGAACCGCCCGCCCGGCCGGTGCGGCCGGCCGTCGGTGGTAGAACCTAGCGTGCGTGCCGCTGCGCGAACTCCCAGGCGTCCGCCACGATCCCGGCGAGGTCGGCGCGGGAGGGGCTCCAGCCCAGGCGCTCGCGGGCGGTGGCGGCGGAGGCGACCAGGACCGCGGGGTCGCCGTCCCGGCGCGGCGCCACGACCTCGGGGACCGGGTGCCCGGTGACCTGGCGGACGGTCTCGACGACCTCGCGGACCGAGAAGCCGTTGCCGTTGCCGAGGTTGCAGATCAGGTGCTCGCCCGGCCGGGCGGCCTTCAGGGCCAGCAGATGGGCCTCGGCGAGGTCGGCGACATGGATGTAGTCGCGTACGCAGGTGCCGTCCGGGGTCGGGTAGTCGTCGCCGAAGACGCTGATCGCCTCGCGCCCGCCCTGGGCGACCTGGAGGACCAGCGGGATGAGGTGCGACTCGGGGTCGTGGCGCTCGCCGTGCTCGCCGTAGGCGCCGGCCACGTTGAAGTAGCGCAGGGAGACCGCGGCCAGGCCGTGGGCCGCCGCCTCACCGGTGATCATGTGGTCGACGGCCAGCTTGGAGGCGCCGTAGGGGTTGGTGGGCCGTGTCGGGGCGGTCTCGACGATCGGCACCTGCTCGGGCTCGCCGTAGGTGGCCGCGGTGGAGGAGAACACCAGCCGGCGCACCCCCGCCTCGCGCATCGCGCCGAGGAGCGCCATCGTGCCGCCGACGTTGTTCTCCCAGTACTTCTCCGGCTTCGCGACGGACTCGCCGACCTGCGAGAAGGCGGCGAAGTGCAGCACGGCGTCGAAGGAGGCGTCCAGCCACTTGGCGGCGTCGCGGATGTCGCCCTCGACGAAGGACGCCCCGGACGGCACCCCCTCGCGGAAGCCGGTGGAGAGGTTGTCGAGCACGACGACCTCGTCCCCCGCCTCGATGAGGTGCCGCGCGACCACACCGCCGACGTAGCCCGCGCCACCGGTGACCAGATACTTCCCGCTCATGAACTCGCTGCCTCTCGCAGTCGCTCGGCCGCGCGCTCCGGCGGCACGTCGTTGATGAACACACTCATGCCGGACTCGGAACCCGCGAGGAACTTCAGCTTGCCGGAAGTGCGGCGGATGGTGAAAAGCTCGAGGTGCAGGGCGAAGTCCTCGCGCTGCACGCCCTCGAAGTCCGCCAGCTGGCCGAACGGCGCCTGGTGCCAGGCGGAGATGTACGGTGTCGCGGGCTCACCCTCGCCGAAGATCCGGTCGAAGCGCCTCAAGAGTTCCAGATAGACCCGGGGGAACTCCGCGCGCGCGTCCTCGCCGAGGGCGAGCAGATCGGGCACGCGGCGCCTGGGGTACAGGTGGACCTCGTACGGCCAGTGCGCGGCGTACGGCACGAAGGCCGCCCAGTGTTCACCCTCCAGGACGACCCGCTCACCGGCGAGTTCACGCTCCAGGACGCTGTCGAAGAGGTTCTCGCCGCCGGTGGCGTCCTTGTGCGCGGCGAGGGAGCGCAGCATCAGCGCGGTGCGCGGGGTGGTGAAGGGGTAGGCGTAGATCTGCCCGTGCGGGTGGCCGAGGGTGACACCGATCTCGGCCCCGCGGTTCTCGAAGCAGAACACCTGCTCCACGGCGGGCAGGGAGGACAGCTCCGAGGTCCGGTCCGTCCACGCGTCCAGGACCAGGCGGGCCTGTTCCTCGGTCAGATCGGCGAAGGAGGCGTGGTGGTCGGAGGTGAAGCAGACGACCTCGCAGCGGCCGGAGTCGCCGGCCAGGGAGGGGAAGCGGTTCTCGAAGACGGCGACGTCGTACGAGGAGTCCGGGATCTCGCTCAGGCGGTCGCCCCCGGAGGGGCACAGCGGGCACTGGTCGGCGGGCGGATGGTAGGTGCGCCCCTGGCGGTGCGAGGCGACGGCGACCGCGTCGCCGAGCAGTTCGTCGTGCCGGATCTCCGACGTCGTGACGGTCCGCTCCAGCGGGCGGCGGTCGACCGCGTCGCGCACGGTGTCGTCCCGCAGGTCGTAGTAGACGAGCTCACGACCGTCGGCCAGTCGGGTCGAGGTCTTCTTCACGCCGGACTCCCTGTTCGAGCCACCCAGATCTTCCGAGACCCGCCACGACCGTCCCGCGCGCCTCCATCAAACATAACCAAACACAGAAAAACACAACTCCCCACCCGAGTCAACATCACAATCAAACAAAGACCATCATCAGAAGTGTTCGACCACTGAACACGACGGCGTAGGTTCCGCTCTGCATCGGTTCGCACAACGAAGCGAGTACATATGCAAACCCCCACACTTCCCCCCACCTACCTGGCCGGCCAGCTCCGGCTCCCCACCAACTGGCTCGACTACACCCTGCTCGGCATCTACTTCGTCGTCGTGCTGGGCATCGGCTTCGCGGCCCGCCGCTCGGTGAGGACGAGCCTCGACTTCTTCCTGTCCGGCCGGTCACTGCCCGCCTGGATCACCGGCCTGGCCTTCGTCTCCGCCAACCTGGCCGCCACCGAGATCCTCGGCATGGCCGCCAACAGCGCGCAGTACGGCGCGTACACCGTGCACTGGTACTGGATCGGCGCCATCCCGGCCATGGTCTTCCTGGGCCTGGTGATGATGCCCTTCTACTACGGGAGCAAGGTCCGCTCCGTCCCGGAGTTCCTGCTGCTGCGGTTCGACAGGGCCGCGCATCTGCTCAGTTCGCTCCTGTTCGCCTTCGCGGCGATCCTGATCGCGGGCGTCAACCTGTACGCCCTCGCGATCGTCGTCGAGGCGCTGCTGGGCTGGCCGCAGTGGGTCGCGATCGTCGTCGCCGGGTTCTTCGTGCTCGCCTACATCACCCTCGGCGGCCTGTCCTCGGCGATCTACAACGAGGTCCTGCAGTTCTTCGTGATCCTCGCGGCCCTCATCCCGATCACCGTGCTCGCCCTGAAGAAGGTCGGCGGCTGGGGCGGTCTGAGCGACACCCTGACCAAGGCCAACGGCGACGACTTCGTCACCGCCTGGGGCGGCACCGGCATCGGCCAGGCGAACCCGCTCGGCGCCAACTGGCTGACCATCGTGCTCGGCCTCGGCTTCGTGCTGTCCTTCGGCTACTGGACCACGAACTTCGCGGAGGTCCAGCGGGCGCTGTCGGCGAAGAACCTCTCCGCGGCCCGGCGCACCCCGCTGATCGCGGCCTTCCCCAAGATCTTCATCGTCTTCCTGGTGATGATCCCGGGCCTGGCCGCCGCCGCCCTGGTCCCGGGCTTCGGCACCGAGAAGTCGGGCTACCAGTACAACGACGCCATCCCCTATCTGATGGAGGGGCTGCTGCCGAACGGCGTGCTGGGCGTGGCGGTCACCGGTCTGCTGGCCGCGTTCATGGCGGGCATGGCGGCCAACGTGTCGTCCTTCAACACGGTGTTCACCACGGACGTCTGGGCGAAGTACGTGGTGAAGGACCGCGAGGACGCCTACTACGTGCGCTTCGGCCGGCTGATCACGGTGATCGGCGTCATGGCCTCCATCGGCACGGCGTTCCTCGCCTCGTCGTTCTCGAACATCATGAGCTACCTCCAGACGCTGTTCTCCTTCTTCAACGTGCCGATGTTCGTGGTCTTCATCATCGGCATGTTCTGGAAGCGGGCGTCGATGAAGTCGGGCTTCTGGGGGCTGCTCGCCGGCACCACGGCGGCGATGGTGAACTACTTCGTCCTGTACAAGCGGGACATCATCGCCATCCCCACCGACCAGGGCGCCAACTTCGTCTCCGCGATCGCGGGCTTCGTGGCCGGCGCCGTCGTCATGGTGGCCGTCACCCTGTTCACCGCGCCCAAGCCGGCGAAGGAACTCCAGGGCCTGGTCTACGGCACCCGCTCCCCCGGCATGGCCGAGCCGCCGGCCGAGGGCGACGACGCCTGGTACCGCAGGCCGGCGCTGCTGGGATGGGGCGCGGTGGTCCTCGCGGCCGTCTGCTACATCCCGTTCTCCTTCTCCTTCTGACGGCCGGAGGCCGAGACCATGACCGAGAAGCCCGACCACCCCGACCGCCCGGAGCACTCCGGGTACTCCGACCAGGACGTCCAGCGCGAGGTCAGCGCGCTCCAGGAGAAGTCCACGACCGCCGCCCGGCTGTTCGACATCCGGCGCATCATCGGCGGCCTGTTCGTCGTCTACGGCGTCATCGTCACCCTCGCCGGGCTCACCGACGACCAGGCGGCGATCGACAAGGCCCAGGGCGTGAACATCAACCTCTGGACCGGACTGGGCATGCTCCTGCTCGGCCTGTTCTTCCTGGCCTGGCTGAAGCTGCGGCCCACCCCGCCGCCGCCCGCGGTGGACACCGAGGACGAGCCGCAGGGCTGACAAGGGCGGGGGCGGGCGCGAGGTGCCCGCCCCCGTCGTCGACGCCGCGCGCGGCGCCGGCCGTTCAGTCGGCGTCCTCCCGCGGCAGCGGGCCCGCCCGGTCCAGCAGGCCCGTCCGCGCGGCCAGCGCCGCCGCCTCCAGCCGCGAGCCCACGCCGAGCTTCATCAGGACCCGCTGGACATGGGTGCGCGCCGTGGACGGGGCGATCCCCATGCCGGCCGCGATACGGCGGGTGTCCTCGCCGTCGGCGACCCGGACCAGGACCTCGACCTCGCGGGGCGTGAGCATCCGCAGCAGCCGCCGGCCCTCGTCGTCCGGCTGGGCCGCCGGGTTGAGCAACTCGCTGAACGCCCCTTGCAGCAGCTGCGGCGCCACGGCCGCCTCCCCCGCCCGCGCCTTCATGATGGCCCGCTCGACGCCCTCGATGCGCTCGTCGTGGCGGACGTACCCGGAGGCTCCCGCGGCGAAGGCGGCGGCGATGCCGCGCGGGCTCGGCACCGGGCCCAGCACGAGCACGGCCACCTGGGGCCGCTCCCGCTTGATCCGCGCCACCGGGTCGAACATGCCCGGTTCCGCCGGTGTCGCCGTCCCCAGCAGGCACACCTCGGGCGCCCGCGAGATGACCAGCTCGGCCGCCCCCGCGGCCGGCGCCGCCGCGGCCAGGACCCGATGCCCCCTCAGTTTCAGTGCCGAGGCCAGCGCCTCGGCCAGCAGACGGTGGTCGTCGACCACCATGAGCCGCACTCCCATCGAGCAAACCCCCCAGTCCCCCTGCGGATACCGGCAACGGCCGGGACCGGCCACGCCGGTCCCGGACACCCCCTACGGATGCCCACCGGTCCGCACGGACAGAAGCCCCCTCCCGGCTCCCCCGCCCTTCATGCCCCCGGAAGCTACACGCTTGTTCGACGTCGCGCTCCCCCTACCGGCGAGATGTGCCCCGCGGCGGCGGACTTTCCGTTGTTCGGCGCGCGCGGGGGCGCTGAGGCACCACGGCGCGCGACCCCGCCCCCCGGACGGGGACGGGGTCGCGCGGGCGTCCGGGAAGGCGGGGTCAGCCGCCGGCGCCGAACGCGACGACGTGCGTGCGCCGTTCGCCCGAACTGCTCAGCTCGCTCGCGAACCTCGCCGACATGTAGAGCCGGCCCTGCGCGTAGAGGAGCTCGGAGTACTCGGGGGACATCCGGGTCTCCACGTCCCGCACCGACCTCGCCGCCGGGTTCTCCAGCAGCTTGGTCTCCTTGAACGTCCCGCCGTCGATGCTGACGATCTGGCCGCCCTTGTCGTAGGGAGGACGCTTGTACGCGATCACGTTGCCGCCGTCCATGCGCAGCGGCGTGATCGTGTACCGCTCGCCGGCGTCGGCCCGCTGCCCGGTCTGCTTGCCGGTGGACAGGTCGAAGGCGACGATCTCGTTGGTCTGGCCGTAGTCGCTGGTGCCGGCGTGCTCCTTGGTCGCCACGTAGAGCCGGTCGTTGCCGACGACGACTCCCGTGCACGCCTCGATGGTGGTGACGCCGGCGCAGCGGGCCGCGAACTTGTCCGCCGGCAGGGAGACGCGGATGCGCAGCTTGCCGGTCCTGTTGTCGATCGAGAAGGCGTCCGAGATGCCGATGGCGTCGGACTCGCCGACCTCGGCGGCGACCACGAGCGGCTCGGTGGAGATCACGCTCGCGTAATCGACGCCCTCGGCCATCTTGTACTCGGAGATCACCTTCCCGCTCTTCGGGTCGATGGTCTGGATGCCGAGCTGGGGCTGGTCGTAGCTGCCGCACTTGCGGACCGCGACCAGCCTGGGGCCGCCCGCGTACCCGAGGTCGTAGCAGCCGCCGCCGGACTTCGGGGCCCACAGCTGCTTGCCCGTCTTGATGTCGAAGGCGGTGCCGCCGCTGATGCCGCCCGCGGCGACCGTGCCGCCGCTGACCGTGACGTTGTCGAAGTTCAGCGCCCGGCCGCCGGTCTTCGCGCTCTTCGTCCAGAGCTTCTTGCCGGTGCCGAGGTCGATCGCCGCCAGCTGGCTGCAACCCGAGGAGGGCCGCTCCTTGGTGGGCTTGGCGGGCTGGAAGGCGACGGCGGTGACGCCGTCCGCGGTGACCTGCTTGCTGGCCTGGCAGACGGGGCCCGGCAGCTTGAGGGTCCAGAGCCTGGTGCCCTTCCCGGGGTCGTAGCCCACGATCTCGGAGACGCCGCTCTTCACGTACGCCTTGCCGGTCAGCCAGGAGCCCGAGACGACGACGCTGGTGCCGTTCGGGACGTCGGGTGAGGGGATCTTGAAGAGCAGGTCGGAGTTGGGGTCGGAGGGCACCTTCTCCGTGCCGTCGGGGGTGTCGGCACCGCCGCCCGGTCCGCCGCCCTGTCCGCCCGTGCCACCGCCGGTGCCGCCGCCGGACGTCGCGGTCTCGTCCTTGCCGCCGCCGTCCCTGGACGTGTACAGCCACACGCCGCTGACGACCAGGGCGATCACCACGACGACCGAGGCCACGACGACGGCCGTCCGCGAGCCGTTCGAACCGCCCGCGCCGCCGGCCACCGTGTGCGGCTGCGGATGCGTCGGCATGCCCGGCTGGGGATAGCCGTAGCCGGGCGGCTGGCTGTACGGGTTCTGGGGCTGGGCGTAGGGGTTGGGCTGCTGGCCCGGGTAGCCGTACGGGGCGGCCGGAGGGAACTGCTGGGGCTGCTGCGGGTAGCCGTAGCCGGGCTGCTGGGGCGGGCCGGCGGGCGGCACGGGCGGTCCCTGCGGGGGCTGGGCCTGCGGCTGCGGAGGCTGGTGGGGCTGCTGCCCCGGCTGCTGGGGCGGCGGGTCCTGGGGCGGGCCGAAACCGCCCTGCGGGGGCTGGTGGGGCGGCGGGGGCGGGGGCTGCGTCATGGCGGGGGCACCTCGGGAGGGGGGACGGCGGGCGTGCGGGACACGGCGGGGGCGCGGGTGCCGGGCACCCGCGCCGGATCACTTGCCGAAGGCGAGGATCAGCTTCTCCTTGGCGTCGTCCCTGCCGCTGAGCCGGGTGCTCGACAGGTAGAACCGGCCGTCGACCCAGGCGTAGGTCTTGGAGAAGAAACCGTTCTCCACTTCGGCGGCGCCTGCCGGGTTCTGCAACAGCTTCACCGGCTCGCGGCTGCTTCCGGTGAGCGGGACGGCCACGACCTGGCCGCCCGTGTCGTAGGTCGCCCCCACATAGGCGACGAGCTTGCCGTCCTCGATCCTGATCGGCAGCATCGTCTCCTCCGCGGGGGACTTGACGCGCCACTTCTCCTTGCCGCTGGAGAGGCTGATCGCGACGATCTCGTTGGCCCGCGCGACCGCCTTGGTGGGCATGTAGAGCGTGTCGTCGTCGGCGACCACACCGCCGCAGCCCTGGAGGGCGCGCTGGAGGATGGCCCAGCCGCACTCGGCGCCGATCTCGATGCTCACGCCGACCTGCGAGCGGCGCTCACCGTTGGCCTGGAACGTGGAGATGTTCCACGTCTTCTTCTCCTTGTTGGTGCTGTAGACGACCAGCGGGTCGACGGAGAAGACGCGCGCCACGCGCCAGCCCTTGTCGAGCTTGCGGGTCCACTTGGCCTTGCCCGAGGCCGGGTCGAGGAGCTGGATCTCGTCGTGTTCGTTGCTGCCGCTCGCGTCGCAGGAGGCGACGCCGATCAGCTTCTCGCCGCCCGCGAAGGCGTCGGGGAAGCACTTGTCGCCGTAGCGCTGCTTGGTCCACATCCGGTCGCCGGTGGCGATGTCGTAGGCGGTGCCGGACTGGGAGCGGCCCACCATCAGGGTCTTGCCGGTGATGGACAGCTCCACCTTCAGGGTGCTGTCGAACAGACCGCCCTCGGCGACCGTGCCCTTCCAGCCCTTCGCCCCGGTGTCGAGGTCGATCTGCTGGAGCTGGTTGCACTTGGCGCGGTCGCTGCTGCCGCTCATGTAGGCCACGACGACCTTGCCGTCGGACGACTTCTGCGGAGTGGCCGAACAGATCTTCTCCGGGAGGGTGATCGGGTTCCAGGCGGCCTCGCCGTCGCTCACCCGGTAGCCGAAGACCTGCTTGTACGCCGCCTTCACCGCGGTCTTGCCGGTGATCCACATGCCGGGGGCGTCGGCGCCCGAACCGGGGGCGTCCGGCGCCTGCTTGTACCAGAGCACCTTCGCCTCGCCGGCCTGGCGGCCGCCGTTGAGGTTGTCGGGGTCGGCACCGCCACCGCCACCCCCGCCGCTGCTCTCCTCCGCGCTCGGGGACGCCGAGCCCTTGGGGTCGTCGCTCGTCCGGGCGACCGGCTTCTTCGGGCCGTCGCCACCGCCGCTCGTGAGCGCGTACGCCCCGCCGCCGATGACGGCGAGCGCGAGCACCGCCGCGCCGATGGCGAGGGCGGGCCTGCCCCGGAAGGGGTTGCGCGAGCCGGGGCCCGGTCCGCCCGGGTACGGCGGCTGGGCCGGGTAGCCGTAGCCCTGCTGGGGCTGCTGGCCGTAGGGGCCGGGCTGCTGCGGATAGCCGTAGGGGCCCGGCTGCTGCGGCGGTTGGCCGTACGGGCCGCTCGTGTAGGGGCCGGGCTGCGGCGGGGGCTGCTGCGGGTAGCCGTAGCCGGGCTGCGGCGGCGCGGCGGGCGGGCCCTGCGGGGGCGGGGGCGCCTGCGGCGGGGTCTGCGGCGGAGGGGGTGTCTGGGGCGCGCCCTGGGGCGGCGGGGTCTGCGGTGGGCCGAAGCCGCCCTGGCGGGGGTCCTGCGGTGGACCGGAACCGCCCTGCGGCGGCTGGTTGGGCGGCTGGCTCATGAGTGGTTCCCCCTTGGTGAGCCGGTGCGTGCCACGTCCTGTGCCGTCGCGTTTTCGCCACACCGGCGATTCTCGGACTGTTCCCAGACGGCCCTTTCTATCACCCGCCACCGACAGCACAACGGGCCCCGTACACCCCTGTACCCAAGGGAGAACCGGCCTGTGACGCCCTCGTTATGCGTCTTCACGCGCCGTTCACCCGGTGCGGTTCCCCCGGGAACCGGTGCGGACGCAGCGGTCCGGGGAACCTTTCCGGTCGCGGCGCTACGCGTCCTCGGCCAATTCCAGCCAGCGCAGTTCGAGTTCGTCGCGCTGGCCGGCCAGGTCGCGCAGCTCGGCGTCGAGTTCGGCGACCTTGGCGAAGTCGGTGGCGTGCTCGGCGATCCGCGCGTGCAGCGCGGTCTCCCGCTCGGCGACCTTGTCGAGCTGGCGCTCGATCTTCTGCAACTCCTTCTTGGCGGCGCGCAGATCGGCCGCGCTGCGCTCGGGCGCCGCCTTCCCGGCGGCCGGCGCGGACGCGGTGGCGGCGACCTGCGCCTCCATGCGGTGGCGGCGCTCCAGGTACTCGTCGATGCCGCGCGGCAGCATCCGCAGGGTGGCGTCGCCGAGCAGGGCGAACACCCGGTCCGTGGTGCGCTCGACGAAGAACCGGTCGTGGGAGATCACGACCATCGAGCCGGGCCAGCCGTCGAGCACGTCCTCCAGCTGGGTCAGGGTCTCGATGTCGAGGTCGTTGGTGGGCTCGTCGAGGAAGAGGACGTTGGGCTCGTCCATGAGCAGGCGCAGCAGTTGCAGCCGCCGCCGCTCGCCGCCGGAGAGGTCGCCGACCGGCGTCCACTGCTTCTCCTTGCCGAAGCCGAACGTCTCGCAGAGCTGACCGGCCGTCATCTCCCGGCCCTTGCCGAGGTCGACGCGCTCGCGCACCTGCTGCACGGCCTCCAGCACCCGCAGGTCGGGGTCGATCTCGGCGACCTCCTGGGACAGGTAGGCGAGTCTGACGGTCTTTCCGACGGCGATCCGGCCGGCGGCGGGCTGGGTCTCGCCCTCGGTCCGGGCCGCCTCGGCCATCGCGCGCAGCAGGGAGGTCTTGCCGGCGCCGTTGACGCCGACCAGGCCGACGCGGTCGCCGGGGCCGAGCTGCCAGGTCAGGTGCTTCAGCAGCACCTTGGGGCCGGCCTGGACGGTGACGTCCTCCAGGTCGAAGACCGTCTTGCCGAGCCGGGAGGAGGCGAACTTCATCAGCTCGCCGCTGTCGCGGGGCGGCGGCACGTCCTGGATGAGCTCGTTGGCGGCCTCGACCCTGAAGCGCGGCTTGGAGGTGCGCGCGGGCGCGCCGCGGCGCAGCCAGGCCAGCTCCTTGCGGATGAGGTTCTGCCGCTTGACCTCCTCGGTGGCGGCGATGCGCTCGCGTTCGGCGCGGGCGAAGACGTAGTCGGAGTAGCCGCCGTCGTACTCGTGGACGTCGCCGCGCTGGACGTCCCACATGCGGGTGCAGACCTGGTCGAGGAACCAGCGGTCGTGGGTGACGCAGACGAGCGCCGAGCGCCGTTCGCGCAGGTGTCCGGCGAGCCAGGCGATGCCCTCGACGTCGAGGTGGTTGGTGGGCTCGTCCAGGACGACGAGGTCCTGTTCCTCGATGAGGAGCTTGGCGAGCGCGATGCGCCGGCGCTCACCGCCGGAGAGGGGGCCGATGACGGTGTCCAGGCCCTGCGGGAAACCGGGCAGGTCCAGGCCGCCGAAGAGGCCGGTGAGCACGTCGCGGACCTTGGCGTTGCCCGCCCACTCGTGGTCGGCCATGTCGCGGACGACCTCGTGGCGGACGGTGGCGGCGGGGTCGAGCGAGTCGTGCTGGGTGAGCACGCCGAGGCGCAGTCCGCCGGAGTGCGTGACCCGGCCGGTGTCGGTCTCCTCCACCTTGGCCAGCATCCGGATCAGGGTGGTCTTGCCGTCGCCGTTGCGGCCGACGACGCCGATGCGGTCCCCCTCGGAGACGCCGAGCGAGACCCCGTCGAGCAGGGCGCGGGTGCCGTACACCTTGCTGACGTTCTCGACATTGACCAGGTTGACGGCCATTTCTCTCCTGCCCAGGGGGACGATCGACCTTCCAGGGTAGTCGCGCCGGCCGGCCCGCCCGCACCCCCGTCCGGGGGCCGGGCCACCG